>CAYGXL010000285.1:0-2508 GCA_964353935.1 uncultured Burkholderiaceae bacterium | reverse complement strand
GCTTCAACACGCCGGCCGAAAACAGCAGGGCGAACTGCTCGGCGTCAAAGCGCAGCGGGACCTGGAAGAACTGGCGGAAGGGGCTGACGTTGGCCGGCCGGCGGTGCGCGAACCAGGCCTCGGTCGGCTTCCAGTTCGGGCCGCAGAGTTCCCGGAGAATGTTGCAGTAGACAGCGATGGCGCCGTCGCCGACCTGATCGATCGCTTCCACCCCGGGTTCGTGAATCTCCCAGGAGAGGATGGCTGTCTTGCCCTCGACGACTAGCGTTGCGTGGGCCCCGCGAACATGAACGCCGAGATGACGCGCGAAGGCGTTCAGCGCCGAATGCACATCGGTCGAGTACCTGACCAGCAGGCCGATGAGGCCGAGCGATTGCAGGCCGTCCTGCTGGCCGACGAGGAGTCCGAAATGTGCGCACCGGGTCCGATCGGCGCAATGCTGGACGATGCGGTTGTGTGCCGCGAGCGAGATGGTGTATTCGGGGTCGTCGAACAGTTTCAGGTCGACCCCCGCTTCGGTCAGGACCTCCACGGGGTCCACGCCAAGACGCTTGAGCAGGGCGGGGATGACGAGCGCGGTTCCCATGCGCACCGTCGAGCCCGTCGCCGATGGCTTCGTTCCCGATGTGTGCGCGCGGCGTCGCGCACGAAGTGCCTGCGGTTGCATCAGCGGAATTGGACAGTCGAATTGAAAGGGGCCGACGATGGCGCAGGTTACGCGCTGTCGAATTGCCGCGGCGAGGAGCTGTCCGATTTTCGCTGCTCCGCCGCCTGATGCTGCCTGCGCCACTGCATAGGTGTGAGACCGCACCATCGCCGAAAGGCACGCACGAACGAACTGGCGTCTGCGTAGTCAAGCAGCGCCGCGACGTGAGCCACGTTCATGTCCGTGTCAAGCAGGGCCTGGCGAGCGATCTCGTACCGGCCTTCGTCGACGAGATCCTGGAAGCTCAGGCCGTAAGCCTTCAGGCGACGGTCGAGTGTGCGGGGCTGCATTGAAAGGAGGCCCGCGATGTCCTGCAGGCTCGTCTTGTCCGTCAACAACGCACTTCGCAGGATGCGCCGGACCTGTTCCGGAAAGTCATGGTGGAACTGCGCCTCGAGCGCATCGATCTTCTCCTTCAGCAGCCGTCGGATCACGGGTTCGCGCTCGGACAGTTGCCGAGTCAGGAGCGACGCCGGAAACGTGATGGCGTTCTGTTCTGCATCGAACAGGATGGGCGTCCGGAAGAACTGCCGATAGGGTTCGACGTCACCCGGGCGCCGGTGCGCGAGCATGACGTCGTTGGGAGACCAATCTGAGCCGCACAGCTGGCGCATGATGTTGACGGCCCCTGCGATGGCGCCATCGCCGACCTGATCGGTCCCTTCGGTGCCCGGCTGGTAGATGGTGTAACTGAACACGGCCAGCCCGCCGTCGACGACGAGGTCGAGCGCCGCGCCGCGCAGGTGATGATGGAAAAACCTCACGAGGCTGCGCAGCGCAGTCTCCACATCCGGCGCGTGCTCGACGAGGAGCCCCACCAGCCCGAGCACACGCAAGCCGCCTTGCTGGCCGACCAGCAATCCGAAATGGGCGCAGCCCGTCAGTTCGGCGCAGCGGGCGATCAGGCGGCTTCGCTCGCCGAAGGTGATCTGCTTGTTCGGATCGTCGAGCAACCCGATGTCGAAACCCGCCTCCGCAAGGACTTGCGCGGGGTCCGCCCCAAGGCTGCGGATCACGGCGGGCACGGCAGCCAGGACGCCGACGCGTATGGGCGGATCCCACGGCGGCATCGCCCCGGTGTTCAACCGAAGTGGCGCAAAGCGGTCGACTCTTGAGTCCACTTGATGCGTGCGGTAACGCCGGTTGGTTGTTGTGATTGACGTGACACAAGAAGAAAAGTGTCGCGTGTCTTGAATAGTGAAGCCGCTGTCCTGTCCTGTAAATACCTCCAATGAACGCGCTCTGACAATGCTCAGCAGGCGGACGGCAGCGAATTGCAGGTCAGCAGCTTAAAGGGAACGGGACCTCGGCAGTCATCCGCGACGACCTGCACCGACTACGTCACGAACGACCCTGGAACCCAGGGGAACGCCGAGAACGGGGAGGGCCCGTTCTTCGCGCCTTCGAGCACACCGGAGAGGGAAAGGAGACGAGGGCATGGACTCGGTGGTGAACGTACTGCAGCTCGGGCTCGATCAGCTCCTCGGCAGGTTGAGCGGGCCGCTGAACTTCCGGCTCGTGGTCATGCCCACGGTCGTCACCATCATCGCCTTGCATGCGGCCTGGAAGGACCTGCGGGAGGGGCGGCCGGCCTTCCTGGGGATCTGGATCCAGGACCCGCACGAGCGGAAACGCGTATTCCGCGGCTGGCGCAAGGACGTCGGTCGGATCTTCCTCATCGCCGTCGTTCTCGACGTCACGTACCAGCTGATCGTCTTTCGTTGGGTCTACCCCGGGTTGGTGCTGGTCGTGGCCGTCGTCTGCGCCATCGTGCCGTACGTCCTCGTGCGCGGACCTGTCCA
>CAYGXL010000284.1:0-2557 GCA_964353935.1 uncultured Burkholderiaceae bacterium | reverse complement strand
GACGAGCCAGGTGATGTCGACCGCCGTGCTCATGCTGGCGGTGATGTGGCTCCGCCTCGCTTCGCCGTCGGCAGCGCCGTCACCACAAGGCCGATTCATCCCGACGGTCTGGACGATCTTCTGCGCGATCGCGCTGGCGGTGCTCGCGCTGCTGCCCACGACAGAGTTCGGTCAACCCACGCAGCGCGAGAAGATCTGGCGGGCCGAGCATCCTGGCAAGGGGATGTGGCCGCGCTTCTGGCAACAGGGATGGATCGGGCCGGACAACGACCCAACGGCCCACAACGAACGGCGACGCTGAGCTACGCTGCCTTCGCCCGCGGATAGAACTTCAGGTACCAATCGACGAACCGCGCAATGCCAACCCGTATCGCCGTCCCCGGCTCATACCCCGTCCACTCGGTCAGCCGCGCCGTATCCGCAAACGTCGCCGCCACATCCCCCGGCTGCATCGGCAGGTACCGCCGCTCGGCCTTCTTCCCGAGCGCCTCTTCCAGCGCATCCAGGTACTCGAGCAGCCCCGCCGGCCCGTGATTGCCGATGTTCAGCACCTGGTACGGCGCCCATGAGTGCGCCGGATCCGGGGTTTCCTTGTCGAACGCCGGATTCGCTTCCGGCGCCCGGTCCATCACCCGCACCACACCCTCGACGATGTCGTCGATGTACGTGAAGTCGCGCTGCATCTGCCCGTGGTTGAAAACGTCGACCGGCCGTCCCTCGAGGATCGCGCGCGTGAACAGGAACAGCGCCATGTCCGGCCGGCCCCACGGGCCGTAGACGGTGAAGAAGCGCAGCCCGGTGGTCGGGATGCCGAACAGGTGGCTGTAGGTGTGCGCGAACAACTCGTTCGACTTCTTGCTGGCCGCGTACAGGCTCACCGGATGGTCGATGTTGTCCGACTCGGTGAACGGCAGCCGCGTGTTGCCGCCATAGACGCTCGAACTGCTCGCGTATACGAGATGCGCCACCGGGTGATGGCGGCACGCTTCCAGGATGTTCAGGAAGCCGGTGATGTTGGATCGGACGTACTCGTGCGGGTTGATCAGCGAGTAGCGCACGCCCGCCTGCGCGGCCAGGTGGACCACGCGGTCGAAGCGGTGGCGCGCGAACAGGCCCTCGATCGCCGGGCCGTCGGCCACGTCCATCTTCTCGAATTCGAAGCCGGGCCGCCGCAACTGCTCGAGGCGCGCGAGCTTCAGGTTGACGTCGTAGTACTCGTTCAGGTTGTCGATGCCGACCACCTGGTCGCCGCGCGCGAGCAGGCGCTGCGCGACGTGCATGCCGATGAATCCTGCCGAACCGGTGACGAGTACTTTCATGAATTGCGATCGAAGTCAGCAAGGGATTATCGCCGAGGTCGCGGGAAGCCAAAAACGCGCGCGGGGCGGCCCGCGCTCGCCCATTCCCTGCCTGGGAACCGTCAGCGCTCGACGCGCAGGATCTGGTTCGCGTTGCGGCTGATCAGGTAGATCCAGCCGTCGGGCCCCTGCTTCACGTCGCGGACCTCGTGCAGCCCGGCGAAGAACGGCTCCTGGCCGACGATCGCGCTGCCGCTCAGCACGAAGCGCCAGAGCGTGCGGCCGGACAGGCCGCCGACGAACAGGCTGCCTTGCCACTCGGGGAAGCGGGTGCCCGTGTAGAACAGCATGCCGCCCGGCGCGGTCGAGGTGGGATACCAGTACGCCACCGGCGCCGTGAACGGGGCGTTGTGGGCGCCGCCACCGATCCAGCAGGCGGTCCCCACCGGCGCGCCGTAGTTGCAGCCGTACGAGACGCTCGGCCAGCCGAAGTTGCGCGATGCCAGCGCCAGGTTCACCTCGTCGCCGCCCTGGGGGCCGTGCTCGGCAACCCAAAGCTCGCCGGTGGCCGGGTGCAGCGCCGCGGCCTGCGGATTGCGGTGCCCATAGGTCCACACGGCAGCGGCGAGTCCGCCTTGCGCCGCGAACGGGTTGTCGGCTGGAAGGCGTCCATCCGGATGGATGCGAACGACCTTGCCCAGTTGGGACGCCAGCGATTGCGCCTCGGTTGAGTAGCTCTGCCGTTCGCCCAGCGTGACGAAGAGCGTGCCGTCGCCGCGGAACACGAGCCGGCTGCCGTAGTGCCCGCTCGTGCCCGTCTTCTTCGGCGCCTGCCTGAAGATCACCTGCACGTTGTCGAGCCCCGTGCGGGCTGCGTTCAGCGTGCCGCGTGCGACCGCCGTGCCATTGGCGCCGCCAACGAGTTCGGAGTACGCAAGGTAAACGAGGCGATTGCTCGCGAACGCGGGATCGAGCGCGACGTCGAGCAATCCGCCCTGGCCGCTCGCATCGACCGTCGGCACACCGGCGAGCGGCGCGGAGACCGACTGCCCGTTGGCGCTGACGATCACGAGCGCTCCCGCCTTCTGCGTGACGAGCAGTCCTCCGCCGTCCGGCAGGAACGCCATGCCCCACGGCGCCGCCAGGCCGGTGGCGAAGGTCACCAGGCGCGGCGTCACTCCGCTCGAAACCGGTGGCGTCGGCCCGCCGACGTTGAGGGCGAACGGTTGCGTCGATGGCGGTGGAGGTGGTGGCGCTGG
>CAYGXL010000283.1:0-2565 GCA_964353935.1 uncultured Burkholderiaceae bacterium | reverse complement strand
TGCGAACTGGCCGGTTTCGGCCATCAGCACGCGATCGCCGGGCGACAGCGTGTTGACCAGCGCCGACTCCCACGCGCCGGTGCCGCTCGCGGGATAGATGACGACGTCCTGTTCCGTCTGGAACACCTTCTTCATCCCGGCGAGGACGGCCTTGCCGAGCTTGCCGAACTCGGGGCCGCGATGATCGATCGTCGGATGGTCGATCGCGCGCAGCACGCGGTCCGGAACGTTCGTCGGTCCGGGAATCTGCAGGAAGTGGCGACCGGAATGATGGCTGTCGAGTTCGAGCATGGAGGCTGGCCGGGCGGCCCGATTTGGTATACAAAACGCATCCTAACCAGATCAGGCAGTTGGCCGCAAGCGGCATCGGCGATCCCGCCCCGGCAGGACTATCCTTGACTCATAGGGGAAATGCGTCGATCCGGTGTTTCGACGACCGGCTTGGCATTGGTCCCATACGCAAAACTCGGTATACCAACGTGAACGCTCCGGATGACCTGAACCCGGTCCCTGTGGCCGCCGTTGCGCCCGGCGGGGGCGCCGCGACGCTCGCCGGATCGCTGGCCGATCGGCTGCGCCAGATGATCATCGAGGGCGAACTGCCGCCCGGCATGCGCCTGAACGAGCGCGCGCTGTGCGACCGCCTGGGCGCCTCGCGCACGCCGCTGCGCGAAGCGTTCCGCCTGCTCGCCGCCGAGCACCTGGTAGAGCTGCAGCCCAATCGCGGCGCGCAGGTCGTCTCGCTGTCCGACGACGACATCCGGGAGAGCTTCGAAGTGATGGGCGCGCTCGAAGCGCTGGCCGGCGAACGCGCATGCCGCCACATATCTCCGGAGGAGGTCGCCGAGGTGAAGGCGCTGACCTTCGAGATGCTCGCGTGCCACGCGCGCCGCGACCTGCCCGCCTATTACCGGATCAACCGCCTGATCCACCAGTGCATCAACCGTGCCGCGCGCAACGCGTTGCTGACACAGGTGTACTCGAACCTGAACCAGCGGATCGAGAACCTGCGCTTCCGCTCCAACTTCGACCAGCACAAGTGGGACAAGGCCGCGCGCGAACACTCGGAGATGGTCGAGGCGCTCGAGGCTCGCGACGGCGCGCGCCTCGGCGCCATCCTGCGGCATCACCTGCAGGAGAAGTGCCAGGCGGTGCTCGATGGCCGGCGAGCGGAGAGGGAAGCGCTCGACGCGGAGGCCGCGGAATGAACGCTCCACTGGCCCGCCCGCTGGTGTTCCACCCGCCCGGCGACAACGAACTCGCGCGACGGCTGCGCGGCGCGGTGCAGGGCGAAGTCCTGTTCGACCGCGCCTCGCGCGGCCGCTACTCCACCGACGCGTCGATCTACCAGATCGAACCGATCGGCGTGCTGGTCCCGCACACGCACGAGGACGTGCGCGTCGCGGTCGACGTCTGTCGCCAGCTCGGCGTGCCGCTGCTGCCGCGCGGCGGCGGCAGTTCGCAGTGCGGGCAGACCGTCGGCGCGGCGCTCGTGATCGACCACAGCAAGTTCCTCAACGGCGTCGTCGCCTTCGATCGCGACGCGATGACCGTGACGGTGGAGCCGGGCATCGTGCTCGACGCGCTGAACGCGTGGCTCAAGCCGCACGGCGTCTGGTTCGCGGTCGATGTCAGCACGTCGGCGCAGGCGACCATCGGCGGCATGGCCGGCAACAACTCCTGCGGCTCGCGCTCGATCTTCTACGGCAACATGGTGCACAACGTCGTCGCGGCCGATGCGCTGCTCGCCGACGGCACCGAGGCGTGGCTCGGCCCCGACGCGCGGATGAGCGGGGCGCCGCCGCGGCTGCAGGCGCTGATGGACGGGCTGCGCGGCATCGCCGGGCGCGAGCGCGCCGAGATCGAGCGCCAGGTGCCGAAGGTGATGCGCCGCGTCGGCGGCTACAACCTCGACGTCTTCCACCCGCAGAGCGAGCGCCCGTACACGGACGACGGCAGCGTCAACTGGTCGCACCTGCTGGTGGGCAGCGAAGGCACGCTCGCGTGGACGCGGACGCTGACGCTCAAGCTCGCGCCGCTGCCGAAGCACAAGGCGCTCGGCGTCGTCAGCTTCCCGACGCTGTACCGTGCGATGGAACTGACGAAGCACATCGTCAAACTCGGGCCGTCCGCGGTCGAACTCGTCGACCGCACGATGATCGAGCTGGCGCGCGGCAATCCCGCCTTCCGGCCGGTCATCGACGCGGCGCTGGTCGGTGAGCCCGACGCGATCCTGCTGGTCGAGTTCGTCGGCGAGGACGCGGACGCGCCGCGGCGCCGGCTGGAGGATCTCGTCGCGCTGATGGGCGATCTCGGACTGCCAGGGCAGGTGGTGCGGATGCCGGAAGCCGGCCCGCAGAAGGCGCTGTGGGACGTCCGCAAGGCCGGCCTGAACATCATGATGAGCATGAAGGGCGACGGCAAGCCCGTGTCCTTCATCGAGGACTGCGCGGTGCCGCTGGAGCACCTGGCCGACTACGTGGCGCGGCTCACCGAAGTGTTCGAGCGCAACGGCACGCGCGGCACCTGGTACGCGCACGCGTCGGTGGGCACGCTGCACGTGCG
>CAYGXL010000282.1:0-2622 GCA_964353935.1 uncultured Burkholderiaceae bacterium | reverse complement strand
GTCCCGGGTAGGCCGGATTGTGGTAGTAGCCGTTGACCCACAGCTGCTCGTAGTTGCGGCAGCCGGAGTCGAGCCCGACGAGCAGTTGCACGTCGCCGAGCCGCGGCGCCAGCAGTTCGAGATACGCGGGCAGGTCCGGGCTGCCGCTTTCCTCGCAGGTTTCGATCAGGCCGACGCAGCGCGGACGCGGCGCGCCCTGGGCGTCGATCGCGGCGATCGTCGTCAGCGCGCAATACACCGCGTAGCCGTCGTCGCCGCTGCCGCGACCGTAGAGCTTGCCGTCCTCGTAGACGGGCTTCCACGGCCCGAGGTCCTCGCGCCATCCGACCATCTCCGGCTGCTTGTCGAGGTGGCCATAGAACAGCACCGTGCGGTCGTCGCCAAGGCCGGCGGTCGCCGGAACGTCGAAGAACAGGCAGGGCGTCAGCCCGTCGATCGTGACGATTTCGAGCTTCAGCCCGGCGATCGGCTGGGCACGGCACCACTGCTCGGCGGCCTGGATCACCGCCTCGAGGTGCCCGTGCGCCTCCCAGCTCGCGTCGAACGCGGGCGACTTCGCGGGCACGCGCACGTAGTCGATCAGCTGCGGCAGCAGGTCCTCGTCCCAGCGGCGGGCGACGAAGCGATCGAGGTCGGCGAGGTTCATCAGGGCACCTCCAGGCGATGGAACGAGCGAGTTTATCGCTGCGGACAAGGCCGGCGCCCGCCAGCGAAACGGCCGCCCGAGGGCGGCCGTTCGAGGGAGCGCGTCCCGCTACTTCTTCTCGGCCTTGGCCTTTTCGGGCTTGGCGGGCGCCGACGTCTTCGCCGCCGCGGCCGCGGGGACCGCCGTCGGGGCCGGCGCAGCCGCCCTGATCTCGACGTTCAGGTTGACGCCCGGCCACTGCCGCCCGTGGCACGCCGGGTTCGCGCAGAAATTGCCGCCTTCGCGCCCGAACTCGAGCTTGCCGTGGCACATCGAGCAGCTCTCGTCGAGCTTGAACCGGTGCTCGTGCATGAAGTTCGGTTCTTCGTGGCTCGACGGCGGCGTCACGCCAGCGACCACCGTCGACGGCACGGTGCTCTTTCCGTTCTCGAGCGTCACCTGCGGCAGGCTGTGACACAACGTGCACTGCAGCCGGATCGACTCCCCCTGGTCGTTCAGGTGCCTGCCGTTGTGGCAGCGGAAGCAGCCCGGCGAGTCACGGTGTTGAGCGTGGTTCGGGAACGACTTCCAGGTGACGCCCTTCTCCTCGAAGGTGCTGCCGAGGAGGATCTCCCGCATCACCTTCTGGAACTGCGCGTCCTTGTCCTTCAGGTTGGCCGGCAGGTTGGCGTTCGCTGCGTTCGCGGCGATGACCTTGTCGATCGCCGCGGCCCGTTCAGCGAGCGGGCCGCTGAGATCCTGCGTGGCGATGATCAGCGCCGTGGCGCGCGACAAGGCGCCCGGCAGGTCGCGGCTGATCCGGCCTGCGGCAAGGGCGGCGTCGACCTTGTCCGTCGGATTCGGGAACGGGTGCCCCACCTGGTTGTGGCAGTTGTAGCACTCCATCCGGCGCGGTTCGAGCTTGGCGAGCTCCTCCTTCGAGAGCTTCGACGCCGCATCGATGTACGTCACCTTCGTGCCGTCCGGCCTCGTGACCTGGACCCAGGGAATTTCGCGCCCCTGCACGTCGGTCGTCTTGAACTGGACGTCGTTGTCGATGTGCCAGTGGATGCCGCCGATCTTCCACGGCATTTCACGTTCGATCTCGGCGCTGGTGTGCAGTATCAGGCGATACTCGGTGAGACTGCTCTTCGGGTCCGTGCCGTAGCGCTTGTTCACCGCGATGCTGTCGTGGTGCTCTGCCTGCGGAAAGTGACAGGCCTCGCAGGCCTCGCGCGCCGGGCGCATGCCGGACGCGTGCAGCGGTCGCTCGTAGCCGACGATCATCCCCCACAGTTCCCTGAAGTGGGTCGGCTTCATCGCGATGAGCTTCAGCGTCGAGTTCCGTCCCATGTGGCACTCGACGCAGCGCACCCGCGCGTGCGCGCCGGTCCTGTGCGCCACGATCTCCTCCGGGTGCACCGAGTGGCACATCGAAGCGCAGAACGCGTCGCTGTTGCTGAACTCCCACCCCGCGATCCCCGCCGCGGCGAGCACCATCAGCCCGATGCCGCCGGCCACAAGCGTGCCGATCGCCCCCGCCATGGTCTTGCGACCGAAGCTCATCTTCATTCTCTTGTTCTCCCCCAGATTGTCACGAGGGCTCCGTCCCTGCAGACGGAGCCCTCATCTCAATGCTACCGCCAACCCTAGAAGATTGCGCCGTACAGGATCAGGAAGATGGTGATCAGACCGAGCACCACGCCCGCCGTGCCGAGGATCCGGCCGAACAGCAGGCCCTCGCGCTGCGGCGCCGGCGCCTCCAGCTGCTGCAACCGGCCCTGCGCGACCATGCGCGCGTACTCGACCGGACGTTCTTCCTTCAACTCGTGCTCCGAGACGACGCCGGTGTAGAACACCATGTCCATCGGGAACTTCTCCGGCCGCAGGTGGCCGTTGAAGAAGTGAATCGTGAAGATGAAGCCCACCGCCAGCAGCGCCTCTTCCCCGTGGACGATCGTCGCGACGTTGACCGCCCAACCCGGCAGGAACAGAGA
>CAYGXL010000281.1:0-2632 GCA_964353935.1 uncultured Burkholderiaceae bacterium | reverse complement strand
AGCGGCCGCGATGTCCGCTACGGGTCGCGAAGCGTCCGTCGAGTGAAGGTCGCTATCCTCGACTACGACGCCGGCTGGGTCGGTCGCTACCGTGCCCAGGAGGCCACGCTGCTCGGCGTGTCCTTCGTGCCTTCGGTGGCCTACCGCGTGAACGAGCACCTTTCGCTGGGCGCCGGCATCAACGTCATGTACGGCGTCATGGACCAGAAGGTCGCGGTCAACAACGTGGTGCCCGGCGCGGCCGACGGCAGGCTCGAGTTCGACGACACCGCCTGGGGCCTGGGCGGCAACCTCGGACTTCTGTACGCATGGTCGCCGACCTCGCGGGTCGGCCTGACCTGGACCTCGGAAGTCAAGCTCGACTTCAAGGCGCAGCCGCAGTTCTCCGGGCTCGGTCCGGTGCTGTCGACCTTGCTGCGCAATCGTGGCTTGCTCGACGCGCAGCTCGACGCGGGCGTGCGCGTGCCGCAGCAGGTGATGGCCAGCGGATACACCCAGATCGACGACCGCTGGGCGGTGATGGGCAACGTCGGCTGGCAACAATGGTCGCGCTTCGGCGAGGTCGAGATCGGCATCGACAACGGCAACAATCCCGTCGGCCTGACGACCGCGATCCCGTTCAAGGACACCTGGCACGTCGCCGCCGGTGCGCAGTACCAGTTGTCGGGCCCGTGGAAGCTCAACTTCGGCGTGGCCTACGACTCGGGTTTCCAGTCGGGCAGCCGGGTCACCCCGCTGTTGCCGGTGAACTCGGCGTGGCGCTTCGGCCTGGGCGGCGAACAACAGCTGTCGCCCACGGCGAAGTGGGGCATCGCGGGATCGGTGATCTACGGCGGGACCCTCGACGTCGAGTCGACCAGCGCATTGCCGCCCGCGCTGGGCGGCCGCGGCAATCTGGTCGGCGAGTACCGGAACACGGCTGCGGTCGTGCTGTCCGTGTACGGCAACTGGGCGTTCTGAAGCCGGCTGCTGCGCCTGCCGCTGCCGCTACCGCGACCCTGGCCGAATTCAGGTCATGGTCAACCTGCAACTGAAAACGGCGGAAACCAAATCATGCAATCTCAGACCCTCAGGATCGCCTGCGCAGTCGCCGCGCTCGCGATCGGCACGTGCTCTTTGGGACATGCCCAGGAAAGACCTGCCGGGGCGCCGGCGGGACAGGCGGAACGTTCCTGGCACAGCCAGTCGCTGACCATGGAGACGGTCACGAGTCCGAACGGAGTCATCACGACCGACACAGCGCTTACCGCCAACGCGCGAATTGGCATTACGGATTCGAAAGTCGCCGAGCAGGTCGCCGCGGGCGTCTATGCACTGCGCGGCTGGGGCATCGCGCACAGCTTTGCCATCGAGGCGCCGAACGGGTGGATCGTCGTCGACACCGGCGATTCGACCCGCGCCGCGGCCGAAATGCGCGAGACGCTCGAACGTGCGGTCGGCAAGAAGATCAAGGTCGCCGCCATCCTGCTCACGCACTGGCACTACGCCGACGGCACCGGCGCCTGGCTGGACGAGGGGACCGAGGTGTGGGGGCACGAGCACCTGGACCGCAACCGCAGCGCCTCCGGCGGGCTCAACGTCCTGGGCGGCGTCCTCCAGTCACGGGCGATCGCGCAGTTCGGCGTCTTTCATCCGCCAAGCGGTCCCGATGCCTTTCCGAACACGCTCGGCTTCACGCCCGACAAACTGCTGGCCGGGTCCAGCTACCAACCGCCTACGCGGCTCTTCGAGAACAGCCGCGTCATCGACGTCGTCGTCGCCGGCGAGCCGATCCAGGTCGCGCCGAATCGTTCGGGCGTGAGTGACAGTGTCGGGTTCTTCTTCTCGAAGCGCCGCGTGCTGGTGACCAACGCCATGGTGCCGGGCGGCATCTTCAACGTGCATTAGCTGCGCGGCGGCTCGTATCGCAATCCGGCGGTCCTGATCCAGGACGGCCGCTGGATCGAGTCGGAGAATGCGGAAATCCTGCTCGACATCCACGGCCCCACGGTCAAGGGCGAAGACGCGGTTCGCGACGCCGTGGAGCGCGCCCTCGACCAGGTGCAGCTGATCCTCGACCAGACGCTGCGCCAGATCGCGCATGGCCTGGACGCACGACAGGCGGCCGAACAGGTGTACATGCCGCGCAATCAGCGTGGGGACTGGGAAAACTACGGGCAGGTCGAGAGCCACGTGCAGCAGGTCTTCAACGGCACGATGGGCTGGTTCGGCGGCGACGTGTACGACATCAAGCCCTGTCCGGGAACGAGGAAGCGGCGCGTGCCGTGCAGATGATGGGCGGCCCCGGCGCCGTACGGAAAGCCGCCGCCAGCGCCAATGCGCGGGGCGGACTCGCCAACCGGCGCTGGACCCTCAAGCTGACGTCCCTGCTGCTGCAACTCGATCCGGCCGACGCCGAGGCGCGCAAGCTGCGCGCCTTGCAGCACAATGCCGGGTCGCTAGAATGAATTCGCGACGTGCGCCGCGAGCCCACCGTCTCGTCCCACCGGGAGCCCACCATGAAGCGCATCGTCCTCTACCTCCTCACCAACGTTGCGGTCCTCGTCGTCCTGACCGTCGTGCTCCGGGTCCTGGGGCTCGACCGTTTCCTGACCGCGGAGGGCATCGACTACCGGGCGCTGCTCGGCTTCTC
>CAYGXL010000280.1:0-2638 GCA_964353935.1 uncultured Burkholderiaceae bacterium | reverse complement strand
ACGAACACCATCGCCGTGCACGGCGCGGCGGCGAGCAGGATCAGCCCGGCGATGTAGCTGTCGATCTGCTCGGCGGGCAGCCACGGCGCGAACAGGTGGCGGATGAAGATCCACGCCAGCAGCGCCATCGAGAACGGCTTCACCAGCCAGTTGACCGCGAGCGTCACGCCGATTCCGCGCACGTGCGACTTCACTTGCCCGAGGGCGCCGAAGTCGATCCGCAGCAGCATCGGGATGATCATCACCCAGATCAGCACGCCGACCGGCAGGTTGACGCGCGCGACTTCCAGCGCGCCAACCGCCTGGAAGAACGACGGGAAGACCTGGCCGAGCACGATGCCGGCGACGATGGTGAGCGCCACCCAGAGCGTCAGGTAGCGCTCGAAGAACGACAGGGCCGGCGGCGCCGGCCTTGCCTTGTCCATCGTCGCGGTCATCGCACCGTCACTTGGGGTTGATCTTCGTGACCTTGTTGCCCTGGATGCCGAGGCCGGCCATCAGGCCCCCCTGGCTGAAGATGAACGCATAGACGTCCTTGTCCATCGTCGTCGTGGTCGTCGTCTTCGCCATTCCTTCGTCCATCACCACCACGCTGGGCCCGACGCCGACCTCGAAGCCCTCCGCCTTGTCGAGCGACTTCAACGCGGCGTCGTTCATGAAGAACATGGCGTAGCCGTACTGCTGCGCGCCGGCCTGCAGGCCGTACGAAGCACCGCCCGTGCTGTAGTACGCGACCGGCTTGCCGCCCTTCAGCAGCACGCCCTCGCCGTACTGGCCGCCGATGCCGAGTCCGGCCTTCGTGACCTTGGGAAACACCAGCACCGCCGTGGCCTTGCCGCCGATGGCCTTGGCGGCGGGGACCTTCGCGTACAGCGCCTTCAACGCCTTGGCGCCGTCGCTGTTCAGCGTGGCGGCGCTGTTCTTCGCGATGTCCGCCGCGAATGCGGCGGGGGCTGCGGCCGCGAGGCCGATCAAGGCGGCCAGTGCCGCGCCGGCAAGCCGCCTGGTCGATGAGTGCGTGGCGTAGTTCATGGTGCGGTTCCCTTTCTCGTCCGGGCTGCACATGCAGCGTCACGATTTTCCGCCACGACGGTCATTCAGTCTTCGCCTTTCCCGTCAAAGCGAACGGGAATCGTGCCGGGTCATGGCTGCGCGGGGATCAGGCCGCCCGCTCCGCGCCCGGTTCGCGCCCGATCTCGTCCAGCCGCCGCTTCAGCGCCAGCTTGTCGAGCTTGCCGTGCGGCAGGCTGAGGAACAGTTCGATGCGCCGCTGCAGCGTCGTCAGTGCGCGCACGAACGCCTTGCGCTTTTCCTCGTCGGTGCCCTCCACCGCAGCCGGGTCCTCGACGCCCCAGTGCGCGCTGACCGGCTGGCCCGGCCAGACCGGACACACCTCCCCGGCCGCGTTGTCGCAGACCGTGAAGACGAAGTCGAGCGCCGGCGCGCCGGGCGCCGCGAACTCGTCCCAGTTCTTGCTGCGCAGCCCGTCGGTCGGCAGCCGGTTCTTCTGCAGCAATTCGATGGCGAACGGGTTGACCCGGCCCACCGGACGGCTGCCGGCGCTGTGGGCGATGAACTGCGCCTTGCCCAGCCTGTTCATTACGACCTCGGCCAGGATCGACCGGGCCGAGTTGCCGGTGCAGAGGAAGAGGACGTGTTTCGGTTGATCGTTCACGGCGGGACCTCAGGAACAGCAGGTGGCGGAATTGGAGCGGACGACCGTGACGGGAGCGGCCGCGGGAGCACAGCAGGCCACGCCCGCTTCGCCCTGCACGTGCTCGTCGCCGAAGAACTCGACCTGCCCGAGAGAGTGGTAGGTCTCCCACGCGACGCCGGTCGGGTCGGTGTACCAGTATTTGTTCGACTTCGCGTAGCAGCAGTTCACGCCCTTCTCGGCCGCGGCAGCGAGATCCGCCTGCTCGGCCTGCGCGCGCAGCGCCTCGAGTTCCTCATCCGAGTCGACCTGCAGGCCGAGGTGGTTCACGCCGGTGCGGCGGCCGTCCCCGCGCTGCGAGATCGCGAAGTTGATGCGCGGGTCCTCGACCATCCACTTGGCGTAGTCGGCCTTGCGGACGGCGGGCTCGGCGCCGAACAGCGCGGAGTAGAAGCGGATGCTGGCGTCCAGGTCCTGGACGCCGACGTGCACGTGGAAGCGTTTCATGCCTTGGCCTTTCGGGAGGTGGCGCGGGAGGAGGACGAAGGAGCGCAGGCCGCCGGCCCGCAGGCCGCGCCGCCGTCCGCCGCGCAGCAGTTCTGGGTCAGGAACGCCAGCAGGCGGTTCATCGACGCAAAGTCGGCCGCATAGAACACGTAGCGGCCTTCCTGGCGCGAGCGGACGAGCCGCGCGTGCGCGAGTTCCTTCAGGTGGAACGACAACGCCGCCGGCGCGATGCCGACCTTCTCCGCGATCTCGCCCGCGGACATGCCGACCACGCCCTGCTCCACGAGCAGGCGGAAGACGGCCAGGCGGGTGTCCTGCGCGAGTGCGGCGAGTGCGGCGACGGCGTCAGTCGTTTTCATGTTTCAAATAGTATTGAAATGATGGCCGGCCTGTCAAGCGGAGATTTCCTCGCGACGACCGCGCAGCGCCGTACCTTGACGTCTCTGAAGTCCCGTCCTGCGCGTCGACCGCGCTGCG
>CAYGXL010000279.1:0-2671 GCA_964353935.1 uncultured Burkholderiaceae bacterium | reverse complement strand
GCGCGTGCAGCGGCGTGTTCTCGCCGATGATCTTGACCGTGTTCTTGGTCGCGCCGACGGTGCCGTCGGCGCCGAGGCCGTAGAACACCGCGCGCGTCACGCCGGCGGCCTCGGTGTCGAAGTCCGGATCCCACTTCAGCGACAGGCGCGTGACGTCGTCGAGGATGCCGACCGTGAAGTGCTTCTTCGGTACTGGCTGCGTCAGCTCGTCGAACGTGGCCTTCGCCATGGCCGGCGTGTATTCCTTCGACGAAAGCCCGTAGCGTCCGCCGATGACGCGCGGCAGCGCCATGTCGTTCGGCCAGCCTTCGGCGAGCGCGGTGACGACGTCCTGGTAGAGAGGTTCGCCGATGGCGCCAGGTTCCTTCGTCCGGTCGAGCACGGCGATCGACTTCACGGTCTTCGGCAACGCGGCGACGAATGCGTCCACGTCGAACGGCCGGTAGAGCCGCACGGTCAAGAGGCCCACCTTCTCGCCCGCGGCGGCCAGCTTCGCCACCGCCTCGCGCGTGGCGCCGACACCCGAGCCCATCTGCACGATCACGCGCTCGGCGTCCGGCGCCCCGCGGTACCAGAACAGGCTGTACTTGCGCCCGGTCACCTTCGCAAAGCGTTCCATCGACTCGATGACGATGCCGGGGACCGCGGCGTAGAAGGGATTGCAGGCCTCGCGCGCCTGGAAGAACACGTCCGGGTTCTGCGCGGTCCCGCGGATGACCGGCGCGTCCGGGTTCAGCGCGCGCGCGCGGTGCGCCTCGATCAGTTCATCGTCGATCAGCTGGCGTGCGTCGTCCTCCATCAGCAGGTCGATCTTGTTGACCTCGTGGCTGGTGCGGAAGCCGTCGAAGAAGTGCAGGAACGGCACCCGCGACTTCAGCGTCGCCATGTGGGCGATCATCGCCATGTCCTGCGCTTCCTGCACGCTCGATGCCGCGAGCAGCGCGAAGCCGGTGGTGCGGGCGCTCATCACGTCGCTGTGGTCGCCGAAGATCGACAGCGCATGCGTGGCGAGCGTCCGGGCGGCGATGTGGAACACCGCCGGAGTCAGTTCGCCGGCGATCTTGAACATGTTGGGCAGCTTCAGCAGCAGGCCCTGCGACGCCGTGAAGGTCGTGGTGAGCGCGCCGGCCTGCAGCGAGCCGTGCACTGCGCCCGCGGCGCCGGCCTCGCTCTGCATCTCGATCACCTCCGGAACCTGGCCCCAGAGGTTCGTCTTCCCGGCGGCGGACCAGGCGTCGGACAGCTCGCCCATGTTCGACGACGGCGTGATCGGGTAGATCGCGATCACCTCGCTCAGCATGTGAGCGATGCGGGCGGCGGCTTCGTTGCCGTCGAGCACGTACGAGTGTTTCATCTTGGCTCTCTCTGCTACAGGATGCCGGCCTTGCCAGCCTCCCAGCGGCGGAATTCGGTGGTCAGCAGCGCGACGTGCTCGCGCTCCTCGGCGGCCAGTTCGCGGTACAGGTCGCGCTCGACCGAACCCGCGGGCGCGAGCTCGCCTTCACGCGCGAAGAAGTCGACCGCGCGCTGCTCGAACGCGATCGCGATTCGGAACAGGTTGGCCGGGTCCTCCGGCTTGCGGTCGATGCCGGCGAAGATCGCGGCGCGGTCGACCTGGTGGTCGGCCGAGGGCTCCGGCAGGTCGGCGTGGTAGCGCTTCGACAGCGTTTCCATGTGCTCCTGCTCCATCTCGGCGAAGCGGGCGAACAGGTCCTGCAGCACGGGATCCTTCGCGTCGCGCGAGGCGCGCTGGTAGAAGGCGTGGCCGCCGAGCTCGATCTCGAACGCCTTGCGCACCGCTTCGAGCGCGCGGTCGTCCTCGATCGCGCCGCGATCGAGCATCTCGAGCTTGCCCTTGCAGTACGGGCACAGCCCGTACGGGAAGGCGAAGCCCTCGGCCACCTTGTGGCACTCGGTGCAGCGCCAGCGCAGTTCCATGCCGGCACAGCAGATGTACGACTCGTCGCCTTCCAGTGGGCGGTGGCAGCGCGGGCAGATGTTCATTGCTTGACCTCGCCGGTGGCGGGTTCGGTGGACAGGGAAACCTGGGGCTCGGCGCCGATCGGCAGCGGCGGCACGAATGCGTCCGCGTCTGCCTGCGTGATCGGCCACTTGCTCTTTCCGCCCGCGAGGTACGCGCCGATCGCGCGCGCGGCGCGGCGCCCGGCCCCCATCGCGAGGATCACGGTCGCGCCGCCGGTCACGATGTCGCCGCCGGCGAATACGCCCGGCACGCTCGTGGCCTGCGTGTAGTCGTCGGCGACGATGTAGCCCCACTTGTTGAGCGCGAGGCCCGGCGTGGACTTGGTGATGATCGGGTTGGCCTGCGTGCCGAGCGCGTAGATGACCGTGTCGCACTCCAGTTCGACGAATTCGCCGAGCGGCACCGGCTTGCGGCGCCCTCTCTCGTCCGGTTCGCCGAGCATCATCTTCTCGACCTTCATCCCGCGCACCGTGCCGTCGCCGTCGACCAGGATCTCGACCGGCGCGTGCAGAAAGAAGAAATCGATGCCCTCTTCCTTCGCGTGCCGCAGTTCCTCGATGCGCGCCGGCGCCTCGGCCTCCGAGCGCCGATACACGCAGCGCACCGTCGGCGTGCCGAGCCGCTTGGCCACGCGCAGGCAGTCCATCGCCGTGTTGCCGGCGCCGATCACCACGACGCTCTTGCCGA
>CAYGXL010000278.1:0-2728 GCA_964353935.1 uncultured Burkholderiaceae bacterium | reverse complement strand
GCGGCGACCGCGAGAGCGCCCAGACGCGCCCGATCACGTCGCGCATTTCGGCTTCCGTGGCGCCGTTGCGGTAGGTGCCGAGTCGGATCGCCTTGTCCTCGAGTTCGTGCCGCTCGAGCGTGTTGTCGGGATCGCCCTTCGGCACATCGACGCGGCCCTCGAGGCGGCGCCCGTCGGTCGTCTCCACCGTGACCTTGCCGATCCATCGTGCGGGGTAGGCGCTGTCGACCTCGGGATCGAGCTCCATGTGGACTCTCTCGCGGAAGGACATCACCTTCGGGTCGCGGAAGTCCCGGTCGAAGTCGGTCAGCGCGGCGCGGCCGTGGATCGCGATCAGCCCGAGCACGGTGCCCATCGAGAACTTCGACTGGTGAACGGTCTGGGGGTCGGTCACAGGCCCGAGGACGTCGATCGCGCCCTTGTGGACGCGCGCGGTGACGCGCGCGACCTGGTCGGCCTTCAGCTGCTCCTTCGTCATCACCGACAGCAGCGCGTCGGCCGCGGGGTGCGTGTGCCGGCACGACGCGTGGAACTTGAACGAGGTCTCCGCCAGCGCCCAGCGCGCGCCCAGGCGATCGACGAGGCGGGCCGGATCGGAGTCCGTCGACATCCCGGCCGCCATGCCTTGCGGCCCTTCAAAGATGCGGCGCGCGCCGGTCAGGCCCTTGTGCGCAAGATGGGCGGCGGCGAGGCCCGAGGCGGCCGCATGCGCGCAGTGCAGCTGCTTCGAATCCGCCGCGTCGCGCAGGAACTCCCACAGTCCCGCGGCCTGCGTCCCGGCCGATCCGAACGCGTGCTGCATCTGGTCGCCCGTGAGGCCGAGCAGTCGCCCGACCGCAGCGGCGGCGGCGATCGTGCCTGCGGTGCCGGTCGTGTGGAAGATCCGGTAGTGCGAGCGGCCGAGGAACTCGCCGACGCGGATGCCGACTTCGTAGCCGGCCACGATGGCCGTCACGAGGTCGCGGCCCGACGCACCGATCGCCTGCGCGACCGCGAGCGCGGGCGGAATGACGACCGCCGCCGGATGGAACACCGAACTGTTGTGCACGTCGTCCTGCTCGGCGAAGTGCGAGGAGGCCGCGTTGACCGCCGCGGCGATCATCGGCGACGACGTCGTGCGGTGAATGAGGATCTCGGACGGACCGGTCGCCGGACCCTGCGACTCGTAGAACTCCGCGATCGCCTCCACCGCGCCCGCGCCCTTGCCGGCGAGCGCGGACGCGAACCAGTCGAGGAACAGGTCTTCGGCGCGATCGACGACCGCCCGCGGAATGCTGTCGAACCTCAGCGTGGCGGCGAAGTCGGCGAGTTGGCGCGTGGGGGTCGTCACGGTGGCGGCATCCTTCATGTGGCACCTTCCTGGGACAGTTGCTCGATCTCGGCCGCGCTGAAGCCCAGCTCGGCGAGGATGGCCGCGGAGTGCTGGCCGAGCGCGGGGACGGCGTCCATCCGCGCGTCGAAGGCCTCGGGCGCGCCGGGCGGCAGCAGCGCCGGGATCGGCCCGACCGACGTCTGAACTTCGGTCCAGCGTCCGCGCGCCTTCAGCTGCGGATGCGCCCAGAGGTCGGCCATCGTGTTCACGCTGGCGTTGGCGATCTGCGCGGCCTCGAGCCGCTCGACGACCTGCTCCTGCGTCAGCGAGGAGAACGCCTGGGCGATGATCGCGTACAGGTCTGCGCGCGCGGCGGTCCGGCGCGCGTTGGACGAAAAGCGCTCGTCGGTCGCGATCGCGGGATCGAGCAGCACCGTCTTGCAGAACTCGGCCCACTCGCGCTCGTTCTGCAGCCCCAGCATCACCGTCTTGCGGTCGCCGGTGGGGAAGGGCCCGTACGGATAGATGGTGGCGTGCGCGGCGCCGTTGCGTGTCGGCGGCGGCGCGCCGTCGTACGCGTAGTACATCGGGAAGCTCATCCACTCGGCCATGCTCTCGAGCATCGAGATGTCGAGGCGGACGCCCTGGCCGGTCTTGCCGCGCTGGATCAGAGCCGCCAGGATGTTCGTGTAGCCGTACATCCCGGCCGCGATGTCGGCGATCGAGCAGCCGGCCTTGGCGGGCTCGTCCTTCGTGCCGGTGACCGACAGGAAGCCGGACTCGCTCTGGATCAGCAGGTCGTACGCCTTCTTCTCGCGGTACGGACCCGGACGCCCGAGGTCGTCGCCGTAGCCCGAGATGTCGCAGACGATGAGCTTTGGCAGAGTCGGGTGCAGCGTGTCGAACGAAAGGCCGAGGCGCGCGGCGGCGCCCGGCGCGAGGTTCTGCACCAGCACGTCGGCCTTCGCGAGCAGCCGCCGCATGATCCCGGACGCGCGCGGGTGCTTCATGTCGAGCGTCAGGCTCTCCTTCGCGCGGTTGGTCCACACGAAGTGCGACGCGAGGCCGTTCACGCGGTGGTCGTAGTCGCGCGCGAAGTCGCCGACCTTCGGCCGCTCGACCTTGATGACGCGCGCGCCGAGGTCGGCGAGCTGGCGCGTGCAGAACGGCGCGGCGATGGCCTGTTCGAGGGAGACGACGGTGATGCCGTCGAGCGGGCGCGCGCGGACGGGCGCGAGTCCCCGCGGACTTGCGTCCGCCTCGCGGGCCGGCCCGGCCTCCCAGCCGGGCCGTTGCGAGGCCGTCGGTTCCCCGGCCATCAGAAGCTCCGCGGCAGCCCGAGCAGGTGCTCGGCCACGTAGGACAGGATCAGGTTGGTCGAGATCGGCGCGACCTGGTACAGGCGGGTCTCGCGGA
>CAYGXL010000277.1:0-2731 GCA_964353935.1 uncultured Burkholderiaceae bacterium | reverse complement strand
GCGGCAAGTCGCTCGCGGAGCTGGGCGGCATTCCGCAGGACGACCGCGACCTGCGCAACTTCGCGCTGTCGGCGCTGCTCGGCGTCGCTTACGCCGCGTCGATCGGCGGGCTCGGCACGATCATCGGCTCGCCGCCCAACGGGATCCTGGTGCGCTTCGTCGAGCAGACCGGCGGCGCGCAGGTCACCTTCCTCGACTGGATGATGATCGGCGTGCCGGCGATGCTGACGTTCCTGCCGCTCGCCTGGTTCCTCAACACCTTCGTGATGTTCCCGTCGGCGATGAAGGAGATCGAGGGGGGGCGTGAGTACGTTCGCGACGAGTGGGCGAAGCTCGGGCCGATGAACGCCGGCGAGCGCGCGACGCTCGTCGTGTTCGCGATCACCGTCGCGTTGTGGATGACGGCGCCGTTGCTCGGACAAGTGCGCATCGGCGACGTCGCGCCCCTGAAGGGACTGTCTGACGCGGGCATCGCGGTCGGCGCGGCGATCGCGCTCTTCCTGGTCCCGGTGAAGGGCACGAACGGCGCGCTGATGAACTGGGAGACCGCAACGAAGCTGCCCTGGGGCGTGCTGATCCTCTTCGGCGGCGGGCTCGCGCTCGCCTCGGCGGCCGAGGTCAACGGCGTGCCGGGCTACATCGGCAGCCTCGCGACCGGCTTCTCCGGCTGGCCGTTCTGGGCCGTGCTGCTCGCGATCATCGCGGTCATGGTGTTCATGTCCGAACTGACGTCGAACACCGCACAGGTGGCCACCATGCTGCCGATCCTCGCGGCGCTGGCGCCGGTCCTCGGCATTCCGGCGGGCGTGCTGCTCGTGCCGGCGACGGTCGCCGCCAGCTGCGCGTTCATGATGCCGGTCGGCACGCCGCCGAACGCGATCGTCTTCGGCACCGGTCTCGTTCGCATGCCGGACATGATGAAGGCCGGACTGTGGCTCAACCTGACGGGGATCGCGCTGATCTTCGCGCTCACCTACGTCGTCTTCGTTCCCGTGCTGAAGTTCCTTCGCTGACGTCGCATCGCCCGAAATTCCACATCGCGACGCGCGTGGCTGCATGGCGAAATAAAGCGAACGATCGTTCGCAAATTTTCGAGCTCGCCGAAGTCCGCCTTGAGCAACGTCATGACGATGAATGTCGCCGTGACGACAATGAACTCACTTGCGGACCGGACCGGACCGGCAGCCTCCCGACCGCCCCTCCGGACCGTGACCACCCAGGGAAACGGAGGATTTCATGTCAGTTGCGGTCCCCCCCGGCACCGGCAACGTACCGGCCGCAGTACAGGCGCCCGCCGCCAAAGGCGGGAGTGCATTTCCGTGGAAGGCGGCTCTACCGATCGCGGTCGCGGTCGTAATTGCACTCATTCCACCCCCCGAAGGCCTCGCGCAGCACGCGTGGTACTTCTTCGCCATCTTCGCCGGCGTGATCGTCGGCCTGATGCTCGAGCCGCTGCCCGGCGCGGCCATCGGCCTGATCGGCGTCGTGCTGGTGACGGTCCTTGCGCCGTACGTGCTGTTCGGCCCGGCCGACCTCGCCAAGGCCGGATTCAAGCCCGCCAACGCCGGCCTTACCTGGGCGCTGTCCGGCTTCTCGAACTCGACCGTGTGGCTGATCTTCGCGGCCTTCATGTTCGCGCTCGGCTACGAGAAGACGGGCCTCGGCCGCCGCATTTCGCTCGGTCTCGTTAAGGTCATGGGCAGGCGGACGCTGACGCTCGGCTACGCCGTCGCCTTCGCCGACCTGCTGCTCGCGCCGTTCACGCCGTCCAACACCGCCCGCAGCGGCGGCACGGTGTATCCGGTGATCCGCAACCTGCCGGCGCTGTACGACAGCAAGCCCAACGACCCGTCGTCGCGCCGCATCGGCGGCTACCTGATGTGGACGGCCATCGCCACGACCTGCGTGACCAGCTCGATGTTCATCACCGCGCTGGCGCCCAACCTGCTGGCGATCGAACTGATCAACAAGACCGCCAAGGTCTCGTTCACGTGGACCGAGTGGTTCATCGCGTTCGCGCCGGTCGGCATCCTGCTGCTGCTCGCCGTGCCGCTGCTGACCTACTTCCTGTATCCGCCCGAGGTGAAGAGCGGCGACGAGGTCCCGGCGTGGGCGGCCAGGGAGCTGAAGTCGATGGGCGGCCTGACCCGTCGCGAGATCGAACTCGGCGCCCTCGTGCTGCTGGCGCTGGCGCTGTGGATCTTCGCGGGCGCCATCATCAACGCGACCACCGTCGCCATCGCCGTGGTCGCGATGATGGTGATCGGCCGCGTGGTGACGTGGGACGACATCCTGGCCAACAAGTCGGCGTGGAACACGCTCGTGTGGTTCGCCACGCTCGTCGCGCTGGCCGATGGCCTCGCCCGGGTCGGCTTCGTGAAGTGGTTCGCCGAGACGATCGGCGCGCAGATGGTCGGCGTGAGCCCGATGGTCGCCATGCTCGGCCTGGTCGCCGTGTTCTTCTTCACGCACTACCTGTTCGCCAGCATCACCGCGCACGTCACGGCGATGCTGCCGGTCGTTCTCGCCGTCGGGCTGGGCATCCCCGACATGGACATGCGGACGCTGGCGCTGCTGCTGTCGCTGACGCTCGGCATCATGGGCATCCTGACGCCGTACGCGACAGGGCCGAGCCCGGTGTACTACGGCAGCGGCTACATCCCGGCCAAGGACTACTGGCGCCTCGGAGCGATCTTCGGCCTCATCTTCTTCGCCGCCCTGATGCTGGTTG
>CAYGXL010000276.1:0-2765 GCA_964353935.1 uncultured Burkholderiaceae bacterium | reverse complement strand
GAGAGCAGCTCACCGGGTATCCCGCCATCTCGATCTGGCACGAGTTCCAGTACTACCCAGGCGAGTTCATCACCGGCGCGTTCGACTGGATCTACGAGCACCTCGGCATGTTCATGTGGACCATCGAGATCTGGAATCCGAAGAAGGAAGCCGGGATCGACAACGACGAGTGGATCCACTGGTTCCGCGATCACCCGATCGAGGACGACCTGAAGATGCACGACTGGGCGCAGCGCGTCGCGCCGGGCGAAGGCCACGTCGAGTGGAAGCCGTTCGACCATCCGCAACTGGGCCGCGTCGAGATCGGCGGCTGGAACCGGATCGCCGTGTTCAGCAACCCGCCGCCGGCCCTGCGCGAGAAGGAAGTCGCGCGCTTCCCGAAGTGGCTGCTGTCGCTCGCGCTGGTCTCGCCCAGGCTCGAGCTGCGCGCGGCCGAGGTCACGCGGGCCGGCGCCGACACGTGGCGGGTGCGGCTCGTCGTGCAGAACAGCGGCTGGCTGCCGAGCTACGTCAGCAAGATGGCGGTGAAGCACAAGGTGGTGCGCGGCGTCCTCGCCGAGATCTCGCTGCCCCCGGGCGCGGAACTCGTGAACGGCAAGCCGCGCGAGGAACTCGGCGAACTCGAAGGCTGGGCCTACATGCACACCGGCGTGTCGTTCTGGCCCAACCGCACGCCGACCGGCGACCGCGCGCACGTCGACTGGATCGTGCGCGCGCCGCCGGGGGCCGAGATCGGGCTGGCCGCGTGGCACGACCGCGCCGGACGCGTCGAAACGCGCGTGACGCTGGGCTAGGCGTGCGCGGCGATCGCTGCAGCCTTGAAGGCGTGCGCCAATGCTGCCGGCGTGCGGCTGCGGACTTCCTTCAAGGAGTGCAGTTGCTCGTGACCACAGCGCGCGCAGCGATGCACCGGCATCGTGAGTTCGACGTCGAAGGGCTCGAGCAGGGGCATCCGCACGTCGATGTGGAAGGTCCGCTGCGCGTCGGCGGCGTCCGCCAGCTTGTCGCCGCATGAAGCGCAGTAGTACTGCTTGAGCAGCATGCCCTTCGCGGTACTCGCGGGCAGCTTCATCTCGTCGCCCTCGACCAGTTGATCGACGAGCAGCAAGGGGAAGTCGGGGTTTGGAAACAGCCGGTGACCGTTCGGGCACTCGAGCACCGGCATGTGATGGACCGCGAGCGCCAGCGGCCCCTCCCGACCGCTGATAACCGGAAGCGTGCCCGGCTGGACTGCACTCTTGCAGATCGGACAGGTCGTTTTCGCCATCGCGGCTCTCCCCTCGTGGATGACGGAATTATCCGCGCGCGCCGCCGGGTGTCGATCATGAAATACACCGAAGTGGTTCATCCACCCGCCGACGACTTGCGGCGCCGCCGCATATACGGTGCCTGTCGCGCTGCCTATACTGCCCTGCATAACGACACGAAACGGAGACAAGATGGACCGGCGCACTCTGTTGGCCGCGGCGGGCGCTGCGGCGGTTCTTCCCCACGCGATCGTCCGCGCACAGGCGTTCCCGTCGCGCCCGATCTCGATCTACGTCGCCTTCCCGGCCGGGGGCCCGACCGACCAGTTCTTCCGCGCGATCGCGGAGTCGGCTTCGAAGGCCCTGGGCCAGTCCGTCATCGTCGAGAACAAGCCGGGCGGCGGCGGCACGCTGGCGCCGATCGCCATGAAGAACCAGAAGCCCGACGGCTACGTCGTTTCGCAGATGCCGCTCGGCGTCTTCCGCGTCCCTCACATGCAGAAGAGTCCGCAGTTCGATCCGATCAAGGACTTCACCTACATCATCAACCTGACCGGCTACACGTTCGGCCTCGCCGTTCCCGCGAATGCGCCGTGGAAGACGATCAAGGACTTCGTCGAGGACGCGAAGCGCAACCCCGGCAAGATCGACTACGGCTCGACCGGCACCGGGACCACGCCGCACATCGTGATGGAGGAGTTCGCGCAGAAGGCCGGCATCAAGCTGACGCACGTGCCTTTCAAGGGCAGCGCCGACATGATGGCGTCGATTCTCGGCGGCCACATCCAGTCCGCCAGCGATTCCACCGGCTGGGCGCCGCACGTCGAGTCGGGCAAGCTGCGGTTGCTCGCGACGTTCGGGCCGAAGCGCACCAAGCGCTGGCCCGACGTGCCGACGCTGACCGAACTCGGCTACGACACGGTGTCCGAGTCGCCCTTCGGGCTTGCCGGTCCTGCAGGCATGGACCCGGCGGTCGTGCGCACGCTGCACGACGCGTTCAAGAAGGCGCTGGAGGACCCGAAGATCACGGCCCTGCTCGACCGTTTCGACCAGCCGATGGTCTACATGAGCGCCGAGGACTACACGAAGTTCGCGCGGCAGACGTTCGAGGCCGAGCGGACGACGGTGGAGCGGCTGGGGCTCAAGGGAACGATGTAGTCGGTGATGTGCCGCGGCAGGCGGGGCGCGGCGGGCGCGACTTCCGGGGCGGCGAGCAGCGCAGGCCCGAGGTCGGCGCGCGCCAGCGCGCTTCGTGTCTGACTTGCCGCGGCATGTCTGAGCGGAGTTCGCGCAGCGAACGCAGCGAATTCCGCGGCACGACCTCGGGCCGAGCAGGCGAGCACGGGCACGAACAGTCCAGTGGACTGTTCGTGCCTTGCGAGCGGCTGGGCCCAATGGCCCAGCGCGGCCTGCAAGGCCAGCGGAGTCGGCGCGAACGCGCCGACCGCCCCGGTGGAGCGCCGGCCGCGCCCCGCCTGCCGCGGCACCGCGCCGAAGCGACGCTCAGTGCACGTGCTG
>CAYGXL010000275.1:0-2783 GCA_964353935.1 uncultured Burkholderiaceae bacterium | reverse complement strand
AGCCGGATCAGCCAGACGCTGCCCCTTTCGGCTTTGTCGGTCCAGCGCTTCATCGACCGTCGCACTGCGCTGACTGCAGCGCCAGCGAGCCGCTAAGCACTTGGACCATGTCCGAGCCACGTCGCGCCGATGCGCGGAAAGTCACGGCGACCTGGTTGAGAAAGCACTCGGCGACAGCACTTTCGTTGGGACGTAGCACCGAGTGAAATTTGGCCTGCTGCACACGACGGACTCGGCACCCTGTCGCCAACTCTACATTCGCGATGACGGTATCGAGCAAGACGACGCCTGGCACGACTGGATTGCCCGGAAAGTGGCCTTCAAGAGAAGGATGGTCAGCGGCTACCCGAACTTCGAATTCGACTCGTCTCATGATGACACCCTTCCCCGAGCCCAAGCACCGTAGATCTCGTCCAGAGATGCGCGGGGTATCTTTCCTGCGCCGCCACGAGGAAGACGATCGACGCGGATGATCGTGCGAGGCAGGAACGCAGCATCCATACGCTCCCTGAGCCACGCGTCTATGAACGCCCGGTCCAACGCCTGCCCCGAGTGGATGAGGACGAGTCGCTCGGCCGGGTTGTCCGTCGATGGGAGGTAGAAGACCCCGTCGCTCAGGCCGGGCATTTCCTGCAGTAGTTCATTGAGGCCGCTGAGCGAAGCGCGCCGACCCGCAATCTTGATCATGTCGGCTTCCCGGCCCAGCAGGACAAACGAACCGGCGTCATCGATCGTTACGTGATCCCCCAAACGCTGGGGTGACGAGAAGTGCTTGCCCCACACCTGAGTGCAGGAGGAGATTGAATCGAGTCTCACCCCCGGAAGTAGGCGCCATGAGGAAGACTCAGTGGTGCGCCGAGTCGCAATCGCTCCCGTCTCGGTCGACCCATAGATCTCATATACGGGGGCCTCCAGCAGCGTTTCGACCTGATGGGCCAGGGTCGCCGCCAAAGGCATCGTTGATGCAACAACGGCTCTGCAATTGCGCAGTCGCTCGCCCGAACGAACCAGGGAACGAAGGTGCAGGGGCGTCGTCACCCATATGCAATCTTGCGGGCAGGCCTCAAAGGCGGCGCTGACATCGGCCGGCAGTAGCGGACACCGGTCGAGCACAGGAATTCCGCTGATAAGTGAGAGCATGACCGAAGCCTCGAGTCCGAACATGTGCTGAGGCGGCACGCTGCACACGATCGACGGACCCTCATTAAGAGGATTGCCAAGCTCTTGTTCCAGCCGTTTAGCCAGGAACTCTGCACCAAGCGCGAGCTGATGGAGCGTCTTTGCATGAGCCTGAGGCTTTCCCGTGCTGCCCGACGTGTGAAGCCGAACGACCTCGCTGTCCCACTCCGGAAACCAACGTAGGGCGGTCGTCTCGCTTACTGAGCCGAGGTTCCAGTGAAGGGTTCGGGCGCGGGCTCTCCACTCCGAGTGCAGCGATGAAGTGTCGTCCGCGACAAGACACGGTCGCGCGCTTGAATTGCGTATCGTGACCAGGTCGGCACGGCCGCTCGATGGCGGCAGGCACTGCAAGGATCCGCTGCGCAGTGCGGCTAGCCAAGTAACCAGGAAGCCCGAGCGGGAGTCACAAAGGTTGAATGTCGTTTCACGCGGATCGATCTCGGCCGACAGTGCCATTGCGGAACTGTGGACTCGCTTCCAGTCCCAAACGCCATCGGCTCGAACGATTGCCGGCTTGTCGAGCCACGCGTCATCACCCCAAAGTGGCCCATCCAGCCTCTCCCGCGGCGTTGTTGGACTCACGGAGTGCGCCGCCAGACGCTTAGAGTGTCTCGGAGCTGCTGCGCAAGTCCGGGGAAAGGTCGACCGGGAAACAGGCGTGGACGGATCCAATGCTCCCCGATGAAAAGAACGACAGCACCTACCCACACGAGAGTGCCTGCCCACCCGGGAGGTAACTCAACTGCGGATGAGAACACTGCCGCAATCAGGAAGTACGCGCACCACAGGGTCGTGAGCTGGCGCGTGTAGCGACAGAGGGGTGGTGGCAGATCTGGATCTCCTACACGGGCGATTCGCTCGATCATAGGCACCCTACCTGCGAATAGCGTGCGACCAAAAAAATAGGCGAGCCAGCCCAGTACAAGCACGGGCAAGACTCGCCATACGTCCACCACTTCGAGCGCCTGCACGCTCGCCCTAGCTGTTCGCCGCCTGCCTAGCTCCGATGTAATCGGCCAAGCTCTGCATTGAAGCGAAGATCGAGTCGTTGTTCGGGTCGTCGGCCTTCAGTTTCACGCCGTACCTCTGCTGTATTACGAGCGAGATCTCGAGCATGTCCAAGGAGTCGAGACCGAGGCCGTCACCGAAGAGTGGGGCGGATAGATCCAGCGTCGCTGGATCCTGGTCCTCCAGGTTGACTGCCTCGACAACCAAAGCAGCGAGTTCACGCGCTGACACGGCCGACATCTTGTTCCCCCGCCTTACACAAGACCCAACTGCGTATTGATGCCCTTGTAGAGGTTCTGAATCCAGCCGTTGTAATTCTTATGGATGTTTCCCCCACTTTGGTCGAGGTTGATGCTTGACCTGTACTTGATGCTGAAATTCGTTGCCGAGTAGGGAATTTCAACGACAGCTGTGTGCGACCGCAACATTAGTGTTCCAACCAGCATGTCGGGCGTTTCGTCCTTCATCTGCCAACCTAGCCCGCCACCGGCACGGATGATTGCCGCGCGAACTTGCTCTTTGGTTAGCGGTTTGCCGGAGGTCGTTGGCACTGCAGCATTGTCGACATTCATGATCGGGACTGACATGCAGCCGAT
>CAYGXL010000274.1:0-2791 GCA_964353935.1 uncultured Burkholderiaceae bacterium | reverse complement strand
ACCGTATTGCCGTCGCCGAAGACCGGGAAAAACGCGCCGAGCGTGGACTTGATCAGCACCCAGTACGACACGTTGCCGATGCAACTGCCGACCCAGTAGCCGAAGGCCGACAGGTGGCCCGGGTAGTCACCGAAGCCGGCCTTGGCATAGGCGAAGACACCGGCATCGATGTCGGGCCGGCGCTCGGCCAGCGCCTGGAACACGCGCGCCAGCATGTACATGCCGGTGCCGGCAATCAGCCAGGCGATGACCGCGCCCATCGGCCCGGTGGCGTTGGCAAAGGTGCGCGGCAGCGAGAAGATGCCCGCGCCGATCATCCCTCCCACCACCATCGCGGTCAGTGCCATCCGCGACATCTTCTGTTCTGAGGACATTGCTCTCTCCTGGCGGTAGGGGAAGGTGATCGAGCGCGCTAGAGGCAGGCCGAAGCGGTGAACATCACTGGCGAAGAGTGGTCGTCGAACCGCGCTCGAGCCACAAACGTGACCAGCCGCGAATCGGTGGCGATGCTACACGGCTAACGTACATGCGCTCAAGAACCCGGGTTGGCGACGTCGTTGTCATGGGCAGGTCAGCACCGCGCGCTCAGGAAACCGAGATGCACGGTCACCAGCTTGGTGCCGTCGGGGAAGGTGGCCATCGGTTCATCCCAAGCGGGGCCGCCGGCCCTCAATGCTGACTAACGCCTGCTGGAGGGCTCGCGCCACTTGGGCGGGGCGCGTAGCCCATCCCACCGGGCCTGCCAGGAGGCCTTCTGGGCAAACCAGACCTGACTCTGATAGTGCTCATCCCAATACGGGCCCAGCGAGAAGTCGACCGCTGGCAGGCCGAGATTGGGACCACCGCGCAGGATCGTGACGGCACTTCCTTCGAACGGCACGGACAGGTAGCGCGTGTAGACCCAGCCCCTGTTGCGACCCGAGACTACATCGCACCAGTGCCAGTTCGGCGTACATCCGACCACCGTCACCCGGGTTCCGGGCAAGAGCCACGTCACAGTTGGCAGCGACGTGCTGGGAGCGGAACGGACGTTGACGGACCTCGTGATGGTTGCTGCAGTTTCTGCCGCAGCCATCTGCGTACACAAGGCAAGCGTCAAGGCGAGCAACAGGCGCCACCTGGACTTGACGGAGGCGCGGAAATTCATTGAAGAGACGTTATAAGCAAGGTTTATCGCACGCATGTTAGGGCTCCTTTTCTTTAGGCCCAGATTTTGGCGGTAGCCGTCGGGCTGACAGCAGGCTGTTGACGATTACTCAGAACTGACCCGCCGCGATCATTCAAGACTGACCCACGGATGAAGGCTACCCGAGGGTGCCAGGTTGTGTGGATATCTCCCTTGTCTTCTTCTCTGCGGTAGAAGCTCCTTTCCTGGTTCGAGCCGTGGCGCGCTCGCGCGCTACGGCTGTCTGATGGCTGTCCTTGTAGCGCCACGAGTCGTTGCCGGATTCCACGATGTGGCAGTGATGCGTGAGACGGTCGAGCAGCGCCGTGGTCATGTTCGCGTCGCCGAAGACGGCCGACCACTCGCCGGTGGTCATTCCGTCCGCGCGAAGGCAGGCCCGCGTTCGTGCGGGGCGTCCTCGGCACGTGCGCCTCGCGCTGCCGGCCGGGGGCACGGTCGTCGCATCGCTAATCGGCCGCGCCTTCAACGAGGCGCGCTTGACCGCCATCAACGGCAAATGCGGCGCGGCTTCTAGCGTGAAACCACCGTGCGCCGTCCCGGCGCCGGCCATCATGCGCCCGAGTCTCATCAAGAAGGACCCGTCCCTGTTCCGGGTCAGCCCGCACCTCGCGGATTGGGCGCAGGCGTCCCGGGACTTCCGGTGGGACGACGCGCGCCGTCAGTTGACCGGCCTGCCCGGCGGCGGCCTCAACATCGCCTTCGAGGCCGTCGGCCGGCACGCGCACGGAGCGCGCGCCGACCGCATCGCCATCGCGTGGCTCGGCCAGGAGGGCGGCGAGCGCAGCCTGAGCTACGCCGACCTCGATCGCGCGTCCAGCCGCTTCGCCAACGTCCTCGGGTCGCTCGGCGTGGGACGCGGCGACGTCGTCTTCCTGCTGCTGCCGCGCATCCCGGATGTCCATGTCTGCGTGCTGGGTGCGCTGAAGGCCGGCGCGGTGATCTCGCCGCTGTTCTCCGCGTTCGGTCCGGAGCCCGTCGCGACGCGGCTGAACATCGGGCGCGGCAAGGTGCTGGTCACCACGCGCGCCCTCTACGAGCGCAAGGTGCTCCCGATCCGCGACAAGGTGCCGTCGCTGCAGCACGTGCTGCTGGCCGGTCCGTCCGGCGGCGCGGCCGCCGCGCCGCCGGCCACGCTCAACCTCGAAGAGCTCATGGCGCAGGCGTCCGCGGAGTTCGCCATCGTGCCGACGCAGCCCGAGGACCCGGCGCTGCTGCACTTCACCAGCGGGACCACCGGCAAGCCGAAGGGCGTCCTGCACGTGCATGACGCCGTCGTCACGCACTGGGCCACGGCGCGCTTCGCGCTCGACCTGCACGACGACGATGTCTTCTGGTGCACGGCCGATCCTGGCTGGGTGACCGGAATGTCGTACGGCATCATCGCGCCGCTGTTGCACGGCGTGACGATGATCGTCGACGAGGCCGAATTCGACGCCGAGCGCTGGTACCGGATCCTCGCCGAGCGCGGCGTGACCGTCTGGTACACCGCGCCGACGGCGGTGCGGATGCTGATGAAGGCCGGTGCCGATCTCGCCCGCAAGTACCGCTTCCCGAAGTTGCGCTTCGTCGCGAGCGTCGGCGAGCCGCTCAATCCCGAGGCGGTGT
>CAYGXL010000273.1:0-2794 GCA_964353935.1 uncultured Burkholderiaceae bacterium | reverse complement strand
TCGAAAGCGCACCTCGACGCCAAGAAGGGCCATGACGCCTTCGCGCTGCATACCGGACACTGGCAGGAGAGGTCGCGTAAGGGCGTAAGGCGTCCAGGATCGAGCGCGTCTCCTCGTCAGCGTCAACTTCTTGATTCTTCGCGCCTCGAGGATGATCGGTGCAACCAGGGACATTTCGGTACGCCCAGGCGTCGCCACACAAGAAACGGCCCGCTACGCGCGGGCCGTTTTTCTTTGGTAAGTGCCGAATAAGAGTGGGATTCGGCCGGATGTATTCGGGAACGGTCGCGAGGGACCTGAATACGATTCCTCTGGCCGGAGGGTTGGTGCGTTGGGATGGTTGGCCCCGCACGCTACCCCTCAATACCTCCCTTCGGCACCATCACCCTGGCCGCGGGCTCGCGTGACGGCGGACTCTGCCGCTAAGAACCAGCCGCGCGCCGCCGCAGGTCTAGCGCCGTGCGTTTCTGGCGTCGTACGCGCTCTTGAGGCGGGTCTCGGCGGCCGCGACTTCTCGCTCGAGTTCGGCGATCCGGCTCTCGTACTCGGGCGAGAGGCGCGATCGGCCGGTTACCGTTCCCAGTCGCTCTCCGGGCAGCGGCTCGCGGCCGGCTTCGAGCTTGCGCCGCGCGACAGTGAGTTCGCGTTCCGCGTCGCTGATCTCCGCCATTGCGGCGTCGATGCTCTGCGTGGCTGTCGAACCGGACTGCGACGGCGTGGAAGTAGCCTTGTCCGAGAAGCGCGGTGTCGTCTCGCCGGCGGCGGGTGGCGCCTTGGCTGGCAGGCGCGGCGGCGGAAGCGGCTGCCGCTCTTCCAGGATCTTCGCTCCGGCGGGCGGGCTGTCCGTGAACAGGATCGTGCCGTCCGGCATCCGCACCTTGTAGATCGTGGCGAACGCGACGAGCGGCGCGACGGCGAGGCATATGGCGACGACAGTGCGATTCATTGCGGTCTCCCGGCGTGTACGCCGAACAATAGCGGGTCGCCTGCCCTGATCAACGCGCGGGGAGCACGGGCAGACGACCGCAGTTCCAGTTTGCCCCGTCATCGGCTCCATGATTTCGCGCATGAGACCCACGAAGACGGCTCGTACTTCGGGTTATCCACAGCCTGAACGCCGACCGGGTGGCAGAATTCCACAGATGAGCAGTACCCGTTTCGTCCATCTCCGGCTCCACTCCGAGTTTTCCGTCGTCGACGGCATCGTTCGGATCGATGGGGCGGTCAGGAAGGCGGTGCGCGACGGGCAGGGCGCGCTGGCACTGACGGACAGCGCCAACATCTTCGGTGCCGTGCGGTTTTATGTCGCGGCTCGCAAGAAGGGTGTCAAGCCGATCATCGGCTGCGACCTGTGGATCACGAACGACGCCGACCGCGACAACCCGTTCCGCCTGGCCGTTCTCGTCCAGGACCGCACGGGCTACCTGAACCTCTGTGACCTGCTGACGCGGGCGTACCTGGAAAACCAGCATCGCAATCGCGCCGAGGTGCGGCTCGAGTGGTTCGAGGAACAGGACGGCCGCCTCGCGCAGGGCCTGATCGCGCTGTCGGGAGGCCGTCACGGCGAAGTCGGCGCGTTGCTGCTCGCCGGCAAGCTCGAGCCCGCCAGGCTCGCCGTCCAGCGGATGGCCGCCGCGTTCCCGGGCCGCTACTTCCTCGAACTGCACCGCACCGGCCACGAGCGCGATGCCGCGCAGACCCGGGCCGCGCTGGCGCTCGGCGCCCAGATGAAGCTGCCGGTCGTCGCCACGCATCCGATCCAGTTCCTCGAGCAGGACGACTTCCGGCCGCACGAAGCGCGCGTCTGCATCGCCGAGGGCTACACACTCTCCGATCCGCGCCGGCCGCGCCGCTACACGGAGCAGCAGTACTTCAAGACGCAGGCGGAGATGGAACAGCTCTTCGCCGACGTGCCGGTCGCGCTCGCCAACTCCGTGGCGATCGCGCAGCGCTGCAACCTCGTGCTCGAACTCGGCAAGCCGCGCCTGCCGGACTACCCGACGCCAGAGGGTGTCACCCTCGACGACCACTGCCGCGCGCTGGCGGGCGAGGGCCTGGAGAAACGCCTCGCGACGCTGTATCCGGACGAGGCGGAGCGCGGGCGCAAGCGGCCCGACTACGCCGCGCGGCTCGATCTGGAACTGAAGACGATCGCGAAGATGGGCTTCTCCGGCTACTTCCTGATCGTCGCGGACTTCATCAACTGGGCGAAGACGCACGGCATTCCGGTGGGGCCGGGGCGGGGCTCGGGCGCCGGCTCGCTGGTGGCCTATTCGCTCGGCATCACCGACCTCGATCCGCTGCGATACGAACTGCTGTTCGAGCGCTTCCTCAATCCCGAGCGCGTGTCGATGCCGGACTTCGACATCGACTTCTGCCAGGACAACCGCGACCGCGTGATCGACTACGTGAAGCGCAAGTACGGCCACGACGCGGTGTCGCAGATCGCCACTTTCGGCACGCTCGGCGCGAAGGCCGTGGTGCGCGACGCCGGCCGTGTGCTCGACCTGCCGTACACGAAGTGCGACACGCTGTCGAAACTGATCCCGCACAACCCGGCCGACCCGTGGACGCTCGATCGCGCGCTCGCCGAGGAGCCTGCCTTCGCCGAGGCGGTCGATGCCGACGAGGAGTTCCAGGAACTCGTGGCGCTGGCCAGGCCGCTCGAGGGCCTGACGCGCAACGTCGGCATGCACGCGGGCGGCGTGCTGATCGCCCCCGGCAAGCTCACGGACTTCTGCCCGCTGTACTGCGCGCAGGGCACCGAGTCGGCGATCAGCCAGTTCGACAAGGA
>CAYGXL010000272.1:0-2872 GCA_964353935.1 uncultured Burkholderiaceae bacterium | reverse complement strand
TGTCGGACTTGTCATTTAACTATTTGATTTTTAGCGAGTTAATATTTCTGACTATTTTTAAAAAGCACATAAAATCAGCATGTTACTGATCAAGTCCGACAGACTCCTAGGCCAGTCCCATCATCGGCAGCGCCGCCGCCACGATGCGCGACCACGGCACAGGGGAATCTCCGTCCCTAACACCCGAACGTAGGTCCAGACCCGTTGGGTAAACAGCGCGACAAAGGGTGCCATGACCACTATAATCATGTCAGGCAGAGGCGCCATCGACCCTGATTTCGGTAGCTCCAAAAAAGCATTCTATATTCATAATCTTAAGTAGGCCACCCTCTGGTTGAGGCAAAATTTATGCCCATAAAAATCAATTGCTTACAAAAAAATGAGCGAAAGTCAGGATCGAGGCACATCCTCAGGGGTTTGGTTATCCGCGTAGGATACTCCAAGGGCGCCTCTGGTTATCCCCTGGCTTCAACCAGAAATGGCCAAAGTCGAGATACGGAGGATGAGGAGAAACACCATGTCAACCACTGCCTTTAAAGCCTCGCTGCTCTTTATCCTTCGCTGGGAGGGGGGCTATGTGAACCACCCGAACGACCCGGGCGGGGCCACCAACAAGGGAGTCACGCAGAAGGTCTACAACGCATGGCGGGCACGACGAGGGCTACCGGCACGGGATGTTCGGCAGCTTGAGGATGCCGAGATGCAGGCGATCTACGAAGCCGGTTACTGGCTGCCGCCGCGCTGCGACCTGCTACAACGTCAACTCGACCTCGTGCAATTCGATACAGCGGTCAACATGGGCGTCGGCCGGGCGATACGCTTTCTGCAACAGAGTCTGAGTTGCGGGGTCGACGGCGACTTTGGCCCGACCACGCAGAGGGCGGCGGACGCCTGCGACCTCGGCGCCACCATCACCGTCTACTGTGCCGCGCGCGAAACCTACTACGAGCGCCTGATCGTGAAAAATCCAAAGCTCGCCGTGTTTCGCAAGGGCTGGATGAACCGGCTCAATGCCCTCCGGAAAGAGGTCGGCCTGCCCGGTTACGAGGTGAATGTGCCGCTCGATTTTGGCGATACGGGCTATGTCGCAAAGATTCCCGACCTCGGGGAAAACCCGGACTTCGATCTCCAATAACCCGGCGTTTGCCGGCCGCTGAAGCGTAATTCTTACTGGAGAAATACACCATGCCGCACGTGACTTTCATCCACGGTATTTCCAACAAGCCACCTGCCGACGATCTCCTGCGCATCTGGCGCCGTGCACTCGCCGAGGCGGCCGAGCCGCTGCCGCTGGGCGATCTCGGGGTGACGAGTTCAATGATCTACTGGGCCGACCTGCTCTACGAGAAGCCGGAGGACGATCTTTCGGCCTACGAAGGCGTGCTCGAGAACACCGCCGAGGCGATTGACGGCGCCGGAGATGCGCCGCCGCCGGTGCCTCGCACGCCCCAGGAAGCAGCCTTTCTCCAGGGCTTGCGGGCGCAGATGACCGCCTTCTCGGACGCGGAATTGGCAACCACCGAGTCGCCGCCCGTTCCCGCCGAGCCACAAGGCGCCCTCGAGCGGGTGCCGCTGCCCTGGTTCATCAAGAAGCGCTTTCTCAACGCCCATTTGCGCGACGTTCACCATTACCTGTTCGACGTCGAATTCGCACCGCCCGGCAAGCCGCCGGCGCGCATCCAGCAGACGATCCGGAAGCGGTTCGTCGAGGCGCTTGGCGCCATCAATGTCAGCTCGCCACATATCGTCGTCTCGCACAGCATGGGCACCGTGATCGCGTATGACTGCCTGAAGCGTGTTGGCGATTGTCTCCCCGTCGACGGGTTGATCACGCTCGGCAGCCCGCTTGGCGTCGACGAAATCCAGGACCGGCTGCAACCCGGTTGGACCCGGGACGACGGCTTCCCGCACGAGAAGGTCAGGGGCGATTGGGTCAACCTGTTCGACCGGCTCGATCCCGTCTGCGGCTTCGATCCGAAGCTCGCCAACGACTATCGCAAAGGTAGCGCCGCCGCGATTGAGGACGTGGCGGTGCAGAACGACGGCACCTGGCGGCACTCGGCGACGAAGTATCTTCGCCAGCCCAACTTCTGTTTAGCGCTCCGCCGCATGCTTGGGGTTTGAGGTGCTGCCCATGAGCAATGATTGCACTCTCGACCAATTGCGCCAGCGTGCCGACGATACACTCAGGACCCTGCAACGGCCGGCTGAGTCTCGCCTCACGGACGCCAAACGCCTCGTCGAGGAGCTTCGTAACGCGCGCGAGTACGAGCGTATGGGTCGCCTCGCCGAAGAGGTGAGCCGGCACGACCCGAAGGACCCCACGAATCGGCGGCTCTACGCGCAATACCTGATCGAAACCGGCAAGGCCACGGCCGCGATCGACCTGCTCAAGCCCCTGGCCCAGCGATTGCCGAAGGAGCATGCCGAGTTCGCCGAGGCCACCGGCCTGCTCGGCCGCGCCTACAAGCAGATCTTCTTCGACGCCGGCGACAAAACCAGCCCGGGCGCGCGCGAGGCGTTGAAGCAGGCGATCGTGGCCTACCGCAAGCCCTTCGAGGACAACCCGGCGAACACCTGGCACGGGGTCAACCTGGTGGCGCTGCTCGCCCGCGCCCGCCGGCTCGGGTTGCGCGTGGCGCCCGATCTGCACCCGAAGGAGGTAGCAACGAAGGTGGTGGCGGCGCTCGAAGCAACGCCCGAGAACCAGCGCGACGAATGGTTTCTACCGACCCTGGCCGAAGCCTCGCTGGGTCTCGACGACTGGGATGCCGTCGAGCGCAACATCAAGGCCTACGCGGCCCGCCGGGACACCAAAGCGTTCCTGATCGCGAGCACCTTGCGCCAGTTCCGGGAGGTCTGGGATCTCGAG
>CAYGXL010000271.1:0-2889 GCA_964353935.1 uncultured Burkholderiaceae bacterium | reverse complement strand
CTGGCGGCCAAGGCGACGGACCCGACCGCGTCGCTGATGTCGTTCCAGCTGAACGCCAAAGTCAGTAAGACACTAAGGAGAAGAAATTGACCAATTCAACTTTCCCCAAGCTTGTGGCACTGGTGATCGGTGCCTTGCTGCAGTTTCTCCTTGCGGCCGGGGTCCAAGCCCAGCCGGCCAAGCCGCCCAACATCCTGGTCATCTTTGGCGACGACATCGGCTACATGAACGTCTCGTCCTTCGGCGGCGACATCATGGGCGTGAAGACGCCCAACATCGACCGCATCGGCCGTGAAGGCCTGCGCCTGACCAGCTTCTACGCCCAGCCGAGTTGTACGGCCGGGCGTGCCGCCTTCATCACCGGCCAATTGCCAATTCGCACCGGGCTGACGACCGTGGGCACCACAGGCTCGCCGGCCGGACTGAACAAGGCGGATGTGACGCTTGCCGAGATTCTCAAGGCACGCGGCTATTCAACCGCCCAGTTCGGCAAGAACCACCTGGGCGATCTCGAAGAGCACTTGCCGCATCGTCATGGCTTCGACGAGTACTTTGGCAGTCTGTACCACCTGAATGCCAACGAGGACCTTGAAGATCCCGATCGGCCGACCGGCCCCGAGTTCCGCAAGAAATTCGATCCGCGAGGCGTCATCTCGGGCACAGACAGCGGCCCGACCAAAGACGAGGGTCCGCTGACCGTCAAGCGCATGGAGACCTTCGACGACGAGATCGCGGCCAAGTCGCTCGACTACCTCGATCGCCGCGCCAAGGACGGCAAGCCCTTCTTCCTATGGCACAACTCCACTCGCAACCATGTCTTTTTGCACCTGAAGGCGGCGGCGCAAGGCCAGTCGCGCGCGGGCAGGGAAGACGTCTATGGCAACGCGCTGAAGGAGCACGACGCGCATGTCGGCCAGTTGCTGGACAAGCTGGCGCAGACCGGACTCGACAAGGACACCATCGTCATCTACACCACCGACAACGGCGCCTACCAATACATGTGGCCAGAGGGCGGCACCTCGCCGTTCCGTGGCGACAAGGGCACGACCTGGGAGGGCGGTGTGCGCGTGCCTTTCGTGATGCGCTGGCCGGGCGCGCCCGCCGGCCGGGTGAGCGGCGACATCGTCGACATGACCGACTTGCTACCCACACTCGCGGCGGCGGCCGGTGAAACGGGCGTCGTCGACAAGCTGAAGAAGGGCGCGGCGATCGGCGGCCGCAACTTCAAGGTGCACCTCGATGGCGTCGATCAGACAGCGCTGTTCACCGGCAAGAGCGAAGTGTCCGCGCGCAGCCACATCTTCTACTACGACGAGACTGTGCTGACAGCGATTCGCTACAAGCAGTTCAAGGTCACCTTCTCGGCAAAGATGGGCGGGCACTGGGACGATCCGCTGCTGAGCCTCGGGCGGCCTATGGTCACCAATCTTCTGATGGACCCGTTCGAGCGGCAGTGGGGCAACGAGAACCGCAAGTACGCCGAAATCAAGGGTTGGGTCCTCACGCCGATTCTCGGTCTTGCCATGGAGCATCTGGCGAGCTTCAAGGAGTTTCCGGTGCGGCAGGTGGGGCTGAGTGCCGACGTGGGTAAGACGCTCGAAGGTGTGCAGTCGCAGATCCTGAAGCTGCAGCAGGCGAATTAGCATGCCCAGGCAGCGTGCACCGTTGGGGTGTCTGCTGGTCCCTGCGCCATCGACCCTGACGCCCGCCGTCGCCGGGCCCTTCGTCCGGCGAGCGGCGCTGGCACTTCTGGCTCTTGCATGCCCGCTCGCCGCGCTGGCCTCGGAGGGTGGGACGGGCCGCTACATCCCGGGCGGCGCGGCAACGCTGATCGATCTCCCGCCAACGAAGCCCGGGTGGGTCGTCGAGCCGATTTTTCTCAGTTACAGCGGCAGCGCACCGGCGTCCAGGAGCATCCCGATCGCGGGGACACTCGCTGCCAACGTGAGCGCGAAGAGCAACGCCGTTCTGCTCGGCGGACTGTATACGTTTGAACCAACGGTGCTCGGGGGCGCCCACTACAGCGTGGGGGCCTATCTGCCTTACGTCTCGATGGACGTTGAGGCGAGTCTCAATACCGCGCTCGGCACCGTGCGGCGCAAGGACAGCGCCTCGGGCATCGGCGACCTGACGATGATTCCTGTCATGCTGGCCTGGAAGGCGGACCACTGGCAAACCAGCGCATTCCTCCCGATCTACGCCCCGACGGGCCAATACAAAGAGGGTCGCCTGGCCAATCCGGGTCTCAACTACTGGACCTTCGATCCCACCGTCGGGGTGTCCTACAACAACGACAAGAATGGTTTCAACGCGGCGCTGTTCACGGGCATCGCGCTCAACACCGAAAATAACGCCACCAACTACACCAGCGGCTCGACGTTGCACTTCGACGGCAGCGTGCAGCAGCTGCTGCCGGTGGGCTCCGGTTACCTTGGCATCGGCGCCCAAGCGTTCTATCTGCAGCAGGTGACCGCAGACAGTGGCGGGAACGAGCGCCTCGGCGACTTCAAGGGGCGCACGTCGGGTTTCGGGCCGGTCCTGACGTACATCCTGCCTCGCGGCCCAGACACCTTCGTGACCGAGCTGCGGTGGCTGAGAGAGACGAACGTGAAGAATCGGCTCGAAGGCGACTATTTTTGGCTGAAAGTTGTCTATCAGTTCTAGCGCTGCTGCAGGCGACGACGGCAGTGAAGCCACTGCGAGAGTTATGAGTGAAACACCGGAGATCGAAATGCACGCACACCACCCCCCTCTAGCACGGCGCTCGTGTCTGGTGTCCTGCCTGGGCGCCGTCCTGGGCTCTCTGTTTGCTGCCACGCTCAGTGCACAGGAGATCCTGCCCTTTCCGCCGACGCCTTCGGGCTCCAAGGCGGGCCTGACGATGGAGAG
>CAYGXL010000270.1:0-2921 GCA_964353935.1 uncultured Burkholderiaceae bacterium | reverse complement strand
GTCGAGGTACCCCGCAGCCCGCCCAGGCGCAGGTGGCCACCTGTCGAGATGCCCCGCAAGCCTAGTAGACGAACGGAACCAGCCGCCACGTGCGTGACGCGTAGGCGGCGTATTCCGGGAAGGCCGCGCGCAGGTATTCCTCCTCGCGTGCGGCCTTCAGCATCAGCACGACCAGCAGGGCGACCAGCAGCGCGATGCGCCATGGCCGCGAATCGGCGACGACGAGCGCGCCGACGCCCAGAAGCACCGAGGCGTACATCGGGTGCCGGATGCGGCGGTAAGGCCCGCCGGTGACCAGCCGTGCTCCGCGCCTGAGCTCCGGGCGGATGTTGAAGTTGCCCCAGCGGTTGTAGCCGAGCGTCCACACGCCGAGCACGACCGCGACCGCGAGCAGGAAGAGGGTCGGCGGCCACGCCTTCGGCGGCACGGGCCAGCGCGCGGAGACGACGAGCGCGAGGACCAATCCGAGCTGCAGCGCGACCAGGACCTCCGATGGCACGCGCCGCGTCGCGCTCATCCGCGGTGGTAGGACGTGACGAGGTCGACCTCGTTCTTCGAACCGAGGAAGACCGCGACCCGCTCGTGCAGCTTCGACGGCTGCACCTCGAGGATGCGCTTGTCGCCGTTGGTTGCCGCGCCGCCCGCCTGCTCGACCAGGAACGCCATCGGGTTGCCTTCGTACAGCAGCCGGAGCCGGCCCGGTTTGTCCGGGTCGCGGGCATCGCGGGGATACATGAAGATCCCGCCGCGCGACATGATCCGGTGCACGTCGGCCACCATCGAGGCCACCCAGCGCATGTTGAAGTCGCGCCCGCGCGGCCCGGCCTTCCCGGCCAGCAGTTCGTCGATGTAACGCCTGACGGGCGGCTCCCAGTGCCGCGCATTGGAGGCGTTGATCGCGAACTCGCCGGTGTCCTCGGGAATCCGCACGTTCTCGTGGGTCAGCAGGAACGAACCGGTGTCGCGGTCGAGCGTGAAGCCGACGACGCCGTGGCCGATGGTCAGCATCAGCAGCGTCTGCGGTCCGTACACGGCGTAGCCGGCGCACACCTGCTGGGTGCCGGGCTGCAGGAAGGCGCTCTCGCCGGGTTCGGTGACGCCGTCCGGGCACCTGAGCACCGAGAAGATCGTTCCGACCGAGACGTTGACGTCGATGTTGCTCGATCCGTCGAGCGGGTCGTACAGCAGCAGGTACTTGCCGCGCGGGTAGGCCACCGGAATGCCGACGGGGCCGTCCATTTCCTCCGAGGCCATGCCGGCCAGGTAGCCGCCCCAGCTGTTCGCCTCGACCAGGATCTCGTTGGACAGCACGTCGAGCTTCTTCTGCGCCTCGCCCTGGACATTCGTCGTCCCCGCGTGGCCGAGCACGCCGCCCAGGGCTCCCTTGCCCACCGCGTGGCTGATGGCCTTGACCGCGCGCGCGATCACCTCGAGCAGCAGCCGCAGGTCGGGGTCGAGCCCGTGCTCGCGTTCGCAGCGGATCAGGTGGTGCGTCAGGGACAGGCGGGCCATCGGTTCAGTTCTCCAGCGACTTGGTGACGATTTCGCGCACGTCGCGCGACAGGTGATCGGCGGCGGCGACCCGCTCCAGCGCTCCGCGCATTGCCTGCTGCCGGTCCGTTGCGAACCGGCGCCAGCGGTCGAGCGAGCGCGCGAGGCGCGCAGCCACCGTCGGATTGATGCGGTCGAGGGCCAGCACCGAGTCGACCCATAGTGCGTAGCCGTCAGCGCCGCGGCGGTGGAACTCCGCTTCGTTCAGCGCGAAGAACCCTCGCAGCAGGGCGAACACGGCGTTCGGATTGTCCATCGAGAACGCCGGATGCCGCATCAGGATGCGGACGCGCTCGACGCCCGGCGGCTCGCCGGGCTGCGCCATCGCGGTCGCCTGGACCTGCAGCCACTTGGTCATCAGCAGCGGTTCGCCCGACCAGGCCCGCGCCAGTTGCGCGAGGGCGTCCGCCTTCCAGGGCGCGGCGCTGTTCACGATCGCGACCAGCGCGCCCTGCACCTCGGTCATGTTTTCAGCCGCCACCAGCTGCGCGCGGGCGAGTTCGAGCGCGCCCGGCGCGTCGGCATCAACCAGGCAGGCAAGGGCGAGATTGCGCAGTCCGCGCTTGCCGGCGGAGGCGTGGTCCGGCGAGTAGGGCCCCGGGACCGCCAGTGCGTCGTAGGCGGCCTTCCACTCCGTTGCCAGGCGGCGTCCCAGTTCCCCGTGCATGAAGCGGCGCGCCGCGCGGATGGCCCCGGGCTCGATCACGGCGCGCTGCTCGCCGATGAAGCCCTCGGCCGGCAGCGTCAGCGCCTGTTCCTTGAACGACGGCGACAGGCCCGGGTCGGCCAGCGTGCTCCGCACGACGTCGACTAACGCATCGTCGAGCGAGAGGGGGCGGCCGGCCTCGACCGCGTCGGTCAGCGCCATCAGGCGCGCGATCGCCATCTTCTGCCCGGCTTCCCAGCGGTTGAACGGATCGGAGTCGTGCGCGGCGAGGAACGCGAGCTCGCGATCGTCGAGCTGCGCGTCGACGGTCACCGGCGCCGAGAAGCCGCGCAGCAGCGACGGCACGACCGGGGACTTCACGCGGGTGAAGCGGAACGTCTGCGTCGGCTGGGTCAGGTCGAGGACCCGCGTCGTTCCCCGCGCGGACGGCTCGCCCTCCAGTTGCAGCGGGATGTCGACGCCGTCGCCGCCGACCAGGCCGACGGCGACGGGAATGTGCAAGGGTTCCTTCGCCGGCTGCCCGGGCGTCGGCGCCGTGGACTGCGACAGCGTCAGTTCGAGTGTCGCGGCGGCCGGGTCATGGCGGGTGTCGGCCGTGACGCGCGGGGTGCCCGCCTGCGCGTACCACCGCCTGAACTGCGTCAGGTCGCGGCCGTTCGCGTCCGCGATCGCCGCGACGAAGTCGTCGCAGGTGACGGCCTGG
>CAYGXL010000269.1:0-2924 GCA_964353935.1 uncultured Burkholderiaceae bacterium | reverse complement strand
CGACGCTCAGTCGCGCACCAGGTCGACCAGGTGCAGCGCCACGGCCAGCACGTGCAGCCCCATCAGGACCGCGAACGCGCGCGCAGCAACGATGTGATGGCCGCGCCACAGCACCGCGGCGTCCGAGCCGCGTTCGAGGAACCACAGCGTGCCGCTCGCCGCGGCCGCGATCAGCGCGAGCAGCAGCAGTCCCTCGATCGTGGCGAACAATCCGCCGCCCTCGCTGCCCGGACGCTGGCCCTTGAACACGCCGGCCACGTCGGCGCCGATCATGCCGAACTGGCCGGCCGCCCACGGGAAGTAGAGCCGCCAGCGCCCACCCACGGTGCACGCGGCGAGGTAGACGATCCCGAGCGGCAGCATCGCGAGCCCGAGCACGACGTGGCCGAGGTTGAGCCAGCCGGGTTCTTCCGGCAACGCCAGATACAGCCCGATCCACGGGCTGCTCGCGAGCAGCCACGTGCACGCGAGTGCAATCAGCAGGTGCAGCGGATTGTTGAGGCGGTCAAGCAGCGAGCGCATCGGCCCGTTGCACCGCGACGTCGGCGCCGGCCGTCAGTTGCGCGACCTTGCCGGCGAACCGCTCGACCTCGTCCCAGTTGGTGAATTCCACCCTGGTGTCGAAGTCGGTCGGTCCCTTGTTGATCCACATGACGAGCCGCATCATGTACTTGTCGACCGGGCCGTAGCGCGAGTAGTCCAGCTCGCCCGCGAACACGCCCTGCAGCTTCGGCTTCCACGGCGATTGCGCCACCAGCCGCTTCAGGTACGGATTGGTCTGGGGCGTGTTCTTCGCCGGCTTGCGCGCCACCAGGTTCACCGAGAACAGCGCGCTCGGCCTGCTCTCCAGCAGCGCCTTGTTGGCGCGGATGAACTCGAGCACCGACGGGTGGTGCTTGCCGTGCTTGATGCTGACGCCGAGCACGATCGCGTCGTACGCCTTCGGGTCGACCGCGTGGCCCACCAGCGGCGCGACGTCGGCCCGCGCTCCGCGCTTCGCCAGGCTTGCCTGGATGCGTTCGCAGATCTTTTTCGACAGCCCGTAGGCGGAGGAGTACAGCAGCAAGGTGGTGGCCATGGGAAAAACGTGTCCGGGAGGAGACGGACACAGGCTAGCAACGCGGGCGGCGAGTTTGCTGACCAAGGTCAGCCGGCCACCCGCCATGGCCGGGCGGCCACACGGGTGTTTGCCCTAGCGCACGACCCGCGGCTCCGGGAGCGCGGCGCCGGTCCCGGAGGGCCGGGACCGGCTGATACGCTCGCCGGATGAACTCTCCATTCGTTGAACTCGGCCTGTCGAAAGAACTCGTCGAGGTGCTGACCGGGCTCGGTTATGAAGAGCCGACTCCCATCCAGAGCCAGTCGATCCCGCCGCTGCTCGCCGGCAAGGACCTGCTCGGACAGGCGGCGACCGGAACCGGCAAGACGGCGGCCTTCGCGCTGCCGCTGCTGCAACGCGCGCTGGCTGCGAACCGCAAGACGGGCGCGCCCGCCGTGCTCGTGCTGGTCCCCACGCGCGAGCTCGCGATCCAGGTGGCGGAGGCCTTCCACAGCTACGGCGGCAAGCTCGGTGCGGTGGTGCTGCCGATCTACGGCGGCGCCGAGTTCGGGCGCCAGGTGCAGGCGCTGAAGCGCGGCGTGCACGCCGTCGTCGCCACGCCGGGCCGCGCGCTCGATCACATCCGCCGCGGCACGCTGAAGGTCGACGCGCTCGCGGCGGTGGTGCTCGACGAAGCCGACGAGATGCTGGACATGGGCTTCGCCGAGGACATCGAGCTGATCCTCGACGCCACGCCGGCCGAACGGCAGACCGCGCTCTTCTCCGCGACGCTGCCGCCGCGCATCGGGGCCATCGCCGACAAGCACCTGCGCGACCCGGTGCGCGTGCTGATCGCGCGCGAGAAGGCAACCAAGGGCACGATGCCGAAGGTGCGCCAGACCGCGTACATCGTGCAGCGCGCGCACAAGGTGGCGGCGCTCGGCCGCGTGCTCGACCTCGAGTCGCCCGCGCTGGCCCTCGTGTTCGCGCGCACTCGCACCGAGGTCGACGAGCTCGCCGAGAAGCTGCGCGGGCGCGGCTACCAGGTGGAACTGCTGCACGGCGGCCTGTCTCAGGACCAGCGCGATCGGGTGATGAAGCGCGTGCGCGCCGGCTCGGTGGACCTGCTGGTGGCGACCGACGTCGCCGCGCGCGGGCTCGACGTCGAGCACCTGTCGCACGTCGTCAACTTCAACGTGCCGTCGTCGCCCGAGTCCTACGTGCACCGCATCGGCCGCACCGGCCGGGCCGGCCGCGAAGGCGTGGCGATCACGCTGGCCGAGCCGCGCGAACACCGGCTGCTGCGCAACATCGAGCAGCTGACCAAGCAGAAGATCGACGTCGCGACGGTGCCCACGCCGATGGACGTGCGCGCGCGACGCCTCGACATGACGCGCGGCGCGCTGCGCGAGGCCCTCGAGGAAGGCGAGCTCGACAGTTACCGCGTCGTCGCCGACGCGCTGGCGAGCGAGTTCGACCCGATGGACGTCGCGGCGGCCGCCGTGAAGCTCGCGCACCGGACGCTGCAGGCGGACGCCGCCCACGACGAGGAACACATCCCGTCGATCGACCTGTCGCGCAAGGAACCGTGGTCGAAGGGCCCGCGCAAGGAGAGCCGAGAGCGGGTGCCGTACGAGCGCGGCGCGAAGGGAAGCCCGACCGCCGAGCGCGGTGACGAGCGGCGGCCCGCACCGGGCGCGATGCACGCGGCCGCCGGCAGCCGGCGCAAGCCGCCCGGCGCGGCGACGATGGTGCGCGTGTACATCAGCGCGGGCCGCAACGCCGGGCTGCGCCCGGCCGACCTGGTCGGCGCGATCGCCAACGAAGCGGGCGTCAGCGCGCGCGAGATCGGCGCGATCGAGATCGAGGAGCGCTTCTCGCTGGT
>CAYGXL010000268.1:1696-2936 GCA_964353935.1 uncultured Burkholderiaceae bacterium | reverse complement strand
AGGTTCCCTCGCGCGATCCCGCCCGCCTTGGTGCGCTTGCAGCCGGGGCCGGCATGCTGCTGCTCGGGCTGGTCGCGTTCGTGCGCGCGTCGCTGCGCGCAGCCCGGTCCAATGACGGCGAAGAAGGGGAGCGGTAATCCGCGATTAGGCTCGGTGCACGGGACTGCACTTCGGTTTGCCGCCTCCGAGGATCGCTAGACTGGCCGGGGTTCTCTCCACCTCATCGCACTCGGGTTCAGCGCTCAATGATCAGTCCAGGCATCTTCAAGGCATACGACATCCGCGGCGTGGTCGACACCACGCTCACCATCGAGGCCGTGCGCGCGATCGGCGCGGCGGTGGGTACGACCGCCGCTGAGCGCGGCGTGACACAGGTGGTCGTCGGCCGCGACGGTCGCCTCTCCGGCCCGAAGCTGTCGGCGGCCCTGATCGAAGGCATCCGCTCGACCGGCGTCGGCGTGATCGACATCGGCATGGTCCCCACGCCGGTCCTCTACTTCGCCACGCACCTCCTGGGAACCGGCACCGGCGTCGAGATCACCGGCAGCCACAACCCCCCCGAATACAACGGCCTGAAGATGATGATCGCCGGCGAGACGCTGCACGGCGATGGGATCCAGGCGCTGCGCAAGCGGATCGAGGACGGCAGCCTCGAGCGCGCCGATCAGCCGGGCCAACTGAGGCAGGCCGAGGTGGTCGAGGAGTACCTGGCGCGTATCGTCGGCGACGTGAAGCTGGCCCGGCCGATGAAGATCGCGATCGACTGCGGCAATGGCGTCGGTGGCGCGGTCGCGCCGCGGCTGTACCGCTCGCTCGGCTGCGACGTCGTCGAACTGTTCTGCGACGTCGATGGCACCTTCCCGAACCACCACCCGGACCCCGCGCATCCCGAGAATCTCCAGGACCTGATCCGCTGCCTGCGCGAGACCGATGCCGAACTCGGCCTGGCCTTCGACGGCGACGGCGACCGTCTCGGGGTGGTGACCAAGGACGGCCAGATCATCTATCCCGACCGGCAGATCATGCTGTTCGCGCAGGACATCCTGGCGCACCGCAAGGGTGGCGAGATCATCTTCGACGTGAAGTGCACGCGGCAGCTCGCGCCATGGATCCGGCAGCACGGCGGCACACCGACGATGTGGCGCACGGGCCATTCGCTGATCAAGGCCAAGTTGAAGGAAACGAAGGCGCCCTTTGCCGGCGAGATGAGCGGGCACCTGTTCTTCAACGACCGCTGGCC
>CAYGXL010000268.1:0-1596 GCA_964353935.1 uncultured Burkholderiaceae bacterium | reverse complement strand
GTTCGGCGCCGAGATCCGCAAGATCAAGCCCGACGCGCAGCTGCCCTTCTAGATGACGACGACTCACATTCCGACGATCCTGGTGACCGGCGGCGCCGGCTATATCGGCTCGCACACGATGGTCGAGCTGCTGGCGAGCGGGTACGACGTCATCTGTGTCGACAACTTCAGCAACAGCTCGCCTGAGGCAGTGAAGCGCGTCGAGAAGATCGCCGGCAAGAAAGTGACGCTGGTGAACGGCGACGTGCGCGACCGGCTGGTGCTTTCGCGCGTGTTCCAGCGGCCTGTCGACGGCGTCATCCACTTCGCCGCGCTGAAGGCGGTGGGTGAGTCGGTCGAGCGTCCGGTCGACTATTACGACAACAACATCGGCAGCGCGCTCGCGTTGCTCGACGCGATGGACACCAAGGGCGTGCATCGCTTCATCTTCAGTTCGTCGGCCACGGTTTACGGCGCGCCGGACGCGCTGCCGCTCACGGAAGACGCGCCGATCCGGCCCGCCAATCCGTACGGCCAGACCAAGGCGATGGTCGAGCAGATCCTGCGCGACTGGTGCAGGGCGGTCGCGGCGCACACCGCGGTCGCGTTGCGCTACTTCAACCCGATCGGCGCGCACGAGAGCGGCACGATCGGCGAGGACCCGCAGGACATCCCGAACAACCTGTTCCCGTTCATCACGCAGGTGGCGGTCGGCAAGCGCGAACACCTGAACGTGTGGGGCAACGACTGGCCCACGCGCGACGGCACCGGCGTGCGCGACTACCTGCACGTGACCGACCTCGCGCGCGGCCACGTCGCCGCGCTGGACTACGCGCGCAACGAGACCGGCTTCGTCGCGATCAACCTCGGCACCGGCCGCGGCACGAGCGTCCTGGAGATGGTGAAGGCGTTCGAGCATGCGTCAGGGAAGCCGATCCCCTATGTGCTCGGCCCGCGCCGCGACGGCGACATCGCCGAGTGCTACGCGGATGCCTCGCTGGCGAAGAAGCTGCTCGGCTGGCAGGCGGAACTGTCGATCGAGCGGGCGTGTGGCGACGGGTGGCGCTGGCAGCAGCGGAATCCGGACGGGTATCGGCGCTGAGGTGATCGGGGTCGTCGTTTCGATCACTCGCCGTCGCTGACGGTGCCCGTCGCCAGCAGTGGGGCTGGCTGACCCTAGGGCACAATCCCGCCCCGTGCGCCTCCTGATCGTCAAGACGTCGTCCATGGGCGATGTCATTCACGCGTTGCCGCTCGCGGCCGACATCGCGCGGGCATTTCCGCAGGCGACTCTCGATTGGTTGGTGGAGGAGGGCTTCGCCGCGATTCCGGCCATGAGTCGCCACGTGTCGACCGTGCACCGGGTCGCGTTGAGACGGTGGCGGCACGCGCCGCTCGCCTCCGCCAGCCGCAGCGAGATCGCCCGCCTGAAGCGAGAGTTGCGCGCGGCGCGGTATGACCTGGTGCTCGATGCCCAGGGCCTGCTGAAGAGCGCGTGGGTCGCGCGCTGGGCCAACGCGCCGGTTGCCGGGTTCTCGTCGGCTTCGGCCCGCGAGCGCCTGGCGTCCCGCTTCTATCGAACGCGATTCGACATCCCGCGCACACTGCACGCCATCG
>CAYGXL010000267.1:0-2939 GCA_964353935.1 uncultured Burkholderiaceae bacterium | reverse complement strand
TTGCGATCGTTCTGGAGGTCACGCATGTGCGATCCAAGCGTTAACAGGCCCTAGTTCGCGGGGCTCGAACGCAGGCCGGCGACGCGGCCCTGGTGGAACACGTACTCGACGCGCATCAGGCGGCCGCCTGCGACCTCGGGTCCCGTGTAGCCGATCACCTCGATCCGGTCCCCGACCTTCGGCCCCGCGCCCATGCCCCATGCCTGCATGCGCGTGAGCGGCGCGAACTCGATCTGCCACTCCCCCGCAGGCACCGGCGGAACCCGCGCCTTCGCGGCGATCGCCGCGGCGTCGACGTTCTGGGACTGCTTCGGCAGCGGTCGCGTCGCGAGGTCCGCGGGCACGGCCACGTCGGCTTTCACCTCGATGACCGCTTCCGCGTGCGGATTGGCCCAGCGCACGCTCTTGACCGTGCCCTGCAGGTAGTAGGGACGGTCCTGGTCGAAGGACGACCAGCCGTGGTGGGCGAAGGCCGGTGCGGCCAGCACCATGGCGGCGAGCAGGAAGCGTTTCATCGAGAACTCTCCTTTGCAGGATTCCGTTGCTGGTTCAGACGTACGCGATCAGCCGACCCGCGAAGATGACGCCGATCCACAACGCCAGCGACACGCCGGCCTGCAGGTGGGCGATGCGGTCGTGCCGTCGGACGCTGCCGCGCAGATGGAAAAGCACCGCGTTGACGCCGGCGACTGTAATCAACGCGAGCTTCGCGAGGAACGCAGGATTTTCACTGAGCGCCGAGGCGTCGGACGCCCACAGCATCGCGCCCGATCCGGCCGCCCCGAGGAAGCCGCCGGCGGCCACGCGCGCGGACAGGCGAGCCAGCGGGCGCAGCCCGATGTCGCGGCCGGCGCCGAACAGGCGCAGGTCCAGCAGCAGCAGGCCGCCGAACAGCGCCGCGAGGGAACACAGGTGCACGGCTTCGAGCACCGGGTAGGCCCAGGCCGAGGCGCGGATCGCGTCGGCAAGCGCGGAGCCGTCGATCTGCGCGATCACGGCGGGCGCGCTCAGCGCCGCTTCGCGCCGCCGAGCAGCGAACCGAGCACGCCGCGCGCGAGTTCGCGCGCGATCGACGAGCCGACCGTGCGCGCGGCGCTCTTCGCCATCGTGTCGACCACGCCATCGCGGCGGCCGCCGCGCGGACCGGTCGAGCCGAACAGGATGTCGCCCAGGCCGCCCATGAGTCCGCCACCGGACTCCGCCGGTCCTTTGGCGGTCGCGCCGCCCGCCGGGGGCGCCTCGCCGCCGCCAGCGCGCTGCTTCAGCCGCTCGAACGCGGACTCGCGGTCGACCGTCTTCTCGTAGGTGCCCGCGACGACGGATTCCGCGATGAGCCGCCTGCGGTCGTCCGGCGTGATCGGCCCCAGTTGCGAGCCCGGCGCGAAGATCCAGGCGCGTTCGGTGATGCCGGGCGTGCCCTTCGCGTCGAGCAGCGACACCAGCGCCTCGCCGACCCCGAGCTCGAGGATCGCCTTCTGGGCGTCGATCTTCGGGTTGGCGCGCATCGTCTCGGCGACCGACTTCACGGCCTTCTGGTCGCGCGGTGTGAAGGCCCGCAACGCGTGCTGCACGCGGTTGCCGAGCTGGCCCAGCACCTTCTCGGGGATGTCGAGCGGGTTCTGCGTGACGAAGAAGACGCCGACGCCCTTGGAACGGATCAGCCGCACCACCTGCTCGACCTTTTCGACGAGGGCCGCGGGCGCGTCGTTGAACAGCAGGTGCGCCTCGTCGAAGAAGAACACGAGCTTGGGCTTGTCGCGGTCGCCGACCTCCGGCAGGTTCTCGAACAGCTCCGACAACAGCCACAGCAGGAAGCTCGCGTAGAGCCGCGGGCTGTTCATCAGCTTGTCGGCGGCGAGGATGTTCACGACGCCCTGGCCGTCCGAGGTCTGCAACAGGTCCTGGATGTCGAGCATCGGCTCGCCGAAGAAACGGTCGCCGCCCTGCTCCTCGATCTGCAGCAGGCCGCGCTGGATCGCGCCGATCGACGCCGTCGACACGTTGCCGTACTGCGTCTTGAACTGCGCGGCGTTGTCGCCGACGAACTGGAGGGCCGCGCGCAGGTCCTTGAGGTCGAGCAGCAGCAGGCCGCTGTCGTCCGCCACCTTGAAGATCAGGGACAGCACGCCTTCCTGCGTCTCGTTGAGGTTCAGCAGGCGCGCGAGCAGCAGCGGCCCCATGTCGGACACCGTCGCGCGCACCGGATGGCCCTGCTCGCCCCACACGTCCCACAGCGTCACCGGGCACGCTCCCCACTTCGGCTCCGGCAGGTCGTGCTCCTCGAGCCGCTTCTTCATCTTGTCGGAGAGCTGGCCCGCCTTCGCGATGCCGGTGAGGTCGCCCTTGACGTCGGCCATGAACACCGGCACGCCGATGCGCGAGAAGCCCTCCGCGAGCTTCTGCAGCGTCACGGTCTTGCCGGTGCCCGTCGCGCCGGTGATGCAGCCGTGGCGGTTGGCAAGGGCGGGAAGCAGCGCGAGGTCGGTGTCGCCGGACTTGGCGATGATCAGGGGTTCGGCCATGGGGAGACTCGCTTGGATGGCGGTGCGATGGAAGGGAGCGACGGTGCCGAATGATAAGCTCCGACCCCTTCCGTGAACCTCACGCCCCGAGCGGGAGCAGCACCATGGCCGGTCACTCCAAGTGGGCCAACATCCAGCATCGCAAGAACCGCCAGGACATCAAGCGCAGTTCGCTCTGGACCAAGATCATCCGTGAAGTGACGGTCGCGGCCCGCGACGGCGGGCCCGACCCGGCGATGAACCCGAGGCTGCGGCTCGCGCTCGACAAGGCGCGGCTCGGCAACGTGCCGAAGGACCGTCTCACCAACGCCATCCAGCGCGGCGCCGGCAGGCTCGAGGGAGCGTCGTACGAGGAGATCCGCTACGAGGGCTACGGCATCGGCGGCGCGGCGGTGATGATCGACTGCATGACCGACA
>CAYGXL010000266.1:0-2946 GCA_964353935.1 uncultured Burkholderiaceae bacterium | reverse complement strand
GCGCGAAGCGCCAAGGGGGCACGATGAGCGCCGCCCGGCCGCTCCGAAGGCGCTCGCTCCCCCCTTGGGGGGACGGCGCGAAGCGCCAAGGGGGCACGATGAGCGCCGCCCGGCCGCTCCGAAGGCGCTCATTCCCGAGCGCGCAGCGCGGAGGGTAGTCCAGTGAACTCGATCCGTCGCCGCCTGCTCGTCGCGCTGCTCGGTGCGCTGCTGGTCGCAGGCATCGCGGGCGCGGGCGCCACCTTCCTGTCTGCGCGCGGCGAGGTCGGCCGTCTGCTCGACGAGGAGCTTCGGCAGGTCGCGCTGTCGCTGCGCGACCACTCACGCCTCGACTTCGCCCGGCTGGAGAGCCGGACGAACGATCCGGACCTGCGCGTGCTGGTGCAGATCTGGGACCCTGCGTTCGATCGACCGTATTCGTCGCGCGTCGCGGCTCCGCTGCCGCGGCTGAAGGATGAGGGCTACGCGACGCTCGAACACGAGGGCCGCGAGTGGCGGATCTACACGACCTTTTCCGCGATGCAGACCATCCAGGTGGCGCAGCCGACGGCGCTGCGCACTGAACTCGCCGCGCTGACCGCCGCGCGCCTGCTGCTGCCGGTGCTGGTGATCCTGCCGCTGCTCGGCGTACTCGGCTGGTGGATCGTGGGCCGCGGGCTTGCGCCGCTCGCAGCGCTCGCCGACTCACTGACGCGCCGTGCGCCCACCTCCCTCGAGCCCATGCCGATGCTCGAGACTCCGGAAGAGGTGCAGCCGCTGGTCCGCTCGCTGAACGACCTGCTCGCGCGGCTCGCCGACGCCTTCGACACGCAGCGGCGTTTCGCCGCCGATGCCGCACACGAGCTGCGCACGCCGCTCACCGCGCTGACGCTGCAGATCCAGATCGCGCGACGCGCCGAGTCGCCCGAGGAACGGGTCGTCGCACTCGATCGGCTCGAGCAGGGCGTCAAGCGCGCGACGCGCCTCGTGCAGCAGTTGCTGACGATGGCCCGTCTCGATCCGGACGCCGCGCGGCCGGCGACGTCGTTCGACCTGGCCGCGGTGGCGGCCTCCGTGGTCGAAGAGAAGAGGCCGTTTGCTGAACAGCAGCGGCTCGCGCTGTCGCTCGCTTCAACGCCGGTCAAGCTGTGCGGACAGGAGGAAGCGCTGCGGATCCTGCTCGCGAATCTCGTCGACAACGCGCTGCGCTACACGCGGCCCGGCGGATCGGTCGAAGTGCGCGTCGGACCGGACGGCGACCAGGCGCGCGTCGAAGTCGCGGACAGCGGCCCCGGCATTCCGGAGGAAGAGCGCGAGCGGGTGTTCGATCGCTTCTACCGAGGCCGGCAGGCGCCGGGTGGCGGCAGCGGCCTGGGACTGGCCATCGTGCGGCAGATCGTCACGTTGCATGCGGGGTCGATCACTTTGGGAAGCAGCCCCTCCGGCGGGCTTCTTGTGAGCGCTCGCTTCCCCGTCAACGCCTCATTGGCGCAGAGTACCGTGCAATCATCGGCTTAAGTCTCATTTAAGGTCGCCGGCGTACCTTTCGTTTCGAGAGTCACCGGTTCCCCCGGTTGTGTTCTCACTCACTCGATTCCAGCGCCGCCCTCCAGCGGCGCTTTTTTTTCGTCTGGAGCGGTCAGGCCTGAGTGACCTGCAGGGCTTCGTCCGAAAAGGGCTCGAGAAGGTCGGTCGCTGCATCCTCGGCATCGAGCCATCGATCGTGATCGCGCTCGGCGATCACGACCGGCATCCGGTCGTGGATCGGAGCCAGGAGGTCGTTCGCGCGCGTCGTGACGATCGTGTAGGTCTCGATGCCCTGCTGGCTTGCAGGATCCTTCCACCACTCCCAGAGCCCGGCGAGCGCGAACAGCGGCTCCTCCTTCAGGCCGATGCGCCACTTGACCTTGTGGCCCGGCTCGCCGGTCCACTCGAAGAACGCGTTCAGCGGGACCAGGCAGCGTCGCTTGCGGTACGCGAGCCGGAACGCCGGTGTGCTCGCCAGCGTTTCAGCGCGCGCGTTGATGCAGCGTGCGCCGAACTTCAGCTCCCTGGCCCAGATCGGCACCAGCCCCCACCGCAGCATCGCCACCTCGCGCTCCTGCGACCTGTGCGAGCGCCGCACGACCGGGGCCGTGTTGGTGGGGCGGAGGTCGGGGTTCGGGGAATAGGCGGGAACGACCGGCACATGGAACTTGGCCCTGATCGCCGCCGGGTTGTCGGAAAGATCGTATCGGCCGCACATCGCCAGCCTCCAGCCTGGATCGCTCCGCGCCGGCCGCGCTAGCGGACGCGCTCGAACACGAGGTTGGCGAGCGCGACGTCCTCGAGGCCGATGCCCACCGACTTGTAGACGATCACGTCGTGCGGTCGGCGCTCGAAGGCGGTCCCCTTGACGAGCAGCTTGCCGAGTTCGGTCACGCGTGCGGGATCGATCGTGCCCGGTGCGGCGCGCACGAACTCGCCCGCCTCGCTCTGCGCCGCAGGCAGCCACTCGACCACGATCAGATCGGCGCGCGCGAGCAGCGTGTCGTCGAGTTCGCGCGCCGCAGGCTTGCTCGAGCCCACCGCCGCGACGAATGCGCCGGGCTTGACGAGCGCGCCGTCGAACAACGGCTCGCTCGCGCGGGTTGCCGTGCAGATCACGTCGCCGCTGCGCGCGGCTGTCGCCGCGTCCACCGCCGTGGCCGGCACGCCGAACTCCGTCTGCACCCAGTTGGCGAACTCGGGCGCGGCAGCGCGCCCCGCCACGAGGACACGCTCGAACGGGTGCGCGAGCAGGAAGGCCTCCGCGTGGGCACGCGCCTGCACGCCGGTGCCGAAGATGGAGAGCGTCGCCGCGTCGCGCGCGGCCAGTCGCTGCATCGCGACCGCGCTCGCCGCCGCCGTTCGGTACTTCGTGATCTCGTTGGCCTCGATCGTCGCCAGCGCCTCGCCGGTCAGCGACGAGAACAGCACGATCACGAA
>CAYGXL010000265.1:2309-2959 GCA_964353935.1 uncultured Burkholderiaceae bacterium | reverse complement strand
CCGACCGGGCTCGCGCGTCCTTCCTTGCCGTGGCACGGCGTGCACGCCTGCATGCGCTGCGCGATCGTGTCCGGGACCGTCCGCGGCGGCGTCTGCGCGTGCGCCGTGGCGCCGAACGCGAGCGCACCCGCGCAACCCGCAACGAGCAGGGTGCAAGCGAGCAGTCGGGCAGCGGAACGCCGGGTCTTCACGCCGGCGATGCTACCGAATGGCGCCTTCCTGCTGTCGGTCATCGATCGTGTGGCGGGCATCGCCGCGTGATTCTGCAGGCAGCGCGGACGGTATGCTGCCCGCTCCCCGGCCTGCCTGACCTCGCATCACCGTGTCCGCCACGACTGCCGCCGCCTCCGACGTCATCGACAGCCCCACCGCCTGGTGGCGCCTCGTCGCGACGCTGGCGATGGCGACGCTCGGCGGCATCGGCATGTGGTCGGTCGTCGTCGCGCTGCCGGCCGTGCAGGCAGACTTCGGCGTCGATCGCGGCTCGGCTTCGTTCCCGTACACGCTGACCATGGTCGGCTTCGGGTTCGGCGGCATCCTGATGGGTCGCCTCACCGACCGCTACGGCGTGACGCGGCCGCTCATCGGGGCGACGTTCGCGCTCGCCGCCGGCTACGCGATGGATGTTCTCCCGAACCTCTCAGTCGGGG
>CAYGXL010000265.1:0-2299 GCA_964353935.1 uncultured Burkholderiaceae bacterium | reverse complement strand
CGCGCTCGCCGCCGGCTACGTCCTGGCGGGGCTGGCGCCGAGCCTCTTCATGTACGCGCTCGCGCAGGGCCTGCTGATCGGCTTCCTCGGCAGCTCGGCCACGTTCGGCCCGCTGCTCGCCGACATCTCGCACTGGTTCGAGCGGCGCCGCGGGCTCGCCGTGTCGATCGTCGCCTGCGGCAACTACCTCGCCGGCACCGTGTGGCCGCCGATCGTGCAGCACCTGATCGAGACGATCGGCTGGCGGCAGACGCACATCACGATCGGCCTCGTCTGCCTGGTCACGATGCTGCCGCTGACCCTCGCGTTGCGCCGCCGCTCGCCTGCCGGTCACACGACCGCGGCCGTCAGGGCTGTGCAGGACACGCACGTGTCGCTCGGCGTGTCGCCGCGCACGCTGCAGACGCTGCTGGTGATCGCGGGGCTCGCCTGCTGCGTGGCGATGGCGATGCCGCAGGTCCACATCGTCGCGTACTGCGGCGACCTCGGCTACGGCGCCGCGGCGGGGGCACAGATGCTGTCGCTGATGCTCGGCTTCGGCATCGTCAGCCGGCTGGCGTCCGGGTGGATCGCCGATCACATCGGCGGCGTGCGCACGCTGCTGCTCGGCTCCTCGTTGCAGGCGATCGCGCTGCTGCTGTACCTGCCGTTCGATGGCCTGTTTTCCCTCTACCTGATTTCGGCCCTGTTCGGCCTGTTCCAGGGCGGCATCGTGCCGAGCTACGCGATCATCATCCGCGAGTACTTCGCGCCGCGGGAAGCGGGCGCGCGCGTCGGCCTCGTCGTGATGGCCACGCTCTTCGGCATGGCGCTCGGCGGCTGGATGTCGGGCGTGGTGTTCGACCTCACCGGGTCGTACCACGCCGCCTTCATCAACGGCATCGCGTGGAACCTGCTCAACCTGTCGATCGTGATCTGGCTGCTGCGCCGTCCGGCCGCGCCGGCGGTGCACGCCTGATCGCGACGCGTCCGCCTGAGCGGGGCGAGCCGCTTTACACCCTCGCGGCAAGGCGATAAGGTGACTTCATCTCCGCTCCGTGCCAAGGGCCTTTCATGTACCAGCGCATTCTTCTCGCGTACGACGGTTCCGAAGCCGGGCAGAAGGCGCTGCTCGGCTGCCACGAGGTCGCGCAGTGGAGCCGGGCGGAGCTCTACCTCATCGCGGTGATGCCGTCGCCGGCCGTGTACATCGCGGTCGACGGTGGGTTCTACGACAGCGGGCGCGACGAGGAGGACAAGCAGCGGTTCAAGGCCATCCTCGAAGACGGCCTGCGGAGGCTGAAGGACGCCGGCCACGTCGCGAAGGGCGAGATGCTGGTCGGCGACGCCGTCCAGGAAATCACCGAGTACGCGAAGAAGATCGACGCCGACCTGATCGTCGTCGGGCACAAGCACATGAAGGGCTGGGCCGCCCGGTGGTGGCGCGGCTCGACCTCGGCGTCGCTGATCGAGCTCTCGTCCTGCAACGTGCTGGTGGTGATCACGCAGTAGGCGGCGCGCGGCAGGTCGTTGGTTCCGACCGTGACGTATCCGATCACGAATTCCCCTTTGTCGTGTTGTGGTGAGCCGGCCGGCGAGTGCAGGAGACGGCTCGGGCAAGGGCCGCAGCCCTCAGCCCTGCGGTAGCACGCCTGCCCCGTGACGCCGCCTCAGGGCAAATCCCGAGCGATCCGCGCTCCATCGAGGTCGTTTCCTTTGCTAGAAACGGACTCTGTCCTCCGCAAGAGATCGTCGATGTTCCGCGTAGCACTCGCCGCCACGGCACTGGCCCTGTCCCTGCCCGCCGCGGCCATGGAAGTCCTGCAACTCACCAAGGGGCCGAACGCTCGCTGGAGCGTGGGTGACAAGTCGAAGCCAGTGATGACCAGCGACGGTCGCCTGGGCGTGGTGCTGACCGTGCAGAAGTCTCCGAACGCGGGCCAGTCGTACTACGTGCTGTCCTTCGAGTCGAAGACCGACCAGCCGGTCAACTTCAGCGCCCGCGTGTCGGACCGTCCGATGCAGCGCACGCACTTCGCGGCCCGGGCCGAGCCGGCGCGACCGTACCAGTGGGGCGAGCACCTGCCCGCTGAACTCGGCACGGTGTACGTGATGGTCCGGCCGTCGAAATAGCGGCGGCCACCTGGCCGCGCCTACTTCGTCGACCGCTTGGGCTGGTCCTTCCGCACCGTCACGCGCTGGCCGCGCAGCGACGTTCCGCGCAACGCGCGCACGACGTCCTCGGCGATGGTGTCGGAAATCTCCACCAGCGAGAAGCGATCTTCGATCTCGATGGCGCCGATCTCGCGCGCGCTGACGC
>CAYGXL010000264.1:0-2965 GCA_964353935.1 uncultured Burkholderiaceae bacterium | reverse complement strand
CGTCGGACGGAACGAATGCGCCGTTTCCTCGATGGCCTCGCGGGCCGCGGCCTGGACGAGCGTCTCGCGTGGGTCCAGGTGGCCGGCCGGCTGGTTGATGCGAACGCCGTCCGGGGTCTCTTCCTCGACCATCAGGAAGCGCCCGTCGCGCTCGACGACGGCCGCGACGGTGACGCTCGGTTTCCAGGGACGGGCCATGACGGAGAGCAAGGGGGCGCGCGCACGGAGTAGTGCTGACGGAGGCGCCTTTCGCGTAAAGTCGCGATTCTACTGACGCCAGACCCCCGAGCCGCACGGGCCGGGCGCGTTGCGCGCAGCAAAACCAAGAACGAAGGGGACCGCTTCATGAAGATTGGAGTGCCCGCAGAAATTCGCGCGGGCGAAACCCGCGTGGCCGCCTCTCCGGAGACCGTCAAGAAGCTGGTGGACGGCAAGCACACGGTGATCGTCCAGTCGGGCGCCGGGGTGCCGGCCAGTTTCACGGACGAGGCGTTTGCCGCCGCGGGCGCCGCCATCGGAAGTCCATCCGACGCGCTCGGCGCGGACCTCGTGCTGAAGGTGCGTACCCCGGTCGATCAGGAGTTCCCGCTGATGAAGCGCGGCGCCGTCCTGGTCGGCATGCTCGAACCCTTCAACAACGACGGCATCGCGGCCATGAACGCCGCGGGCCTGACGGCGTTCGCGCTCGAAGCCGCGCCGCGCACGACGCGCGCGCAGAGCATGGACGTGCTGTCGTCGCAGGCGAACATCGCCGGCTACAAGGCCGTGCTGATGGCTTCCAACGCGTTCGGCAAGCTGCTGCCGATGATGATGACCGCGGCCGGGACGATCAAGGCGGCGCGCGTGCTGATCCTCGGCGCCGGCGTGGCGGGCCTGCAGGCCATCGCCACCGCCAAGCGCCTCGGCGCGGTGGTCGAGGCGTCGGACGTTCGCCCCGCGGTCAAGGAGCAGATCGAGTCGCTCGGCGCCAAGTTCGTCGACGTCCCGTACGAGACCGACGAGGAGCGCGAGATCGCGAAGGGCGTCGGCGGCTACGCGCGGCCGATGCCGGCCTCGTGGATGCAGCGCCAGGCCGCGGCGGTCGGCGAACGGCTGAAGCTGACCAACATCGCCATCGCCACCGCGCTCATCCCGGGCCGCAAGGCGCCGATCCTGATCACCGAAGAAATGGTGAAGGCGATGCAGCCCGGCTCGGTGATCCTCGACATGGCGGTGGAGCAGGGCGGCAACTGCGCGCTGTCGGAACTCGGCAAGACGGTCACGAAGCACGGCGTGCACATCATCGGGCAGCCGAACATCCCGGCCACCGTGCCGACCGACTCGTCCGCGCTGTACGCGCGCAACGTGCTCGACTTCCTGAAGCTCGTGATCGACAAGGACGGCAACTTCACGCTGCCGGCCGAAGACGACATCGTGGCCGCCTGCCTGATGTGCGCGGGCGGCGAGATCAAGCGCAAGAACTAGACCGAAAAAGAGCGAGACGCCATGGAAGCCGTCAGTCCCATCATCATCAACCTGATCATCTTCGTGCTGGCCATCTACGTCGGCTACCACGTGGTGTGGAACGTCACCCCCGCGCTGCACACGCCGCTGATGTCGGTCACCAACGCCGTGTCGGCGATCATCATCGTCGGCGCGATGCTCGCCGCGGCGCTCACCGAAACCGGCCTGGGCAAGACGATGGGCGTGCTCGCGGTCGCGCTGGCGGCGGTCAACGTGTTCGGCGGCTTCCTCGTGACGCGCCGGATGCTCGAGATGTTCAAGAAGAAGGAGCCCAAGGCCGGCTCCGCAAAGAAATAAGGGACGACCATGGAACTCAGCATGAACGTCGTCGTCCTGCTTTACCTGGTCGCCTCGGTGTTCTTCATCCAGGCGCTCAAGGGCCTCTCGCATCCGAGCACCTCGCGCCGCGGCAACGCCTTCGGCATGGTCGGCATGGCCATCGCGATCGTCACCACGATCGGGCTCGCCTACAAACTCTCGCCGCAGATGGCCACGGGCGGCATGGTGTGGGTCCTGGGCGGCCTGCTGGTCGGCGGCACGGCCGGCACGATCATGGCCAAGAAGGTCGAGATGACCAAGATGCCGGAACTGGTCGCGTTCATGCACAGCATGATCGGCCTGTCGGCGGTGTTCATCGCGATCGCCGCGGTGGCGGAGCCTTGGGCGTTCGGCATCGCCCCGCGCGGCGGGCAGATCCCCGCTGGCAACCGCTTCGAACTGTTCATCGGCGCCTTCGTCGGCGCGATCACGTTCTCGGGTTCGGTGATCGCGTTCGGCAAGCTGTCCGGCAAGTACAAGTTCCGGCTGTTTCAGGGCGCGCCGGTCGTGTTCCCGGGCCAGCACATGATCAACCTCGGGCTCGCGATCGCGATGCTGGTGTTCGGCCTCGTGTTTGCGTTCACGCAGAGCTGGCCGGCGTTCTGGGCAATGCTCGCCATCGCGTTCGTGCTCGGCGTGCTGATCATCATCCCGATCGGCGGCGCCGACATGCCGGTGGTGGTGTCGATGCTCAACAGCTACTCGGGCTGGGCCGCCGCCGGCATCGGCTTCTCGCTGAACAATTTCATGCTGATCGTCGCCGGCTCGCTGGTCGGTTCCTCGGGCGCGATCCTCAGCTACATCATGTGCAAGGCGATGAACCGCTCGTTCTTCAACGTGATCCTCGGCGGCTTCGGCGGCGAGGTCGCGGCGGCCGTCGGCGCGACCGAGCAGCGCCCGGTGCGCACCGGCTCGCCGGACGACGCGGCCTTCCTGATGGCCAACGCGGAGAGCGTGATCATCGTGCCGGGCTACGGCCTCGCGGTGGCGCGGGCCCAGCATCCGCTGAAGGAACTCGCGGACAAGCTGATCGAGCGAGGCGTGAAGGTCAAGTACGCGATCCACCCGGTCGCGGGCCGCATGCCGGGCCACATGAACGTGCTGCTGGCCGAGGCCGAGGTGCCGTACGACCAGGTCTTCGAGA
>CAYGXL010000263.1:0-2972 GCA_964353935.1 uncultured Burkholderiaceae bacterium | reverse complement strand
AAAGCGGTAACTGCGAAAACTTCAGGAAGCGGGCATCTTGCGCCACACGATCGCGTCGTACGGCCCGTGAGGGTGTTTCGTCCAGCCTTCCTGTTCGAGCCCCTTGCAGTAGATCGACGCCGATCCCGGCGAGCCGCCGCCGGTGCCGCCGAGCGCGTGCAACAAGCCTGAAACGTTGCCCATTGCGGCTCCCGCTCCAGAGCGGTCGTTGCGGGCGAAGCCGCACTCGGCGCTCGTCGATGACTGCTGCGCCCTCACTCGAGTGATGAACGCACACCGTCCGTTCTCCTCGACTCCACGCTTGAGCTCGAGTTCGACGAAGTCTCCCGGCGCAACGCGCATGCCCATGGGAATGACGGCCCACGAATGAACCGTGTGCGGGACGCGTGACATCCAGAACACATAGAAGCGCACGACGGCGAGATCGCCAGACTGCACGGACTCTGCAGCCAGAGCGCAACTCTCGAGCATTTCCTCGGAGACACGCACTAACGTGTCGTCGACCTTTGCTCCGTTGACGACGTCATCCTTGGTCGCGATGTGAGCGACCTGCGCGAGGAGCAGGCTCCCCGACGGCGGAGGCGGACCGCTCGCGCAGCCAAGAACGAGCAACGGCACGCAGGCGAACAGCAGGAGTACGTTTCGCATCCGTTGGTGCCCTTCCATCGACGCCGCCCTTCCCCTTTCCCTGCAGATCGACGTCAGCAATTCCGGGGCCTCGAGCTGCGCAAGCGCGCGCTTCCTCCGCTCGGCCATCAGCGTGCGGGCGCCTTGCGCCAGATGAGCGCTTCGTCCGGACCGTCCGGGGCCGAGTGCTTCGCCCAGCCATCCTTCTCGAGGCCATTGCAGTAGATCGACATGTTCCCCTGGCGGCTGGGTACGAACCGGCATTCGCCGCTATTCGTCGAAGGGGACCTGACGCGCGCGACGCGGGGACAGCGCTCGCCCTCCAGCCCCTGCTTCAACTCGACCTCGACGAAGTCGCCGGGCGTGACGGCCATCCCTCTCGGAACAACCACCCACCAAACGCTGCTCTTGGGGACGCTGGACATCCAGACTCGCATGACCGCCAGGTCGCCGCTCTCGAGCGACGCGGCATCGAGCGCGCAGCGCTGCAGCAGATAGGGAGGGACAAGCAGCGACTTGTCGTCGACCTTCACTCCGCGCGCCATGTCCTCCTTCGTCGCGACGTGAGCGACCTGCGCGAGGACCAACGTCCCCACCGGCAACGGCGCGCTGGCGCAGGCCGCGACAAACAACCATAGGCAAACCAGGCACCATGCACGGAATCTCATGGCTCCTCCTCCTGACCCCTCACCCCCTTTTGTTTGTAGACGCCAAGGTCGATCTGCAGTTGACCCGCGTCATGCGGGGTGAAGCCCCTCTCTCAGGAAGGACATCAAGGGGTTGCGTCGGCGCGGCGCGACCCCTTTTTTGCATCCGGACCGATAGTCCGCGGGTTCCCGAGTCGAGTCCAGGTCGGGGAGCCAGATTCAGCAGGGGTCACCTCTCGGAGTGGCTTTTCCTACAAGGCAGTTTGCCGAAAAACTCGCTCAGTTCGGTCCGACTTTCTCAGCGCACATCAGTGCCCATAGGATCGAAGCGCCGGGACTGAGAATCGCTGCCACCGTTGGTGCGAAATTCACTCGCAAGCTGCGGCGATGCGTCGCTCTAAACGAAGCGCGCCCAACTAACTTCGACCCGGCACCCTCAGCTGTTCCGCGGCGAGCGTGATGATCTGCTCCCCAACCATACGGCTAAGCATCGTTGCATCGCGCAATGTGTCCGGGGATAGATCAACGAGCTTGATACTCAGGTCGCCAACTCCGGCCGCCCCCTTGATCATCTCCCTCAGGTCAACCCAGGTGCCGTCCACCGAGACGATCTCGACGCTTTCCGCCCCTGCCCGCCGCACTTCCTCGGGAGGAGAGAACGCGACCAGGTAGGTCCAGCCATGGCAGGCATCGGAAAAGAGATTGGAGTCGCCGAACGCGTTGTCCAGCAGGAAGACATTCCTGACGTCGAAGATCCGCTCCGCCTGGGCTCGCAGATGGACAACCTGCTCCATCCTTCTGTGCGCGGTCGAGAAGCCGATGACGATCATCTTCGTGCGCGTCGGATCGCTTCCCACCTCCGCGAAGGTTCGAACTCCGCGGGACGTGCTGCGGTCCACCAGCGCATGCACCTTCGCGATAGCGAAGAACGCGAGCGCGATCACGAAGCTGTCCGACAGGTCGATCAGGTAAGGCGTATAGCTTGCCGATCCGATCGTGACGAGGAGCAATGCCGTCTGCCCGAGCCCGAACCAGCGGTTGATGCTCTTTTCGGATACGCCCAGGTAGAACGCCCGCGCGAGCAGGATGACGAAGGCAAGCGACACCGCCGCGCCGGCCCATGGTGGCGGACGACGCAGGTAGGTTCCGTTCTTCAGGTCGTCGATCGCGGTGGCGAGGATCGCGTTGTCCTCCATTACCGGCGATGCCGACGTGGCCTTGACCGTCGCGATGCCTGGCGCCGATACCCCGATGATGACGATGGCGCCGCGGAACACGGACAGATCGAGCGTGCCACGGCCGTTCATGGCCGCGAACACCTCTGCGAATGACACCCGGCGGTAGTCACCGCGCTTGTTCCGCCAGTTAAGGAGATATCCCTGCTCCTCCTGTCGTGCTCCCATCATCGGCTTGTAGCCGCCGAACTCCAGAGTGCGAAGCGGCATGGACGGAATCAGGTAACCGGGTTCCTTCAGCCAGGGGAAGTACCGCCGTACGACGCCATCGGTTTCCGGCAGCAGGTTCACGGCACCGAGCTTGTCGTGGGTGCCGGGAAACATCGGGACGAGAACGGCGATGGTCCTGTCCGGCGCCGTCTCCCCCGCTTGCCTTACCCCCGGGATCGCCGACACCCGAACAGCGCTGATCGCATCGTTCTTCGGATTCAGCCGGACCAGGGGGTAGACGACGTTCCTGGTG
>CAYGXL010000262.1:0-3037 GCA_964353935.1 uncultured Burkholderiaceae bacterium | reverse complement strand
TGGCCTGGTACTGAGCGGCCGCGGCCTTGTGGTCCCCCGTGCGCAGCGCCTGCTCTCCCAAATAGTTCCGGAACGCGACGTCCTTCGGCCGGTCGGCGATCCAGGTCCGTGCGAGAGCGTCCGCCTCCGCCTTCTTGCTCGCGGCCAGGAGGACGTTGTGCAACTTCATTGCCGTCGGGCTCGACGCCGGCTCGACTTTCAGTCCGTCGCGATACGCCTTCTCCGCGGCGGCCAGTTGCTTCGACTGGCGATGAACGTCACCTTCCAATGCGAAGCCCGCCGCCGACTTGGGTGAGGACGCCTGCAGCGCCTTCGCCTGCTTCATGGCCTCGTCGTTCTTGCCGGTGGACAGGTAGAGCGCGGCCAGGTCACGCGCGATGTTGGCGTCCGCGGGCGCCAGTTTCTGCGCACGGACCAGCGCATCGATGGCGCGTTCCGGCTGCTTGTTGCTCGCGTACACGCCGGCCAGTCGCTGCAGCGGCACCGGCGACCTGGGCTCGGCCGCCGCCAGGCGGCTGAAGGTGTCGATTGCCTGGTTGGTTTCTCCGGCGGCCAATTGCGCGCGGCCGAGGGCGTCGACGATGCGGGAATCCTTGCCGAGCGCGGCCGACGCCTCCTGCGCGGCCGACAGGGCCGCGCGCGCATCGCGTTGCTGAAGGTAGAGATTGATCAGCGCCAGACGCGGACCGGGGACGTCGGGCTGGGCCGCGATCGCCCGCTGCAGCAGGGCGACGACTTCCGCGGACGGCGCCTTGGCTCGCTCCAGCACGGCCGCGAGACCCATCAGCGCGGCGCCGTTTTTCGGATCCTTGGCCAGCACGGCCTCGAAGCGCGCGCGCGCCTCGGCCGTCTTGCCTTCCTGCAGATCGAGCTGCGCAAGGCTCGCCACGGCGGGCATGTAGGTGTCGTTCTGCTCCAGCGCTTTCGCGAACGCAGCGCGGGCGGCGGGAGGTTCCTTCCTCAGCACCAGCACCGACCCCAGCGCCTGGTGCGCCATCGGGTCGTTCGGCGACTTCTTCACCATCCCGCGCGCGACTTCCAGGGCCTTTGCCGTATTGCCCTGGCGCAGGTAGCCGGTGAGCAGCGCCATGTCGGTCTGAGCCGAAGCGCCCTCCTCCGTCGCGAGGTTCTCGAGTTTGCGCACGCCGCCTTCGACATCGCCGCTCGCCATGGCGATCTGGGCCAGCCGCGTCTGCGCCATCGACTGCGGCCCCTTCGATTGCGACGCCTTCTCGAAGAACGTGGAGGCCTGCTTGAGGTCGCCGTTGGCGAAGTGCGCCTCGCCGATCAACATCAACAGGCCAGGATCGACGACCTTCGCCGGATCCGAAATGGGCGCCAGCGCTTCGACCGCGCGCGCCGGCTTGCCCGAGGCAAGGTAACTCCTCGCGAGCAACAACCGCGCGCCGGTGTGGTCCGGCGCCTGCGCGACAGCGCTCTGCAGCTGGGCTGCGGCCTGGTCGAAGCGCTTCTCCTGGAACTCGATCGAGCCGAGCAGCACCGCCGCGGGAACATAGCCCGGTGCGCGCTTGAGCAGGTCCTGGGTCAGTTCGCGGGCCTTGACGAGGTCCTTCTTGCCTAAGGCAATCAGGGCTTCGGAATACTTCAACGGAAGCTCGGGCGCCCGCGCCTTGCGCGCGGCGTCGATCTCGGCGGTCGCCGCGTCGAGCTGGTTGTCGGAGATCAGCAGCGAGATCAGTTGCAGGCGGGCGCCCGACGTCGAAGGCGACGCATCAATGGCGCCCTTGAGGGCGGTGGTCGCGCCCGCCTTGTCGCCGCGCGCGAGCTTCAGCTGCGAAAGCAGCTTCAGCGTCTCAGGCGATTTCGGGTTCGCCGACGCGATCTTGTCCACGTCCGCGGTGGCTTCGTCGATCTTTCCCTCGATCGCCTTCATTCGCGCCTGCCCGAGTTGCGCGCGGACGTTCTTCGGATCCGAGGCCAGCGAGGCCGCGAACGCGCCTGCCGCCTGCCTGGAGCTTCCGGTGCCGAGATAGGCCTCACCCAGGCGGGCCTGCAATTCGGCGTTGGCGCTCGCATCGTCGAGTTTCGTCTGCGCGAACTCCTTGACGGCCTTTTCGGCAGAACCGCTCTGCATCATCGCGTCCACCAACAGCGGGACGATGGTGCCCTGCGGCTGCCCGTGCTCGAGCGCCTTTCGAAACTCCTTCTCCGCGGTCAGCGCATCGCCGACGATCAGCGCGGACCGGCCCAGCATCAGCCGCGCCTCGCCGTTCTCGGGCTCCTTCTGCAGCACGTTCTTCAACTGGATGATGGCCGCGCTGTGATCGCCCTTGGCCTGGTAGTCACGCGCCGAGCCGATCAGGCTGGCCGGGTCGTCTCGACCACAGGCAGACAGCAGGACGCTCGCGACCACGGCGAGCAGCGCGACGTGCGATCTGAGCTTGTGGACGCGATTCATGCGGTCCTCCATCGGGTGTTCAACCTTCGTTCAATCCTGCTTGCGGAGTCCGAACCGGTTCAGCAGGTCGTACAGCGTGGGACGGCTGACCCCAAGCAGGTCGGCCGCCTTCGACAGGTTGCCATTGACGCGCGCCAGCGCGCGAACGACCTCGCGCCGCTCCGCGCTCTCGCGCGCCTCGCGCAGGTTCAGCGGCACTTCCTCGGATGCGGCGCCTTCGAGGCCGAGGTCGCGCGCCTTGATCGTCGGACCGTCCGTGAGGATGACGGCACGCTTGATCACGTTCTCGAGCTCGCGCACGTTGCCGGGCCAGCGGTGGCGCTCGATGGCCACTACGGCTTCGTCGCTCAAATTCATTCGCCCACGCTTCTGCTCGTCCGCGAAACGCCGGACGAACGCGTGCGCCAGCAGCGCGGCATCGCCTGCGCGGTCGCGCAGCGCCGGGACGGTGACGACGATCTCCGCGAGGCGATAGAACAGGTCCTCGCGGAACACCCCCTTCGCGATGCGGTCGCGCAGGTTCTGGTGCGTCGCGCTGACGATGCGGACGTCGACCGGAATCTCGTCGCGCCCGCCCAGCCGCTCGATCGTGCGCTCCTGCAGGAAGCGCAGCAGCTT
>CAYGXL010000261.1:0-3052 GCA_964353935.1 uncultured Burkholderiaceae bacterium | reverse complement strand
TGCGAGCCATCGGCGCCCATTCTGACCCCCTCTAAATCTCCCCCTTCGCAAGGGGGAGACTTGGGGGCGCTACAGTTCTCTTGGTAAGCAGGACAGCATGTTCAGTGCTACGTTTTTCTACGATCAGATGCGGGCTCAGCGTGAAGGATCTCATTGGCCAGCCGCCGCGCCATTCCCTCCCCCTTGCGAAGGGGGAGGCCAGCCGTGCATTCCCTCCCCCTTACGAAGGGGGAGGCCAGCCGCCGCGCCATTCCCTCCCCCTTACGAAGGGGGAGGCCAGGAGGGGGTAAAACAGCGCTACCGCCGCTTATTGACAGACCCCCTCTAAATCTCCCCCTTCGTAAGGGGGAGACTTGGGGTCGCTACAGATCCCTTCGCCAGCGGGAGACTTCAGGTCGCTACAGATCCCTTCGCCAGCGGGAGACTTGGGGTCGCTACAGTTCCCTTCGTAAGGGGGAGACTTCAGGTCGCTACAGCTCCCTTCGCCAGCGGGAGACTTCGGTTTCTCGGCAAGCTTGCCGGTCCTGACACGCTAAACCGCCCGGTGTCCAATAGGACCCATGACCAACCGTACCCTTTACCTCGCCGCCTACGACATCAGCTCCCCGACCCGGCTGAGGGCCGCGCTGTACGCTCTGAAGGCTCACGCCAGCGGCGGCCAGAAATCGGTGTTCGAGTGCTTCCTAACACCCGCGGAGCGCCGCGAACTGCTGGCGGAAGTGAAGGACATCATCGACCCGGACGAGGACCGTTTCATGCTGATGCCACTGGCGCATCCGGACGGCATTCAAACCTTGGGCATCGCCGTCAAACCGGCCGATGCGGATTTCTACTACGTGGGCTGAACGGAGCATATCGCATGGGCACCCTGTATCTGGACCGCAAGGATCTCAGCCTGCGCCTCGGCCATGGCCAGATGATCATCGAGGAGCCGGGACAGCGCCCGCGCGGCATTCCCCTGAAACTGCTGGAGCGGGTGGTCATCCAAGGCCGCACGGGATTGGACAGTGCTCTACTGGGCGCGCTGGGCGAACAGGGCGCGGCCGTCCTGTGCCTGAGTGGCCGCCACAGCCGCCGCACCGCCCTGTTGCTCGGCCCCGGTCACGCCGACGCCCGCCGCCGGCTGGCCCAGTACCGTGTGAGCGACCAGCCCGAACTGCGGCTGGCCTGGACCCGCGCCCTGCTAAACGGCAAGCTGCGCGCCCAGCGCCGCACCCTGAACGAGGCCCTGGCGCACCGCCCGGATTGCCGCAAGCCCTTGAGCGATGGCATCGCCCACCTGGATGGCTGCCTCCCCGCCCTGGTCCAGGCAGATGACATGAATGTCCTGCGTGGCCTGGAAGGTACGGCTGCGGCGGGCTACTTTGCCGCCTTGACCTGCCTGTTCGCGCCCGCCCTGGAATTTACCGGACGCAACCGCCGCCCACCCCGCGATCCGGTAAACGCCTGCCTGTCACTGGGCTATACCCTGCTCCACTTCGAGGCCGTGCGCGCCTGTCACGGGGCGGGGCTGGACCCGCTGCTGGGTTTCTTTCACGACTTGGCGTATGGCCGCGAGTCCCTGGCCTGCGACCTGATCGAACCGCTCAGGCCGCGACTGGATGCCTGGGTCTGGGAGCTGTTCCGCACCCACGCCCTGCGGCAAGACCAGTTCGTCGAGGACAAGGGCGCCTGCCTGCTGGCCAAGGCAGGCCGGCAGATGTTCTATGCCTGCTACGAAATCTTTGCGCGCCGGCTGCGTCGCTACCTGCGCCGGCGAACCTACCGGCTGGCCGGGGAACTGCTGCGGCTGGCGCCCGATCTGGCTGCACTGCCCCACACCGAGCCATGAAACCTTTATACCTGAACGGCAGAACCGGTATGACCGTGGCGCTGGATGAACCCGCCCTGCGGGTAGCCGCCCCCGGCCGGGCGCCGACCCTGTATCCCTTGCAGCGCATTTCCAGGGTCATCGCGTCCGGCTCGGTGGAGTGGTCCACGGCCGCGCTGCTCGCCTGCGCCGAGCGGGGGATCACGGTTACCTTCCTGCATGCGGATGGCGCCATCCATGCCTACTTGTTTGGGGAGTCCACCCAGCGCGCGGGGCTGTTCTGCCGGCTGCGCGATCTGCTGGACCGTCCCGACTGGCGGGAACGCTACGGTGACTGGTATCGGGCCATGGAAAGCCATGCCCGCCGCGCGCTGGTCAAGCGCCTGGACCTGGACCTTGACAAGGCGCCATCCGCGGCGCGGCTGACGGCGCTGCTGGACGCCCACAAACAGCGCTATGCCAGTCCGGGGATTTGCCGGTTTCTGGACAAACGGCTGCGCGGACTGCTCGCCGCTCTGGTCGCGGAACTGCTGGCGGAAACCGGGTTGGCGGCGGAACCGGCGCGCGGGCTGAGTGACCGCCTGGATCTGGGACGGGACCTGGTCGGTCTGCTGGCCTGGAACCTGCACCTGCCCGTGCTGGAACTGCTCTCCCGCGGGGACCAGGGCCATCATCAACGCTTGGACGATGCCGAACTGGTGCGTTTGTTCGAGGCGCACAGTGCCAAGCTGCGCCAGGTCGGCCGCGGCGTGCTCAATCGCCTGCATGGCTGGCTGGCGGAACTCGGCTGATGAGCCATCCGGAACGCCTGTATCTCATTTGCTACGACATCGCCGATCCCAGAAGGCTGAGCAGGGTCGCGCGCCACCTCGAAAAGCACGCCTGCCGGGTGCAGTATTCCGTGTTCGCCGCCCAGATCGGCGCGGCCCGGCTGGCGTGCCTGCTGGCCGAACTCGCCGCGCTCATCGAGCCTGGCGAGGATGACATCCGCGCCTATCCCCTGCCCCATCAGGCCGACGTCGATCTACTGGGCAGGCAGATCTTCCCCGACGACGTGCTGCTGATCCGCAACGGCCACAATGTGCTGCGCCTGGGCTCACCGGTCGGACGAGGCGACGCGGAGCGCTGTGAATCTTAATCCCCCCATCCCCAGGGTTGTTCAATGCTATGTTTCTCCACGGCCAGGGGCGCGCTCAGCGCGAACGCGCTCATTCGCCAGCCGCCGTGCATTCTCCCTCCCCC
>CAYGXL010000260.1:0-3058 GCA_964353935.1 uncultured Burkholderiaceae bacterium | reverse complement strand
GTGATGCCGGTCAAGGAACGGCGGAGGCCTCGCTCTAAAGCGCGTTGCCGCTGATGCCGATCTGTACGGTATGCGCAACAGTGGTGCAGCATGGACATGTCGCCGAATCCTCCGTTCGGCGCCGGAGCAGCAGATGAGCAACAGGACCGGACTTCTACAACGCCTTGTCGAGTGGCTGAGTGAAGCGCTCGAGCGCGCGCAGGCGCACGACCGTGATCGCTACGTCGAGCAGTCGCTGAATCCGCGCGAAGCTTCACAGCGAATCCACCGCCTCGAACACGAGACGAGCGGCCTGCAGTGCTGATTCGTCGACGCCCGCTCGCGCGGGCGGCGAAGCATGCTGTCAGCCACGGCCGAGCGCCGTCGCTTCGGTCATCGCATGCCACGCCTGCCTAGCGTTGCAGCCTGCGCTTCTCGTGACAACCATCGGAAGCGCCGATAACGAGCATCCGAAATTGCGATTTTCCTTTTGCGCGCGTCGCCCTCAACATGTGACTCGCGAGGCAACACGAATGGTGAGCAGATGAGCAACATGGAATCGTCGAAGTCGTCCGCCGTGCGCGCCTGGATCGACCGGCTGTTCGAGACGCTGGAGCGCGCGAGACTCAAGGACCTCGAGCGTTCGATCGCACGGGCCGCGAACGAGCGTGAAGTGTCCCAGCGCGTGCACCGGCTGGAGGCCGGCGAGGCGCCCTTCGGCTGACCCTGCACTGGATTGCGGGCGCAGCGCATGCTGCCCCGCTTTACCTTGAGCGGAGACGTCTCCCTTCGCTCTGGTTGCTTGGGCCGCCATCCCGTCCGGGGTGGCGGCCAATTTTTTTGGCGAAGCTTCCGTCGCTTCAGGCGATCGCCAGGCGGTCGTTCGCCGGCTCGGACTGCCACGAGCCGCGCACGAGGTCGAACGTGGCCATGATCAGCGGATCGTCACGCCGCGCGGCCAGGGCGACGAACCACAGCGTGCTGACGACGCGTGTCCCGCCCCAGATCTTCGCGGTGCCTGCGCGCTCGAGTTCGAGCGCCGACTCCTCGCGCAGCAGCGACGCGCCGACCCCCGACGCGACGAGGTTCGTGATGACGGTTTCGTCGTCAGCCTCGACGAAGCGCGCCGGCAGCGGCAGTCCTTGCTGCGCGAACAAGGTGGTGACGAGCGCGTGATACGTGCTGATCTTCGGCGTCAGCACCCACGGGACCGATGCGATGGCCGACCACTCGTTGACGGCGAGGTGATGCGACCACGAAGCCGGCACGGCAATGCGATAGGCGATCTCGGCCAGGTCGAGCGCCGCGATGTCGTCGTCCGGGCGATCGCCGAAGTAGAAGCTGGCGTCCAGGCGCCCCTCGCGCACGCTCTCGAGCGCCTCGCCCGAGACCTGGTGCGAGACCGCAAGTTCGAGCCGCGGGTGCACGCGAAGCGCCGCCGCCAGCACGCGACCCAGCCGGATCGAGTTGGGATCGCTGACGGTGCCGACGCGCAGCGTGCCCGCCACCTGCCCGGAGAGCCGGGTGGCGGCATGCCGGAATGCGTCGGCCGAGGCCAGGGCTTCGAGCGCACGCGGCAGCAGCTGCTTGCCGGCGGCGGTGAGAACCATGCCGCTCGGCGCGCGTTCGAACAGTTTCAGCTCGAGAAGCGACTCGAGCGCCTTGATCTGCCCGCTGAGGGCCGGCTGGCTGACGTGCAGGCGCTCGGCGGCCCGGGTCAGATGGCCGAGTTCCGCCACCGCGACAAAGGCTCGGATCTGGTACAGCTCCATGGAACCTCCACTGCAGACCTAACGTAGCCCATCTTTTGCAGTGCGGCAATTGTATCCTTAGAAGATCAATACCAATGATCACAAGTATCTGAAAATACGATTTGTTTTCGTGCTGAAAGGGGCCAATATCTGCCTTGTGCATAGCAGCAAATCGACGGCCAGCCGCCGTGGCTGCAGCGAAAGGATCACCATGCCCACCTTGCTTGACCGTCTTCCGTTTGCCTTTGCCTTCTGGCCCCGACGACCTTCTGCGCGCGCCGAGCGCATGGAGGCGCACGTTGCGGCTCCGGCCTTGCCGTCGACCAGGGAACTTGACCTGGAGGAGATTCGTGGCGCCGCCATGCGCCAGATGTTCCCGAAGCTCTTCAATTGGTGTGCTGACCGCTGGGACCGGGGGATGGCCGTCGAAGTGCACAACTACCTGGCCAACGCGACAAGCGTGGCCGACCTCGAGCAGCGCATTCGCGACGTGGAGCGCGCGCGCCACTTCTCCAGCTAGTCGCGCCGGCGGCACAGGCAGCCGTCGTTAAGTATTCTCTGTCGGCGCGGTCGCAGGCGCGACCGATGGAGCAAAGGGCGGACGCCGGAAATGCGCATCCTGCTGGTCGAAGACGACCCGATGATCGGCGAAAGCGTGGTCAGCGGGCTCGCGGGCGAAGGACATGCGGTCGACTGGGTACGCGACGGCGTCGCGGCGGAAGCCGCCGTCGCGACAACGCCGTATGCCCTCGTCCTGCTCGACCTCGGATTGCCCCGGCGTGACGGCCTCGAGGTCCTCAAGGGCCTGCGTGCCCGCAAGCTCGATCTTCCGGTCCTGGTGATGACCGCGCGCGACACGGTGCGTGATCGCGTCGCCGGGCTCGACGCCGGCGCCGACGACTACCTCGTCAAACCGTTCGACCTCGACGAGCTTTCCGCGCGCGTGCGTGCGCTGACGCGGCGAGCGGCCGGACGCGCGGAGCCGCTGGTCGAGTGCGGCCCCCTCGTGCTGAACCCAGCGACGCACGCCGTGCGGTGGCGCGGCGCGCCGGTCGAGGTTTCGGGCCGCGAGTTCGCCCTGCTCGCGGCGCTCGCCGAGCGCCCGGGCGCGGTCGTGTCGCGCGCCCAGCTCGAGGAAAAGCTGTACGGCTGGAACGAGTCGATCGGCAGCAACGCGGTCGAGGTCCACATCCACAACCTGCGCCGCAAGCTCGGCGATGAGGTCATCCACACCGTGCGCGGCCTCGGGTACCGACTGGGCGGCGAGGATGCATGAGCGCCGCCCGGCCGCTCCGAAGGCGCTCGCTCCCCCTTGGGGGGACGGCGCG
>CAYGXL010000259.1:0-3094 GCA_964353935.1 uncultured Burkholderiaceae bacterium | reverse complement strand
GCCGGCACGCTCTGCTGAACGGCGGTCATCCTCCGGCCGGACTCGATCTCGTACAGGTACCGGATTGCCAAGGCTCCAGGTGCGGGGATTGACTCTGCGCTCGTGGCACCTTCCAGCAACACGCTCGAGAAGGGCCCAGCCTCCGCGGCAGCGATTTGCATCTGAGCCCGAAGGATCGAAAAGCTGAGCTCGGCACGGAGCCTGGCGGCGGCGGCAGGCTGAACCCGATTGCCCAGCCATAGCTCGAGTTGCTTCAATTGAGGACGCCTGTCCGGACCCAACCAGGGCGCCTTCACGATGACTCCAGCCTCGACTTGGCGGGCCTTCAGTGCGGCCTGCAGATCTCTTCGCGAAGAGAATGTTTGCCCACCACCGCGGCTCTGAATCCATTCCTGGTGCCATTGCCGTGCCGAAGCGCTACCGTCTTCCAGCACCCAGCCGGTCGTCGGCAATTCGACCGTTTCGACAAGTGTGTTCTTCAACGTGAAAGACATTACCAACAGGAAGAGCGCGGGCATCACGAACAGGACGGCCAATCCGTGCGGGTTGCGAAGTAGCAGCCGCCACTCCTTTGCAGCCAAGCGGAGTAGCTGTGCTCGTTGTCGAACTAGCCAGGACATGAGCGGCACCCTAGTCCCTGAGTCGCCGGTTCGTGTAGTGCATGAAAAGCTGCTCTAGGTTGTCGAACGGACCGTTATGAGATGGAGTGAGAAGAAGCGATGCCAGGTCGCCGCTGGCAACTACGCGGCCATGATCGAGCAGCAGGATATGAGAGCAGACTGCGCTCACCTCCTCCATGTAGTGCGTGGCGTAGAGAACGGCTGTGCCATGGCTGACAAACTCTCGAACACGATCGAGCAAGAAGGCGCGGGACTGAGGGTCGACGCCGGCAGTTGGCTCGTCGAGCAGCAACACATCAGGTCGCTGAAGTAACGCGATGGCGAGGTTCAAACGGCGACGTACGCCGCCCGAGCAATGCTTGGCGCGGCGGTCCATAAATTCTTGGAGAACGCAGTCAGCCGCTGCACGTTCGACGCGCGCTATAGCTTCACCCCTCGGCATGTCGAGCATGCCGGCGAAGAGCGCGAGATTCTCCTGACACGTCAATTCTGGATAGAACGCATAGTCCTGAGGGACCCAAGCAACAGTCGGCCTCTCATTGGCGGCGTAGACGACCGCGCCGGACTGAGGAGTACGAAGGCCGATCAGCACGTTGATCAACGTCGATTTGCCCGAGCCGTTTGGTCCGAGCAGTCCCACAGCATGTCCGCGCATGAGTTGCAGGTCCACGCCATCTAGCGCGGCTTCGGACTGCTCCGGATAGCGATAGACCAACTTCTCCGCGCTAATGAGCGGCAACTCCCCGGTCATCGCACTGCAACTTCTCGAGAATGATCCCCGTATCGACGGGCCGGTGGGGTGCTTGCCTGACGGCCAGGGAGAACCTGAGGTGGATGAAGGCTACGCCACAACCCAAGGGGCGCCATGCCTTGACGCAGCAGGCGTCCTGCCACCATCAGGACGATCTTCGTTATGTCAACGACCGGTCGGAAGTGGCTCTGCCTCGCGTTTTCCGGGTAGTGCCCCGGGATGGCGACCGCGAGCGTACGGAACCCCTTCGATGCAGCGTCGATCAGGATTTCGCTTTCGAAGGTAAAGCGGCTGCTGCGCACCCGATTCAATGCGATGCGCATCACTTCTTGCGGGTAGATGCGAAAGCCTGACTGGGAATCGGCGATCGGGTGGCATGACGCCCAGGAGATCCAGAAACAGGCGAAGCGATTTGCCCGATATCGGGCAGGCGGAAACTGGGTTCGGTCGTGTAAGCGTGAGCCGATCACGATTCGATCATTGTGTCCTTCCCACGCGTCCAGAAGACTCGGCGCATCGGATGGGTCATGCTGACCATCGCCGTCCAGGGTGATGACGCATCGTGCGTCATGTGCGAGCGCGTGCCGGAAGGCCGTCCTCAGGCTCGCCGCCTTGCCTTCGTTCGTCTCATGGCGGAGCAGCGTTATGGGCAGGCCCCCGAGCTGCGAGCAGGTCTCGTCTGTCGAGCCGTCGTCGACGACGATTACGCGAGGGCAGAGCGAAAGAGAAGCCTCTGCCAACGAGCGAATCGTTCGGGCTTCGTTGTAGGCTGGGATCGCGATCCAGACGCGGTCCCAAAACTCCGAGGCAGAAGGAGACTCCATGTCTCAGTAAAGTCCGCCGTTCACGCCGATCACCTGACCAGTTATATAGCCTGCAGCGTCGGATACGAGGAACGCCACCAGTCCTGCGACCTCTTCTGGTCGACCGGCCCGGCCAATCGGAACCAGTTCCTTCAGCTTCTCGGGCGGGAAGCTATTGGATGACATGTCGGTGTCGATGATGCCTGGAGCGACTGCATTGACCGTAATCCCGCGACTCGCCACCTCTTTGGCCAATGACTTGGTGGCACCGTGCAAGCCAGCCTTTGCCGCTGCGTAATTAGCTTGCCCACGATTCCCGGCCTGTCCTGCGACGGAAGTGATGTTGACGATTCGTCCCCAGCGCGTTCGCACCATCGGCAGAAGCAGAGGCTGGGTCACACGGAAGAAGCCGTTCAGGTTTATGTCGACGACATCAGTCCAGTCGTCTTGACCCATGCCCGCCATCAGAGCGTCGCGGTGAACGCCTGCATTGTTGATGAGGATCTGGACTGGACCGGCTGAGAGAAGGCGGTCCGTAGCGGCACTGACCTGCACACCATCCTGCAAATCGAACGCGATGGCCGATGCGCGGCCGCCAGTCTTCACGAGTTCATCGACTACTGCCTGCGCCCGGTCCACTCCACGGTTGGCGTGCACGATCACTTCAATTCCTGTCGCGGCGAGGGCTCGGCAAACGGCCCTTCCGATTTCACCGCTGCCGCCTGTTACCAGCGCGCGCCGAGTTGATGAGACAGAATCTGCTATCACTGTGTCGTGTGCTGTGTGAAGGCGACCATCAGTCGTCCGCGCGCGATTGGCGTCCTATCGCATGCGACCTCGAAATCATATAGGCATCCCGCTGCAGTCCTGCTTAAGAGTTCAGCCTTCACCAGGACGCTACCCCGGTCGTCGGGGATCCA
>CAYGXL010000258.1:0-3154 GCA_964353935.1 uncultured Burkholderiaceae bacterium | reverse complement strand
CCTCGCCGCTGCGCGCGCGCTGCATCGACTCGACCGATGCGCTGGCCCGTGCCTGCGTTCGCCGCTGGACCGCGCGGGCCGCGTGACCCCCGCTCCTATAATCGCCGCGCCATGCCAAACCTCTCTCGCCGTGCCAGCGCGCTGGGCACAGAAAACGCGTTCGTCGTCCTCGCCGAAGTCAACCGGCTGATCCGCGAGGGCAAGGACATCGTTTCCTTCTGCATCGGCCAGCCCGATTTCCCGACGCCGACGCACATCCAGGACGCCGCCGTCGACGCCGTCCGTGGCGGCAAGCACGGCTACACGCCGTCTGCGGGCATCGACGAGCTCCGCGCTGCGGCCGCGCGTTCCATGGGTGCCCTGCGCGGCATCGACATCGCGCCGGACGAAGTGGTCGTCGGCGCGGGCGCCAAGCCGTTCATCGGTTACGCGATCGCGTCGGTCACCGACTACGGGGTCGGCGACGAGGTGATCTTCCCCGTCCCGGGCTTCCCGATCTACGAATCGCAGATCGTCGCCAACGGCGCGGTTCCGGTCGGCCTGCCGCTGCGCGAGTCGCGCGCGTTCGCCTTCGACCCGAACGAACTCGAGGCCCGGATCGGGCCGAAGACGCGGCTGCTGATCCTGAACACGCCGCACAACCCGACCGGCGGCCTGCTGACGCGTGCGGACCTCGAGGCGATCGCCGAGGTGCTGCGCAGGCACCCGGAAGTCTGGGTGTACGCCGACGAGATCTACAGCAAGCTGGTCTACGACGGCGACTTCGTATCGATCGCGACGCTGCCGGGCATGCGCGAGCGGACCATCATTTCGGACGGCGCGTCGAAGACGTACGCGATGACCGGCTGGCGCATCGGGTTCACCGCGAACGCGACGCTCGCGCCGGTCTTCACGCGCTGGATCACCAACACGGAATCGTGCGCATCGCAGATCAGCCAGTGGGCGGCACTCGCGGCGCTGACCGGTCCCCAGGCCGAGGCCGACCGCATGAAGGCGAGCTTCCACACGCGTCGCGACCTGATCGTCGGGCTGCTGAACGAGGTTCCCGGCTTCCGCTGCGCATCGCCGGGCGGCGCGTTCTATGCGTGGCCGAACGTGACCGAAGCGTGCGCGCGCGTCGGCGCGAAGGACTCGGAGGACTTGCGCAAGCGCCTGCTGCACGAGGCCGGCGTCGCCGTCCTGGCCGACATCCACTTCGGTCCGCGTGTTGAGGGCGATGGCCAGCACATCCGCTTTTCGTACGCCGCGAGCGAGGCCGCGATCGTTGAGGGCGTCCGCCGCATCGATACCTTTATCCGGAAGGCGCAACGATGAGCTTCGACACGAGCAAGTCACGCGCGGCGATCCTGCAGCGCATACGTACCAACCAGCGGCGCCCGGGGCCGTCGACCGAAGCCGAGCGCGCTCGGGCCGAGGACTACATGGCGCGCCATCCGTCCGGTCCGGGCCCGGCGATCGCGGGCGACCTGACCCGCCACTTCCGCCGGATGGCCGAGCGGATGGCGAGCACCGTCGACGAGGTGCCCTCGATGGCCGAGGCGCCCGCCGCTGTCGCGCGCTACCTGGTGGCGCAGGGACTCGCGCCGAAGGTGGTGGTGTGGCCGCAACTGGCCGGACTCGACTGGGCCGCTGCGGGCGTGGACGCCGAAGCTCGGCGGCCGAAGCGCGACGAATCGCAGGGCGCGGACGCGGTCGGCGTCACGGGGTGCTTCTGCGCACTCGCAGAGACCGGAACTCTGGTGCTCACTTCCAGCCGCGAGACGCCGTCTTCGACGCACCTGCTGCCGGAAACGCACATCGCGATCGTGCCGGCGTCGCGCATCGTCGCCACGATGGAGGACGCGTTCGCCCTGATGCGAGCGGAGCGCGGCGGCGTCGCCGACATGATGCCGCGCGCGATCAACATGGTGTCCGGCCCCTCGCGGACCGGAGACATCGAACAGACCATCGTGCTGGGAGCGCATGGCCCGTACCGGGTGCACGTCGTCATCACAACAGCCGACTGACAACAAGAAGCGGCGCAACGGAGACAGCCTCATGCAGGAGTGGAGACGGGCAGCCGTCGGAGTCGCGTTGTCCGTGGCGCCCGCGATGGCGGTGGCCGCGGGAGGCTCGTTTGCGGGGCCGACGATCGCCAGCGTTCCCGTCGAGTTCATCCTGTTCGCCGCGACGCTCGCAGGCGTGGCCCTGTTCCATCGTCACACGATGCCGATCGCGGTCGCTGGCGCGACGGTCATCGCCATCTACAAGATCGCGTTTTCCCCGTTCCGGACCGGGGCTGGCTTCACCGGATTCTTCGTCCATCTGGGCCACGAGTGGGTGGTGCTCGCGAATCTCTTCATGCTGCTGCTGGGATTCGGCCTGCTCGCCCGTTACTTCGAGGAGAGCCGCGTGCCGGCGATCCTCCCCGACTACCTTCCGGATGACTGGAAGGGGGGCTTCGTGCTGCTCGTGCTCGTCTTCGTGCTGTCGAGCTTTCTCGACAACATCGCCGCCGCGATGATCGGCGGCGCCGTGGCGGCCACGGTGTTTCGCGGCAAGGTGCACATCGGCTACCTCGCAGGCATCGTCGCCGCGTCCAACGCAGGCGGCGCCGGCAGCGTGGTCGGCGACACGACGACGACAATGATGTGGATCTCCGGGATCTCGCCCCTGGTGGTCTTCGAGGCCTACATCGCTTCGACGGTGGCGCTGCTGATCTTCGGCGTCATCGCGGCGCGCCAGCAGCACGCGTTGCAGCCGATCCAGAAGGACGCGGAGGCCGGTGCGCGGGTCGACTGGTGGTCGCTCGCCGTGGTCGCGTTCATCCTGGCGGGCGCCATCGCGGTGAACGTGACGGTCAACCTGTTCTTCAACGAGATTGCGGACCGCTTCCCGTTCATCGGCGTCGCCGTATGGGCGGCGATCTTCATCGGCGGCCACGTGCGCCGCCCGGACTGGCGGCTCGTGCCGGCATCGATGAAGGGAACGATCTTCCTGCTGTCGCTGGTGCTCGCGGCGTCGATGATGCCGGTGGAAGAGCTGCCGGCCGCGTCGTGGCAGACGGCGTTCGGACTGGGTTTCGTCTCCGCCGTGTTCGACAACATTCCGCTGACCGCCTTGCTTCAGCGCCAGCGCGGTCTCCTCAATGGGTGTGTTGATGTTCTCGTAGTCG
>CAYGXL010000257.1:0-3165 GCA_964353935.1 uncultured Burkholderiaceae bacterium | reverse complement strand
GCGAGCGTGGTCGACTTGCCGGAGCCGGTCGCGCCGACGACGATGACGATGCCGCGCTTGGACATCGCCAGCTCGTTCAACACCGCCGGCAGGTTCAGCTCCTCCGTAGTCGGGATGTGGTCCGCGATCGTCCGGAAAACGATGCCGACCTTGCCCTGCTGCACGAACGCCGACACCCGGAACCGGCCGATGCCGGTGGGGCTGATGGCGAAGTTGCACTCCTTCGACTTCTCGAACTCCGCCGCCTGGCGGTCGTTCATGATCGAGCGCACGAGTTCGGCCGTGTGCTGCGCCGTCAGCGGCTGGTTCGACACCGGAAGGACGCGGCCGTCGATCTTGAAGGCCGGCGGAAACTCGGACGTGAGGAACAGGTCCGAGCCCTTCTTGCTGACCAGCAGGCGAAGCAGGTCGTGTACGAATCGTGTGGCCTGGTCTCTTTCCATGGTCTGCTCTCGCTCCCGGGTTATCCGACGAATGCGTCGGGCGACTTGGCGTATTGCCTTGCTTCGCCGAGCGCCACGACGTTGCGTCGGACGAGGTCGAGCAGGATCTGGTCGAGCGTCTGCATGCCGAACTGGCTTCCCGTCTGGATCATCGAGTACATCTGCGCGACCTTGTTCTCGCGGATCAGGTTCCGGATGGCCGGAGTGCCGACCATGATCTCGTGCGCGGCCACGCGCCCGCTGCCGTCCTTGAGCTTCATGAGCGTCTGCGAGATCACCGCGACGACCGACTCCGACAGCATCGCCCGCACCATCTCCTTTTCCGCCGCCGGGAAGACGTCGACGATCCGGTCGATGGTCTTCGCGGCCGACGAGGTGTGCAACGTGCCGAAGACAAGGTGGCCGGTTTCCGCGGCGGTCATTGCGAGGCGGATCGTTTCCAGGTCGCGCAGTTCCCCGACCAGGATCACGTCGGGGTCCTCGCGCAGCGCCGAGCGCAGCGCATTGGCGAAGCTCAGCGTGTGGGGACCGACCTCGCGCTGGTTGATCACGCACTTGCGGCTCTCGTGCACGAACTCGATCGGGTCCTCGATCGTCAGCACGTGCCCGTACAGGTTGTTGTTCACGTGGTCGACCATCGCGGCAAGCGTCGTCGACTTGCCGGAACCGGTCGGGCCCGTCACCAGCACCAGGCCCCGCGGCTTCGACGAGAAGTCGGCGAACTGGCGCGGGCACTGCAATTCCTCCAGCGACAGCACCCTCGATGGAATCGTCCGCAGGACGGCGGCCGCTCCGCGGTCCTGGTTGAAGGCGTTGACGCGGAAGCGGGCCAGGCCCGGAAGATCGAACGAGAAGTCGACCTCGAGGTTCTCGTCGTAGTGCTTGCGCTGCGAGTCGTTCATGATGTCGTAGATCATCCCGTGCACGTCCTTGTGTTCCAGGGGCGGCAGGTTGATCCGGCGGACATCGCCGTGGACGCGAATCATCGGCGGGAGGCCGGCCGACAGGTGCAGGTCGGACGCCTTGTTTTTGACGGAGAATGCGAGCAGTTCTGAGATGTCCATGCGGGTGGCCGATGAGGCGTCTCGAAGAGGACCGATTCCCCTTCGCCGAGTGACGGGATGACCAAGAGTAACGCGGGCGCCTGCCCGACCGATCCCGCAAAAAAGCTAGAAAAGACAAGTGTCTAGCCGTCTTTGCTGACGATCATGTGGAATTCCGTAGATAGGGTGCAGGCACGGTTGCAGGCGGTCCTGGGCCGCATCGCTTCGGCAGCGCGGGCGGCCGGACGCGATCCGACGAGCGTTTCCCTGGTCGCGGTGAGCAAGACTTTCCCGGTCGACGCGGTGACCGCGGTTCATGCGGCCGGACAGGTTGCGTTCGGCGAGAACTACGTCCAGGAAGCGATCGACAAGATCGAAACCCTGCGGCCGCAGCGCGGCGAACTGGAGTGGCACTTCATCGGGCCGCTCCAGAGCAACAAGACGCGCGCCGTCGCGGAGCAGTTCGACTGGGTTCAGTCGGTCGACCGGTTGAAGGTCGCGCAGCGCCTGTCCGAGCAGCGGCCGCCGGACCTGACGCCGTTGAACGTGCTGCTTCAGGTGAACATCAGCGGCGAAGGGTCGAAGAGCGGCGTTGCACCAGGCGATGTGGAGTCGCTGGCGCGGGCCGTCGGCCAGTTGCCGCGGCTGAAGCTGCGGGGCCTGATGGCGATCCCGGAGCCCGCAGCCGATGCGGCGCTCCAGCGAGCACCGCTGGCGGCGATGCGGGCCCTGTTCGATCGCCTGCGCGCGGCCGGCTTCGACATCGACACCCTTTCGATGGGCATGTCGGCCGATCTCGAGCCTGCCGTGCTCGAGGGGACGACCATGGTCAGGATCGGCACGGCCATCTTCGGCGAACGGGAACGAACGACACAATGAAGATCGCGTTCATCGGCGGCGGCAACATGGCTGCGGCGCTCATCGGCGGCATGAAGCGCGCTGGTCTCACCCACTCGATCTCCGTCCTGGAGATCGATGCGGTGCGCCGCAAGCAACTCGAGGATCAGCACGGGGTGACTGCGCACGACGCGGCAGGCGACTGGCTCGGAGAGTGCGCGGCCGTCGTGCTGGCCGTCAAGCCGCAGCAGATGCGCGACGCGGTCGACGCCATCCGGCCGTTCCTCGCGCGACCGCTCGTGCTGTCGATCGCGGCCGGCGTGCGAGCCAGCACGCTGGCGCGCTGGCTCGGCTCGGAAGTCATCGTGCGAACGATGCCGAACACGCCGGCACTGATCGGCGCGGGCATCACCGGGGCGGCCGCGCTGGCTGGCGTCAGCGAAGAGCAGCGTGCCCTTGCGGGTCAGATTCTCGCTGCGGTCGGGCAGGTCGTATGGTTCGACGACGAGTCGCGCCTCGACCCGGTCACCGCGATCTCGGGCAGCGGCCCCGCCTACGTCTTCTACTTCATCGAGGCGATGCAGCGGGCCGCGCTCGACATGGGGCTGGACGAGGCGCAGGCGCGGGCCCTTGCGGTGCAGACATTCGCCGGCGCGGCGCAACTGGCGGCGGCCTCGCCGGAGCCGGTGTCGGTGCTGCGCGAACGCGTCACTTCAAAGGGCGGCACGACCGCCGCGGCGCTCGCGAGCCTCGATGCAGACGACGTGAAGAGCGCCATCGTCAAGGCGCTGCGCGCCGCGGACGCCCGCGCGAAGGAACTCGGCGACGAACTCGACCGCTAG
>CAYGXL010000256.1:0-3236 GCA_964353935.1 uncultured Burkholderiaceae bacterium | reverse complement strand
CGATGGGCATCGCGAGCCGGATGCTCGACGGCTACCAGCTCGCCGACCTGATCCCGACCTTCGGCTCGATCAACATGATCGGCGGGGAGTGCGACCGATGAGCGTTGCTCTGATGCCCGTCGTCGAACGGCTGATGCCGGAGTTCGAGGCGCTGAAGAAGCGTCTGCCGCCGAACTTCGAGTCGACGATGGTGATGCCCTGCCTGCACCGCGTGCAGGCCGAGCGCGGCTACGTGGCCGACGAGGACATCGTCGCGCTGGTCGGGTACCTCGGCGTGCCGCGGATGCAGATCGAGCAGGTGCTGTCGTACTACACGATGTTCCGCCGCAAGCCGATCGGCCGCTGGCACCTTCAGGCCTGCCGCAACGTGACGTGCTCGATGCGCGGCTCCGAGCGGCTGGTCGACGCGCTCGCCGGCAAGCTCGGCATCAAGCCCGGCGAGACCACCGCCGACGGCCGCTTCACGCTGTCCGAGGTCGAGTGCCTCGGCTCGTGCGGCACGGCGCCCGTCGTGATGGTCAACGAGGCCTATCACGAAAACCTGTCGATCGAGAAGCTCGACGAGCTGCTCGGCCGGCTGAGCTGAGAGGACCGCGACCATGCCCGGCACTCCGCTCCTGATGACCTTCCCGGTGACGGCGACGTCCCACCTGCTCGCCGAATACCTGGCGCGCGGCGGCTACGGCGCGCTCGAGAAGGCCCTGACCACCATGCAGCCCGTCGACGTGACGAAGGAAGTCACCGCCGCGGGCATCCTCGGCCATGGCGGCGCCGCCTTCCCGGTCGGCCGCAAGTGGGCCGTGATCAAGCCCAACGACGGCCAGCCGCACTACCTGTGCGCGAACGCCGACGAAGGCGAACCCGGCACGTTCAAGGACCGCTGGGTCCTCGAGAACAACCCGCACCAGCTGATCGAGTCGATGCTGCTCTCCGGTTACGCGCTCGGCGTGCGCAACGCGTTCGTCTACATGCGCGGCGAGTTCGACATGCCGTATCGCCGCCTGCAGGCCGCGATCGAGGAGGCGTACGCCGCCGGCTACCTCGGCAAGCCGCTCCACGGCACCGGGTTCGTGATGGACCTGGTGATCATCCAGGGCGCCGGTTCGTATGTGTGCGGCGAGGCGTCCGGCCTGCTTACGTCGATCGAAGGCAAGAAGGGCTACCCGCGCAACCGCCCGCCGCGCCTGACGGTGAAAGGCCTGTACCTGCGGCCCACGGTGGTGAACAACGTCGAGACGCTGTCGAACGTCGCGGTCATCGTCCGCATGGGCGCCGAAGCGTTCCGCAAGGTGGGCACCGCCAGGAGCCCCGGCACGCAGCTCGTGTCGATTTCCGGCCACATCGCGAAGCCGGGCGTCTACGAGGTCGAGCACGGCTATCCGCTGAAGAAGTTCCTCTTCGAGGACTGCGGCGGGATGATCGGCGGCCGCAAGCTGAAGGGCCTGATCCCGGGCGGCATCTCCGCGAAGGTGCTGACCGGCGAGGACTGCGAGAACCTGACCTACGAGCACGGCGTGTTCGACAAGGCCGGCTCCGCGCTCGGCTCCGGCGGCATGATCGCCATCGCCGAAGGCACCTGCATGGTGAGGCTGCTGCAGGTGATGCTGCGCTTCTGGCACCACGAGTCGTGCGGCCAGTGCACGCCGTGCCGCGAAGGCATGGGCTGGATGCACCGGATCATCGACCGCATCGTCAGCGGCCAGGGCCGGATGGAGGACCTCGACCAGCTGATCGCGATCTCCAACGCCAACGACGGCACGACCATCTGCGGGATGGGCGACGCCGCGGGGTACGCGACCGTCGGCTTCATCGCCAAGTTCCGCGACGAGTTCGAATTCTTCATACAGAACAAGCGCTCGAAGTGCGGCGGCGTGCTCGATGTTGCCGAGTCCTTTGGCGCAGCCGGGGTGGCCCATGCCTGACTTCTTCATCAACGGCCAGCCGGTGCACGCCGAACCCGGCCAGACGGTGCTGCAGGCCGCCCTCGCGGCCGGGCACTACATCCCGTACTTCTGCTGGCACCCGAACCTGTCGGTCGCCGGCAACTGCCGGATGTGCATCGTCGACGTCGAGGACGGCAAGGGCGGCACGTGGTCCGAGATCGCCTGCAACATGCCGATCGAGGAAGGCATGAAGGTGCTGACGGAGACCGAGTCGGTCCGCAACCGGCGCAAGGAGACGCTGCAGCTGATCCTGCTGAACCACCCGGTCGACTGCGGCATCTGCGACAAGGCCGGCGAGTGCATGCTGCAGGACCAGCACTACGAGTACCACGGCGAGCGGCCGGTGTCGTTCGAGCCGAAGGTCACCGCGACCAAGTTCCACTCGCTGTCCGAGCGCATCGTCATCGACAACGAGCGCTGCATCTTGTGTTCGCGCTGCACGCGCTTCACCGCCGAGGTTTCCGGATCGCATTCGCTGGCGATCCAGTTCCGCGGCGACCACTCGCTGGTGCGCGCGGTCGAGGACGGCGCGTTCGATCGCGACCCGTACTCGGACAACGTGGTGGACATCTGCCCGGTCGGCGCGCTGCTCTCGAAGGACTTCATGTACCGCTCGCGCGTCTGGTACATGAAACCGACGCCGTCGGTCTGCCCGGGCTGCGAACGGGGCTGCACCGTCAACATCTGGCACCGCAAGCCCGAGTGGAAGCTGAACGCGCTGTACCCGCGCCGCAACGCATCGATCGACCGCGTGACGCCGCTCGAGAACCCGGCCGTCAACGGGCCGTGGATCTGCAACAAGGGGCGTGACCTCGCGAAGGTCTTCGAGCGACCGCGCGCCGAGCAGGCGCTGCTGAAGGGCAAGCCGGCCGAGCTGGCGGAAGCCATGGCGCGCGCGCGCGACCTCGTCACGGAGGCCAAGCGGCCAGTCGCGCTGGTCTCGTCGTGGGGCTCGAACGAGGAACTTGCGGCGTTCAAGGCGATGCTGGGCGCGCGCCTCACCGCCTTCGTCAAGCATGACGCCGTGCCGGCGCCAGGCGAAGTGATCGAGGACAAGGTCCTGATCAGGCCCGACAAGAACCCGAACCGTCGCGCCGCCGAGGCGCTGTTCGGCGCCGCGCCGATCAGCTTCCCGGAAGGCACCGACCTCGTGCTCGTGTGGGGCGAAGGCTTCAACTTCGCCGGCCTGCCGCGCGGCGCGAAGGTGATCTTCCTGAACTCGTACCTGCAGCCCGAAACGGCCATGCGGACGTCTTCCTGCCGATCAGCGCGCAGACCGAGCGCAACGGGCAC
>CAYGXL010000255.1:0-3269 GCA_964353935.1 uncultured Burkholderiaceae bacterium | reverse complement strand
ATGAACGCGCTGGGCCACCTCCGCGTGCTCGACCTGACCCGGGTGCTCGCCGGCCCGTGGTGCACCCAGTTGCTCGCCGACCTCGGCGCGGACGTCGTCAAGGTGGAGCGCCCCGGCACGGGCGACGACACGCGCGCGTGGGGTCCGCCCTACCTGAAGGACAAGGGAGGAAGAGACACGACGGAAGCGGCCTACTACCTGGCCGCGAATCGCGGCAAGCGCTCCGTCACCGTCGATCTCGCGCACCCCGAAGGTCAACGGGTGGTGCGCCTGCTCGCGGAACGCGCGGACGTCGTCGTCGAGAACTACAAGGTCGGGCAACTCGCCCGCTTCGGTCTCGACCACGCGACCCTCGCCGCGCTGAATCCGCGCCTGGTCTACTGCTCGATCACCGGGTTCGGCCAGTACGGTCCGCACGCGGACCGCGCGGGCTATGACTTCATCATCCAGGGCATGGGCGGGTTCATGTCCATCACCGGCGAGCGCGACGACCTGCCCGGAGGCGGCCCGCAGAAGGCGGGCGTGGCGGTCTCGGACCTTATGACCGGCATGTACTCGACCGTCGCCATCCTCGCGGCGCTCGCGCACCGCGAGCGCACCGGGCAGGGCCAGCACATCGACATGGCGCTGTTCGACGTGATGCTCGCGATGCTCGCCAACATGAACATGAACTACCTCACCTCCGGCACTCCACCGGGACGCGCGGGCAACGCCCACCAGAACATCGTGCCGTACCAGGTCTTCGAGGCCGCCGACGGCCACGTGGTGATCGCGGTCGGCAACGACGGGCAGTTCGTGAAGTTCTGCGAGGTCGCGGGATGCGCCGAGTTGTCCGCGCATCCGTCCTACCGGCGCAACGCCGATCGGGTGCGCAACCGCGAAGAAGTCCTCGCGATCCTCGAGCCGATCGTGCGCGCGCGGCCGGTCGCGTTCTGGACAGAACAGCTCGAAGCCGCCGGCGTTCCGTGCGGACCGATCAACAACATCGCGCAGGCGCTCGCCGATCCTCAGGTGGCTGCGCGTGCGCTGCGCGTCGACCTGCCGCATCCGCTCGCGGGCCAGGTCCCGCTCGTCGCCAATCCGATCAAGTTCTCGGCCACGCCGCCCGCGTACGACCGCGCGCCACCGACGCTCGGCCAGCACACCGCGGAGGTGCTGAGCGAGTGCGGGCTAGACGCGGCCGAGATCGAGCGCCTGAGGTCGCTGGGCGCGGTCTGATGGCGGCGCGCCGGCTCGTCATCCGCGGCCTCGTCCAGGGCGTCGGTTTTCGCCACGCGACGAGCCGCGAGGCGCAGCGGCTCGGCCTGCGTGGCTGGGTGCGCAACCGAGCGGACGGCAGCGTCGAGGCCGTGGCGCTGGGCCAGGACCGGCAACTCGACGCGCTGGAGCGCTGGGCCCGTCGCGGTCCACCGGCCGCGCGCGTCGACGCCGTCGAGGTGACGCTGCTCGCGGACGACGTGATCGCGGAGTTGCACCCGCCCGTGGGCGACCGCTTCAGGCAGGTCGAAACCGCCTGGAGCTGAAGACCGTCGCGTCGAAGGCCGGGTTGAGGCGCGCGGTCAGCACGTGGTCGCGCCAGGCGCCGTCGATGAACAGGTAGTGCTTCGCGAGTCCCTCGGTCACGAAGCCCAGGCGCTCGAGCAGCGGCCGTCCAGAACTCCGGCTCCATGATGCCGGCCGGACGCGGCGGATCCCAGGCCGCCAGATGCTGCTCGTTGCGCCGGAAGAAGTCGGCAAGCGCTTCCGCATGGCCGGGCGCCATGTGATCGACGATCAATCGCGAAGTGGTGAGTGTCGGCAGCATGCGATCACCTTGCAGAGGGCTGACGATTCCACGTTCGCCCCGATTTCGGGTTTAATGCGGTGGAAACTAGAAATCCAGGACGGAGACAGAACGTGATTCGACGCCGCGCGTTTGCGGCACTGGGTGCCGCGCTGGCCGCGTGTGCGCTGGCCGGCCCGGTCGCCGCTCAATCCTATCCGACGAAACCGATCCGCCTGGTCGTGCCGTATCCACCGGGCGGGCCGCTCGACACGGCCGCCCGCGCGCTCGCCGAGCGCCTGAAGGAGCCGCTCGGCATCGTCGTCGTCGAGAACCGGCCCGGCGCCGGAGGCAACCTCGGGGTCGACCTGGTCGCCAAGGCGGCGCCCGATGGGTACTCGCTCGTGATCGGCGCGGTCGCCACGCACGCGATCAACCCCTGGCTGTTCTCGAAGCTGCCGTACGACCCGATCAAGGACTTCGCGCCGGTCACGCTGATCGCCCACGTGCCCAACGTCCTCGTGATGACACCCGAGCGCGCGCAGCAGTTGAACATACGCAGCGCGCGCGACCTGGTGGCCTTTGCGCGCGCCAATCCGGGCAAGCTGAACTTCGCCTCGGGAGGCAACGGCAGCGCCGGCCACATGGCGGGCGAGCTGCTGAAGTCGCAGGCCAGGATCTCGGCGGTTCACATTCCGTATGCCGGCGCGGCGCCCGCCCAACTGGGGCTGCTGGCCGGTCAGACCGACTTCATGTTCGACAACCTCGCATCGGCGCTGACCCAGGTGAAGGCCGGCAAGCTGGTGGCCTTCGCGGTGACCAGCACGCGCCGCGCCGAGGCGATGCCCGACGTGCCGACGATGGCGGAGAGCGGGCTGCCCGGCTTCGACGTGTCGACATGGTTCGGCGTCTTCGCGCCCGCGGGAACGCCGCCCGCCGTGGTCGAGCGGCTGAACAAGGAGTTCACGGCCGCGCTGCGGTCGCCCGAGATGCGCGAGCGGCTGGCCCGGATGGGCGCGGAACCGGCGCCGATGACCCCGGGCGACTTCCAGCAGTTCGTCCGTTCCGAACTGGCGAAGTACGAGAAGGTCGTGAAGTTTTCGGGCGCACGCGTCGACTAGAACGCCGCCCCTGGGGAGCAGGATGAAAATCAAGAATGCCAAGGATTTCTGGTCGGGCGTGATGTTCATCGCGTTCGGCCTGTTCTTCGCCGGCTTCGCGCGGCAGTACGACATGGGCACCGCCGCGCGCATGGGCCCGGCCTATTTCCCGACTGTGCTCGGCCTGCTGCTGATGGCGATCGGCGCCTTCGTCGCGTTCAAGGGACTGCGCGCCGAGGCCCATGAAGGCCACGGCCACGTCGACGAGTTTCACTTCAAGCCCCTGATCCTCGTGCTGGGGGCCGTGGTCGCGTTCGGGCTGCTGTTGCGGCCGGCCGGACTGATCGTGGCACTGCTGGCGCTGATCATCATCTCCAGCCTCGGCAGCGGCGAGTTCAAGCTGAAGG
>CAYGXL010000254.1:0-3287 GCA_964353935.1 uncultured Burkholderiaceae bacterium | reverse complement strand
CCCATACACGCTCGCCGCCACGCCGCACGCATAGAAGCCCTCGACGATCTTGATCAGCTCGACCATCGGCTCGCGCAGCGCGGACTTCGCGCCGGGATCGAAACCGTTCGCCTCGCACATCAGCGCGCCGGCGCCGATCAGCAGGTCGCCGAAGCCGGCGCGCGCCGCGATGCAGGTGTGGCGGTGATGGGTCGCGTAGTCGTAGGTCAGCGTCGACGAGTGTTCCCACTCGCCCGCGTAGAACACGCGTTCCCACGGCACCAGCACGCGGTCGAAGAGCACCACGCCGGTCGACTGCCCGTAGCGATGCGAGAACAGCGGCGCACCGTGCTCCACCTTCTCGCCCGGGCGGCCCGCGGGTCGCGCGACGATCGTGATGCCCGCGGCGTCGACGGGCACCGCGCAGCAGATCGCGAAGTCGGCGTCGTCCTCGCCCATGTTGCGGCAGGGCATGACGAGGAACTCGTGCATGTACGGCGCGCCGGTGACGATCGCCTTCGTGCCCGAGATGACCACGCCTTTCGCGGTGCGCTCGACGATGTGCACGTAGGTGTCCGGATTGGCCTGCTGGTGGGGCTTGCGCGAGCGGTCACCCTTGGCGTCGGTCATCGCGATGCCGAGCGCGAGGTCGTTCGCCTGCACGTGCTCCAAATAGGCGGCGAAGCGCGCTCGGTGCTCGGTCGTCCCGCGCGCGTCGTCGATGCGCGCGCATACCTGCGCGAGCGCGGCGAGCGCGTCGTGCGCCAGGTAGCGCTGCGCGCAGCCGGTCTCCTGGCACAGCACGCGCACGGCTTCGAGCTTGTTCAGCAGGTCGCCGGCCGACTCGTCGACGGCGAGCATCCGCGGCACGACCTTGCCGCTCTGCGTGGCCAGCATCAGCGGCGCGAGCGCCGGATCGAGCGCGTAGTCGTAGCTCACGCCGAGCGCCTGCACGCCTGGCGTGAACGCCGGCTCGTCGGCGACCGATTCGACGCGGCGGCCATCGACGTAGACCACCGGGTGGAGGCGCCGAAGCGAGTCGCGGTAGTCGCGGCTCGTCATCAGGTGCGATGGCGCGCGCAGGGACGACTTCATCTGCTCGGGTGCGTTCATGGCGGCCTCCGGTGCGAAAGGGCCGATTGAAGCACCGTTTGCGGTTGCGGGGCACCCGGGTCGGCCGCGGCGGGGGCGAATGGAGCGCAGGCGCTTGCCGCCGCGCGTGCTCGTCGCGGTTTCGTTCGCCCGCGCAGTATCGCCGGGCCACGGTGCACTAGACTCGTTCGCGATGTCACTTCCTCGCCACGCCGCGGACCGACCATGATCGATGCCGAGTACTGCCAGACGATGGCCGCCTACAACGGCTGGATGAACCGCAATGTCTACGAGGCAGCGGCGAAACTGACCGACGCCGAGCGCAAGGTCGACCGTGGCGCTTTCTTCGGTTCGATTCACTCGACGCTGAACCACATCCTGTGGGGTGATCGCCTGTGGCTCGGCCGGTTCAACGGCAAGTCCTACGCCGGCGGCGCCATCGGCGTCGACCTCTTTGAAGGCTTCGCCGAACTGCTCGACGCTCGCCGCGCGTTGGACGACGACATCGGCGCGTGGGCAGCCCAGGTCGACGACGCCCGGCTTGCCGGACCGCTGACCTGGTTTTCAGGCGTCGCGCAGCGCGAAATGACGCGCCCACGCTGGCTGTGCGTGATGCAGATGTTCAATCACCAGACCCATCACCGCGGGCAGGTGACGACGCTGCTGAAGCAGGCGGGCATCGACCCGGGCGCGACCGACCTGCCGTGGGCGCCCCTCGCGCGCGATGCGCAGGGGCGGATCGTCCTCGGCGACGCATACGGCCTGTAGCGAAACGGGAAGACGCATGACCGACCTGCGGATCGCGAAGAAGGACGTCGACTGGGCCGTCGCGCAGGGACTGCTGCGCGAGGACCAGGCGGCACCGCTCTGGTCGGCATGGAGCGAGCGGCGCGCGGCCGCGCCCGACGTGACGCCGCGCTTCTCGATCACGCACGTCCTGTACTACCTGGGCGGACTGATCGCGATCGGCGCGATGACGCTCTTCATGAACCTGGGCTGGGAACGCTTCGGCCCGTGGGCGCTCTTCGGCATCGCGGTCGGCTACGCGATCGGCTGCATCCTCGCCTCGCGCTCGCTCGCGCAGCGTCAGTTGCCATTGCCCGCGGGCATCCTCGCCACGCTCGCCATCGCCCTCGTGCCGCTCGCGACGTGGGCGTTTCAGTCAGGCATGGGCTGGTGGCCGCCGGGCGGCGCCGCGGAGCACTACCGCGCGTACCACACCCACATCGACTGGCGCTGGATCACGCTCGAGTTCGCGACGCTGTTCGCCGCGGTGATCGGCGTCTGGCGCCTGCGCTATCCGTTCATGGTCATGCCGCTCGCCGTGACGCTCTGGTACATGAGCATGGACCTGGCCCGCATGATCGTGTTCGCGGACCGGCCGGGCTGGAACGAGTGGCAGTACTACCGCGACTTCTCGATGGTCTTCGGGCTCGGCATGCTGGCGGTCGCGGTCTGGGTCGACTTCCGCGCGCGCGAGTCGTTCGCGCAGGGCCGCGACTTCGCTTTCTGGCTGTACCTGTTCGGCACGCTGGCGTTCTGGAGCGGGCTGACGATGCAGCAGTCGAGCTCCGAACTCGGCAAGTTCGTCTACCTGCTGATCAACGTCGCGCTGCTCGCGCTGGGAGCGGTGCTCGGCCGCCGCGTGTTCGCCGTGTTCGGCGGGCTCGGCATCGCCGCGTACCTCGGTCACCTTGCCCGCAGGGTCTTCGCGGACAGCCTGCTGTTCCCGTTCGCGCTGACGCTGATCGGCCTGGCGATCGTGGCCGCAGGCATCTGGTGGCAGAAGAACGAGGTGCGACTGAGCGCGGCACTCAGGGCGCGCCTGCCGGCGGGATGGCGCGAGATGCTGCAGACGCGGCATGAGTCCCTGGGCAACGACTGACCCGGCACACGATCCGACGACGAGGGAAGACGACATGCGCATGCTCGAAACACTGATGGGTGCCCTGCTCCTCGCGACTGGCGCGGCCATGGCACAGACGCCACCCGGCGCCGCGGACCTCGTGAACTCGCAACGCGAGGCGATGAAGGCCCTTGCGGCCATGAACGGCGCGTGGCGCGGCGAGGCGACCACGCTGCTGCCAGGTGGCGAGCGGCGAACGATCACGCAGACCGAGCGCATCGGCCCGTTCCTCGGCGGCACCGTGAAGGTCATCGAAGGCCGCGGCCACGATGCGAGCGGACAGGTGGTCTTCAATGCGTTCGGCATCGTC
>CAYGXL010000253.1:0-3327 GCA_964353935.1 uncultured Burkholderiaceae bacterium | reverse complement strand
TCCGAGGCGCTGGCGATCGACGTCGCCGGCCGGCTAAGGGAGATCACGGGCGCGCTCGGCATTCCCTTCATCTACAAGTCGAGCTTCGACAAGGCGAACCGCAGTTCGGGCAAGAGCTTCCGCGGCCTCGGGCTCGATGAAGGCCTTCGCATCCTGTCCGAGGTGAAGCGCCAGGTCGGCGTTCCGCTGCTGACCGACGTGCACGAGGTCTACGAGATCAAGCCGGCCGCCGCGGTGGTCGACGTCCTGCAGACGCCGGCGTTCCTGTGCCGCCAGACCGACTTCATCCGTGCGTGTGCCGTCAGCGGCAAGCCGGTGAACATCAAGAAGGGCCAGTTCCTCGCGCCGGGCGACATGAAGAACGTGATCGACAAGGCGCGCGAGGCGGCCCGCGAAGCGGGGCTGCCGGAAGACAGCTTCATGGCGTGCGAGCGCGGCGTCTCGTTCGGATACAACAACCTCGTTTCCGACATGCGGTCGCTCGCGATCATGCGCGAGACCGGAGCGCCGGTGGTGTTCGACGCCACCCACTCGGTGCAGCTGCCCGGCGGGCAGGGCACGTCGAGCGGTGGGCAGCGCGAGTTCGTGCCGGTGCTGGCGCGCGCGGCGGTGGCGGTCGGCGTGGCGGGCCTTTTCATGGAGACCCATCCGAATCCGGCCGAGGCGAAGTCCGACGGTCCGAACGCCGTGCCGCTGAACCGCATGAAGGACCTTCTCGCGACCCTGGTCGAGCTCGACCGCGTAACGAAGAAGAACGGCTTCATCGAAGCCGATTTCCGTTGAGGAGCGCGCCCATGGCTGCCGGCTACGTCGTCGTCGAAATGAAGGTCTCCGACCCGGAACGGTACAAGGAGTACATGGCGGCCGCGCCCGCGACGATCGCCGCGGCGGGAGGCGAGTACCTCGTGCGCGGAGGAAAGTCCGAGCCGCTCGAGGGCGACTGGATTCCTCCGCGCGTCGCGATCCTGAAATTTCCGAGTTACGACCAGGCGAAGGCCTGGTACGACGGCGAGGCTTACCGTCAGGCCCGTGCGAAGCGGGCGGGTGCGACCGAGTTCTTCAACATGGTTCTGGTCGAAGGCGTCCCGACGACCTGAACATTCCCGGACAAGACCGAAACAACGACATGAGTGCCATCGTAGACATCATCGGCCGCGAGATCCTCGATTCGCGCGGCAACCCGACCGTCGAGTGCGACGTCCTGCTCGAAAGCGGCGTCATGGGCCGCGCGGCGGTGCCGTCGGGCGCGTCCACCGGATCGCGCGAGGCGATCGAACTGCGCGACGGCGACAAGGGACGCTACCTCGGTCGGGGCGTGCAGAAGGCGATCGAGAACATCAACACCGAGATCGCCGAAGCGGTGATGGGGCTGGAGGCCAACGAGCAGGCGTTCCTCGACCACAGCCTGATCGAGCTGGACGGCACCGAGAACAAGATGCGGCTCGGCGCGAACGCGACCCTCGCCGTCTCGATGGCCGTCGCCAAGGCCGCCGCCGAGGAGATCGGGCTGCCGCTGTACCGCTACTTCGGCGGCAGCGCGCAGATGCAGATGCCGGTGCCGATGATGAACGTGATCAACGGCGGCGCGCACGCGAACAACAACCTCGACCTGCAGGAACTGATGATCGTGCCGATCGGCGCGCCGACGTTCTCGGAGGCGGTGCGCTACGGCGCCGAGGTGTTCCACGCGCTGAAGAAGCTGATCCACGACAGCGGCATGAGCACCGCGGTGGGCGACGAAGGCGGCTTCGCACCGAGCGTGAAGAGCCATGAGGCGGCGATCCAGCTGATCCTGCAGGCCATCGAGATGGCCGGCTACGTTCCGGGCGAGCAGGTCGCGCTGGCGCTCGACTGCGCCTCCAGCGAGTTCTTCAGGGACGGCAAGTACCACCTGGAAGGCGAGGGGCTGGCGCTCGCGGCGGCCGACTGGACCAACGTGCTCGGGACCTGGTGCGACAAGTACCCGATCGTGTCGATCGAGGACGGCATGGCCGAGAACGACTGGGCCGGCTGGGAGCACCTCACCCGGCAGCTCGGAAAGCGCGTGCAGCTGGTCGGCGACGATCTCTTCGTCACGAACACGAAGATCTTCCAGGAAGGCATCCGGCGCGGCATCGCCAACTCGATCCTGATCAAGATCAACCAGATCGGCACGCTGACCGAGACCTTCGCCGCCATCGAGATGGCGAAGCGCGCCGGCTACACCGCGGTGGTGAGCCACCGCTCGGGGGAGACCGAGGACACGACCATCGCCGACATCGCCGTCGGCACCAACGCGATGCAGATCAAGACGGGCTCGATGTCGCGCTCGGACCGCATCGCCAAGTACAACCAGCTGTTGCGCATCGAGGAAGACCTCGGCGAGATCGCGAGCTATCCCGGCCGCGGCGCGTTCTACAGCGTGCGCTGATCAACCGATGCGGATCGTCGCCATCGTCCTCGCCGTGCTGCTGCTGCTGATCCAGTGGCCGCTGTGGTTCGGCAAGGGAGGGTGGCTGCGCGTATCCGAGCTCGAGCGCCAGCTTGCTGCGCAGAAGACGGTCAACGCGGGGCTCGGGGAGCGCAACGCGCAGCTGGCGGCGGAAGTCGCCAGCCTGCGCGAGGGCCGCGGCGCCATCGAGGAACGCGCGCGCCACGATCTCAACATGGTCCGCGAAGGCGAGACCTTCTTCCAGCTGATCGGCAGTCGCGCCGATCCGGTGCCGACCGCCGGTTCCCGCTGACAGCGCATCCTGTGGGGTGCCGTGGGTGTGGGTGGCCGGCAGGCTCCTCTTGTGCTTTCCTTCGAGCCGGGAACGGCGCGCGTCCGATTCGCGCCTCAAGCCACCGCCGTTCCGAACAGGGCACCGACTGCGGCTGTGATGGCCATCGCCAGCGCGCCCCAGAACGTGACTCGCCAGGCTCCCCTGACCGCCGGGGCGCCGCCGGTACGTGCAGCCACCGCGCCCAGGGTTGCGAGGAACACCAGCGAACTGCCTGCGACCACCGCCGGCAGGGAGCCCGTGGGCGTCGTCAATGCGACCAGCAGCGGCAACGCCGCGCCCGCGGTGAAGCTCGCCGCCGACGAAAGCGCCGCCTGCACCGGTCGCGCGCTCAGTGTCTCGGAGATCCCGAGTTCGTCGCGCGCGTGTGCGCCCAGCGCATCGTGCTCCATCAGTTGCGTTGCGACCTGGTCGGCCAATGCCGCATCGAGCCCGCGCTTCACGTAGATGCCGGCGAGTTCCTGATGTTCGGCGCCCGCATCGGCGGCGAGTTCCCCGCGTTCCCGCGCAAGATCGGCCGCTTCCGTATCGGACTGCGACTTCACCGACACGTACTCTCCAGCCG
>CAYGXL010000252.1:0-3349 GCA_964353935.1 uncultured Burkholderiaceae bacterium | reverse complement strand
GGGCGATCGGCAATCTTTGGGAGATGGATAAGTTAAGGAAAGAGTGGTCCATCGGTGCGGGCTTTTCCATAAAATTTTAGATTGTAAATTCTATGATGGCAATTTCAGGGCGGGTTTCTTCTCCCGCCCTTTTTTATTTCACTCTTTTACTATTGCTTATGCTTATTTCCACCAGTAATCTGCAAATTTCAGTTTTGAGTCGCATTGAAGGATAGTAGATGCTAAGGGATTGAGCATGCCACGAGCAAGCACACTTGGAAAAGAAATGGCATAGGGGGTCAGCCCCTGACACGGGACAACGTATCAGATAAGATGATTTTCATCACCTTACTCTGGAACTCTCTATGGCTCGACCGCTTCGTATCGTATATAAAGGGGCCTTCTACCATGTTACCGCAAGAGGGAATGAGCGGAAAAATATCTTCCTATCGCATAAGGATTATGAAAAGTTCCTTTCCTACCTCACAGATGCGATCCATAAATACGGCATTTTGCTCCACGCTTATGTTTTTATGTCCAATCATTATCATCTCATGCTGGAAACTCCGGAAGCTAATCTCAGCACTTTCATGCACGCTCTCCATAGCGCCTATACCACTTATTTCAACCTAAAAAGAGGCCGAGCCGGTCACCTGTTTCAAGGCAGATATAAAGCGATCCTTGTGGATGCCGATAACTCCCTTCTCGAGCTCTCCCGCTACATCCACTTGAATCCAGTCCGGGCTGGATTTATAAAAAGACCAGAGAGTTATCCTTATAGCAGCCTCCATGCCTATCTCTTCCCGAAGGACAACACTATTGTCTTTAGGGACCTTATATGGAGTATGATTTCCAGAGAGGGAAAGAAGGCTCCAAAGCGCTATCGTGAGTTTGTAGAATCTGCCCTCACCCAAAAGCCCAAAACCCCTTTTCAAGAGGTCTATGGGGGAGTGATCCTTGGAGGAGAATCCTTCGTAAGAGAGGTGCTGCAACGGCTTAATGATCAGAGCCTTCAGTCGAAGGAAACATCCCATAGAAGAGCTCTTACTTCGACCACATTGGATATCGATGAGATTATCCACATCCTCTCCATTCATTTTAGGGTTCCCAAAGAAAAGGTTATTACATCTTCACCCTATAAGGGATATGCTGTTTACCTTGCGAGAAGGCACACGCCATTTTCAAATAGTGAGATAGGAAAATACTTTGGTGGTATCACTTACTCTGCTGTCACAAAGATGGGGACACGGTTCAAGGAGCGGATGAGAGAAGAGGGGGAGCTAAGAGGTGACATCAGGGTCCTTGAGGAGAAATTGTCCCGTGTCAAGGGCTGACCCCCTCCTTTTTTTTCAATAGCCCGAAATAGGAACCCGTCTCCAATTCTCACCGTTTCCGGGGGCTACCGAAGATGGAACCTAATACTCCGCGGATGATCTGGCGGCCGATCTGGCTGCCGACGGCGTGGGCTGCGCTTTTGGCCATCGCCTGGATGAGTTTGGTGGTCTCGGATTTCGGCTCAGCGGTTCGTCGCGTCTGGTCCATCTTTTCCTGTGATTCTGCTGCTAATGACTCCGCCTTTTCCCTCAATTTTTCGTAAGCGGATTCCCGGTCCACTGCCTTTTCGTAATGTCCGTAGATCACAGAGCCCCGTATCAACTGGCTTCGTTCTTCTGGAGTGAGGGGACTGAGACGGCTATGCGGGGGACAGACGAGGGCGCGTTCAACGACGGTTGGAGACCCTTTGTCATCGAGCAGAGAGATCAAGGCTTCGCCAACAGCCAGTTCAGTGATCACCTTTGCGACTTTCAATTTGGGATTGGGGCGAAAGGTATCGGCAGCCGTTTTAACATTCTTCTGATCTTTTGGGGTAAACGCCCTGAGGGCATGCTGGACCCGGTTGCCTAACTGACCTAACACGGTTTCAGGAAGATCGAGTGGATTCTGTGTGACAAAATAAATTCCCACCCCTTTTGAGCGGATGAGTCGAACCACCTGCTCAATCTTCTCTTCAAGGATCTTTGGAACATCATCAAAGAGCAGATGGGCTTCATCAAAAAAGAAGACGAGTTTGGGTTTTGGAGGATCGCCGACCTCGGGGAGTTGCTCGAAAAGTTCCGAGAGGAGCCAGAGGAGCAGGGTGGTATAAACCTTTGGAGATTGCATCAGCTTATCAGCAGCGAGAATGTTTATCATTCCCTTGCCGCTTGAGTCGGATTGCATGAAGTCCTGGATGTTCAGGGCCGGTTCTCCAAAAAATTGATTGCCCCCCTGTTCTTCAAGAGTCAACAGGCTTCGCTGAATGGCGCCGATGCTGGCTGCGGAGATGTTCCCGTATTGCGTCCTGAACTGTTCTGCCTGGTCGCCTACAAATTGGCCCATTGCCCTTAAGTCCTTTAAGTCGAGGAGAAGAAGGCCATGATCGTCCGCGATCTTGAAGACGAGGGTGAGGACACTGCTCTGAATCTCGTTCAGACTGAGAATGCGACTGAGCAACAGGGGGCCCATCTCCGAGATCGTCGTCCGGACAGGGTGGCCCTGTTCGGACCAAACATCCCAGAAGGTTGTCGGGTATTTATCAAAGCTGAAATCTTTCAGGCCGAGGGCGCTTACTCTTTCGATCACTTTCGGGTTTTCGCCTCCTGGCAATGGCAAACCGGAGAGGTCTCCCTTGATGTCGGCCATAAAAACCGGCACTCCGATTCTGCTAAACTGTTCGGCCAGCACCCGCAGGGTGACGGTCTTGCCCGTGCCTGTTGCCCCCGCGATCAGGCCGTGCCGGTTCGCCATTTTCGGCAATAATGAAACATCTTTTTTTCCCTTTGCGATCAAAATGGGCGGCAACGTCGTAGTCATGCTTCCCTCCAATAAATCCCAACCAAAATTACTTCAAATTTGAAAATTGACGACATCCAAAAAATCAACTCCTCCTCCTTCAAGGGGGAGATTGAAAGGGGGATGGGATTCTATTTTCTCGAAGACCTCATTGCCCCATCCCCACCCCCGTATCGAGTACGGGGCAGGCTTAGCCCTCCCCTTGGTTTCGAGTCGCAACGACTTGAAGGGGAGGGAATATTTAATTTAACTTTTTTCCTTATACCACTCCACGAATCGTTTGATTCCTTCTTCCATGTTGACTTTGGGTTGATAGTCCAGCAATCGTCTGGCCTTGCTGATATCCGCATAGGTGATGGAGACATCGCCGGGCTGGGGCTCCATTGCCAAAATCTTTGCCTTCTTGCCAAGGCTTTCCTCAATGATCCGGATGAGCTCTTTCAGGGAAGTGGTCAGGGATTCTCCGAGATTGTAAATCTCATAACCTTTATGACGTTGAAGGACAGCCATCATTCCATCGATGAGGTCATCAATATAG
>CAYGXL010000251.1:0-3372 GCA_964353935.1 uncultured Burkholderiaceae bacterium | reverse complement strand
CGGCGAGGAACTGCCCGGTGCGGACTTCGACGGTGCGGTTGCCGCTCGTCAGGTCCCCGGCCGGCACCGACGTGTTGGTCGCCTTCAGCGCCCGCTCGATGTCGGTCGCCGTGACGCGGTGGGCATTCATCCGCTCGGGATCGAGCGTCACGCGGACGACCTCGTCCGGCCCGCCGAGCGTGCTCACCTCGCGCGTGCCCGGCACGCGCTTCAGTTCGATCTCGAGCGCGTGCGCGACCTTCTGCAGGTCGGAGGCGCCCATGTCGTCGCGGGTGCTCGTGAGCGTCAGCGCGACGATGGGCACGTCGTCGATGCCCTTGGGCTTCACGACCGGCTCGTGCACGCCGAGGTGCGTCGGCAGCCAGTCGCGGTTGGACAGCAGCGTGTCGTGGAGCTTCACGAGCGAGTCGATGCGGGGCTGCCCGACCTTGAACTGGACCGTCAGCACCGCCATGCCCGGCTGCGTCACCGAGTAGACGTGCTCGATGCCGGTGACCTGCGAGACAACCTGCTCGGCGGGCACCGTCACCAGGTTGTGCACGTCCTCGCTGGAGGCGCCGGGGAACGCGATCATCACGTTCGCCATCGTCACGTTGATCTGCGGTTCCTCTTCCTTCGGCGTCACGAAGACCGCGAACACGCCGAGCAGGAAGCCGACCAGCGCCAGCAGCGGAGTGATCTGCGAGGTGAGGAATGCCCGGGCGATGCGGCCGGAGATGCCGAGCGGGGCGGGAGTGCGTCCGGCGTCCATCGATCACTTCGCCAGCGGGTTCAGCAGCACCTGCTCGCCGTCCGCGAGGCCGGCGAGGATCTCGACGAACTTCTGGCCGTCGGCGGTGCGCACGCTGGGGCCGACGCGCACCTGCCGCAGTTGCGGCGTGCCCTGCGGCGTCGCGACGTTGACGGCGACGAGTTCGCCGCGGCGCAGGAGCGCCGCTTCGGGGATGACGCGCTTGCTCGCCTTGCCGATCGGGATCAGCACCTTGGCGGCGACTCCGGGCGCAAGGCCGGCGATCGGGGTGTTCGGCAGGTCGGCCCGCACCTGTGTGGACAGCAGGCGCGGGTCGGCGGAGGGAAGGACGGTGACGCGCGTGGCGGTGAAGGTCCTGCCCAGCGAGGGAATGTCGATCGTGGCGCGGTCGACCTTCTCCGTGGCCGGCAGCACGAACTGCGGCAGGCTTCCGACCGCGCGCAACGAGGCGGGATCGTGCACGGCGATGACCGCGCGGCCGGGGCTCGCGAATTCGCCGATCTCCATCAACCGGCGCGTCACGATGCCGTCGAACGGCGCCCGGATCTCGGCGAAGTCGCGGGCCGTGTTCGCCTGCACCGACCCGGCGCGCGCCGTCTCGACCGTGGCCAGCGCCACCTTGTATTCGGACTCGGCTTTGTCGAGCGCGGCCTGGCTGATGAACTTCTGGTCGACCAGGCTCTTCGTGCGTTCGTAGTTCGACTTCGCGGCAGCGAGCGCCGCCTCGGCCTGCGCGATGCCCGCGCGGCCGGCGGCGACCTGCGCATCGGAGTTGCGCGTGTCGAGGCGGGCGAGGACCTGGCCTTTCTTCACGCGATCGCCGGCGTCGACGTAGTAGGCCGTGACGCTGCCGTTGATCTGGGCGGCGAGGGTGGCCTGCTGCACGGATTCGACGATCGCGTCGGCGGCGTAGACCTCCTCGAGTTCGCGCGTTTCGACGCGCACGGTCTGGGCCGCCCGTCCGTTGTCCGCACTCGCCCACGCCGGCGCCAGGGCCGCGGCAATGGCGAACATCAGGGCGGGTACGCGCCGCCGGATCTGGGCAAATTGTCTGTTTCGCATGGAGCGTGACTTTATACCCATGGGGGTATGGGTACGGTGACTGCAATCACAAGGAACCTGGAGTGCCTCGCGTCGAGGCTCCATCTCAGCCTAGACGCTGGGGCCACGCCGCGTTGACGCCGGTCATCGGAACGGGAGCGAACGCGGCCGTTCGGCATGCGGTCGCGGCCATCGGGTCGTGGACCGTGGACCTGCGAGCGTTCCGAAAAAAAGGCGCGGCCATTGCGGCGCGCGCCTTCGAAGTGGGCCGGAACGAAGTCCGACCCGGGGGTTGGTGTTTCAGGCTTTCGACGTGACCTTGATCTTGCCCTGCTTGTCGATGTCGATGTCGGCGTTCAGGAAGCCGGCCTTGTAGCCTGCGTCCTTCAGCTTGTGGTACGCCATTTCCGCGCGGATGCCCGTGCTGCAGTGGATGATGATCCGCTTGCCCTTCGGCAGTTCGGCGATGCGCGCGGCGAGGTCCTCTTCCGGAATCAGCATGGCGCCCTTGATCATGCCGGCGTTCGCTTCGTCGACGTTGCGCACATCGAGGATCAGGACGTCGGCCGGCGTGGCCGACGCGAGCTTGCTGAACTCGTCGACCGTGATCGAGCCGGGACGCGGCTTCGGCGCGTACGCAACTTTCGTCAGCGCCGGGCTGCTGAACTCGGTTGCATAGCCCTTCGCCTGCCACCCGAGCAGGCCGCCGCTGACGACCTGTACGTTCTGCTGGCCGCCCTTGATGAGCGCCCGCGCTGCCGCGATCGCATCCGCGCCGCCGCGTCCGTCGTAGACGATGATCGGCGCCTGCAGTTTCGCCGCCGGGAAGGTCTTGAGCTGTCTCTTCACGCTGGCCGCCGGCATGCTGACCGCGCCCTTGATGCGGCCACCCGCGGCCTCATCAGCCGCTCGGACGTCGAGGATGATCGCCGGGATGTCCTTGTCGACGTACGCCTCCTTGACGAACTCGGGCCGCGTGACGAGGAAGTCCTTCATCTGCCACTCGGGCACGCCCTCGTGATAGACCTTGGTGTTCTTGAAGCCCATCGCGATGGCCTTGCGCTGTGACAGCGGGCTCATCTGGCAGGTCACGCCCTGGCAGAAGAACACGAGCTGCTTGGACTTGTCGGCCGGCAGCAGTTTCGCCGCGACCTTGTCCCACGCCGGATACGGGATGTTGATGGCGCCCGGGATCGTGCCCTGCTGGAAGCGCGGCAGCGGCCGCGAGTCGATCAGCACGACGTTGGCGTCGGGCTTCTCGACCTGCCTGCGGATGAACTCGAAGTCGACGAGGTCTTCCTTGGCGACCTTGACCGGGCCCTTCAGGATGACTTCGGTGGCCCACTTCTGGCCGTCCCTTTCGACGTACGCGATCCGCGTCTCGTGCCCCTTGCGGGCCTCGCTCAGCGCCTCTGCAGGCTTCTGCACGTCGCCGTCGGTGACCTTCAGCGTCTTGGGATCGAAGCGGACGATCTCCTTCGCGTCGTCGATCGCAAGCTGGATCGACGTCGACTTGAAGGCCACGTTGTCGAAGTAGCCCCGGATCGAGCCGGCCATCGGCTGGTGGCAGTTCATGCAGA
>CAYGXL010000250.1:0-3411 GCA_964353935.1 uncultured Burkholderiaceae bacterium | reverse complement strand
ACGATGGTCACGTACTTCGGGTTCGCGCGGATGATCCGCTCCGCGATCCGCACCAGGAAGTCGATCCCCCCGGCGGCGTCCATCACCGAGGCGGCCATGATGACCGCCAGGATGATCAGCATCACGTCGATCGGCGGCGACGTCGGGTTGACGCCGAAGGCGACGACGAGGATCAGGAGGCCGACCGCGCCCCACAGGCCAAGGCCCACGCCGCTGTAGCGCGAGCCCATCCAGATCGCGGCCAGGACGACCACGAACTGCATCACGATTGCGAGTGTCATGTCCTTCCTTCCCCTCGCCGCGGGGTGTGCCCCGCGGCGGGTCCGTTACGTCATTGTTCGAACTTCGGGCTGACCAGGTTCTCGAACGAGAAGACCTCGTCCCACTTTTCCTGCGTCAGCAGCTTGCGCTCCTTGACGACGATGTCGTGCAGCGACTTGCCCGTCTCGTAACCCTCGCGCGCGAGCTCGGCGCACTGCTTGTAGCCGAGCGACGTCTTGAGCGCCGTCACGATGCCGAGGGAGTTGAGAACCATCTGCAGCGTGCGATCCGCGTTGGCGGTGATTCCATTGATGCAGTTCACGCGCAGGCTGTTGACGGCGTTCTCCATCGTCGAGATCGAGGTGAAGAGCGCGAAGGTGATCACCGGTTCCATCACGTTGAGCTGCAGCTGTCCGGCCGACGCGGCGAGCGTGACCGTCAGGTCCAGGCCGATGACGAGAAAGCTGGTCTGGTTGACGACCTCCGGGATCACCGGATTGACCTTGCCCGGCATGATCGACGACCCGGGCTGCATCTGCGGCAGGTTGATCTCGTTGAACCCGCAGCGCGGCCCGCTCGCCAGCAGGCGGATGTCGTTGCAGATCTTCGTCAGCTTCGCGGACGTGCGCTTCAGCACGCCGGACAGCAGCACGTAGGCGCCGGTGTCCGAGGTCGCCTCGATCAGGTCGCCGGCCAGGATGAACTTGAAGCCGGTCAGGTCGGACAGGTGCTTCGTCGCCAGCGGCGGATAGCCGGGGTGCGCGGTCACGGTGGTGCCGATCGCCGTCGCGCCCAGGTTGATTTCCTTCAGCAGTTCGCGGACCTCGGCGATGCGCTGGACTTCCTCGCCGATGGTGGTGCCCCAGCCGTGGAACTCCTGCCCGAGCGACATCGGCACGGCGTCCTGCAGGTGGGTGCGGCCCATCTTCAGGACCTTGTCGAACTCCGTGCCCTTGGCGAAGAAGGCGTCCTGCAGGCGGCGCAGCGCGTCCATGTAGCTGCCGAGGCGCAGGATCAGCGCCAAGCGGAACGCGGTGGGGTAGACGTCGTTGGTCGACTGGCCGAAGTTGACGTGGTCGTTCGGGTTGACGACCGAGTAGTCGCCCTTCTTCCTGCCGAGGGTCTCGAGCGCGAGGTTCGCGATCACCTCGTTGGCGTTCATGTTCGTCGAGGTGCCGGCACCGCCCTGGATGAAGTCGGTGATGAACTGGTCGCGCATTTCGCCCGCGATCAGGCGGTCGCACGCGCCGACGATCGCGTCGGCCACCTTGGCGTCAACGACGCCGAGGTCGCGGTTGGCGAGCGCGGCGGCTTTCTTGACGTACCCGAGTGCCTTGACGAAGTAGGGCTCCGTCGACATCGGGATGCCGGTGATGTGGAAATTCTCCTTCCCGCGCAGCGTCTGCACGCCGTAGTACGCGGTGTCGGGCAGCTCCTTCTCGCCCAGAAAGTCCTTCTCGATTCGTGCCATTGCGATTCCCCTTCAGGTGATCGCAGGCCCGGTGGTCGGCTTCTACGACATGCCTTCCTTGACCATCTTCCTGCGAATGAACGCGATCTGCGTCTGCAGCGGCAGCTCCTTCGGGCAGACGTCGTGACAGCCCAGCAGCGACATGCAGCCGAACACGCCGTCGTCGTCGCCGATCAACTCGTAGTAGTCCGCGTCGGTCCGCACGTCGCGCGGGTCGAGGCGGAAGCGGGCGATCTTGTTGATGCCCACCGCGCCGACGAAATCCTTGCGCATGCGCGCCGTACCGCAGCCGGCGAGGCAGCAGCCGCACTCGATGCAGCGGTCTAGCTCGAAGATGGCTTCCGCGAGCTCGGGCTCCATCCGCGCCTCGAGCCGCGTCAGGTCGAACTCCTGTTGCTTCGTGTGGCACCACGCCTCGAGGCGCTCGGACAGCGCGCGCATCCACTTGCCGGTGTTGACCGAGAGATCGCCGATCAGCTCGAAGAAGGGCAGGGGCGCAAGCGTGATGTCAGGACCGATGTCGCGCGTCAGCGTGCGGCAGGCGAGCGTCGGCCGGCCGTTGACGACCATCGCGCAGCTGCCGCAGATGCCGGCGCGGCACACGAAGTCGAACTGCAGCGACGGATCGAGCCGCTCGCGGATCTCCATCAACGCCATGAACAGCGTCATGCCGTCGCTCTGCTCGATCTGGTAGGTCTGGATGTGCGGGACGCTCGCCGGGTCGGCGGGGTTGTAGCGCATCGCGCTGATCTTCAGCATCTGGCCGGGTTGCACTCCCGCCTTGACCGCCGCCGCGCCGTTCGCGGCAGCCGACGCCACCGGCGCGCTGGCCTGCGCGGGCACCACGCTGATCACTTTCTGGCTGGCCTGGTTGCTCATGCTGTCCTCCGCGCCGGGGCCTCGCCCATCGGCTCGTCGATCCTCTCGTTCTTCCCGCGCAGCCGTGGCGGCAGCAGCTGCTCGTACGGCATCAGCGCCGCCTGCCGCGCGAAGCGGTCGTCGGCGTGCTGCTGCTTGAGGGCGTCCACGGCCGCCTGGCGGCCCGGTGTATCCGGGTGGTCCACGTAGTCCTTCGCGCCGTAGCCGCGCCATCCCGGCGGCAGCTCCATCTTGCGGACGTCGAGCGCTTCGTACCTGAGCGTCGGCAGGGTCTGTTCGCCCTTCCAGCTCGCGAGGGTGCGGCTCAGCCACTTGGCGTCGTTGCGGTTGGGGTAGTCGGAGCGGAAGTGCGCGCCGCGGCTTTCGGTGCGGGTGAGCGCGCCGTAGGCCACGCACAGCGCGAGCTTCAGCATCTTCTGGACCCGGTAGGCCGTCGCCAGCTCGGGGTTCGCGCCCGGCGAACTGGACTTCAGCCCGATGCTGCGGCTCTTCACGAGCAGCTTCTGCAGTTCGTCGACCGCCTCTTCCAGCTCCTTGCCGGTGCGGAAGATGCCGACCTTGTCGCTCATGATGGCCTGCATCCTGGCCTTCAGCGCGCTGGCGTCCTCGCTGCCGCGGCTGGCGATCAGGCCCTGGAGCTTCGCCTTCTCCTCGTTCACGAAGTCGCGCAGCACTCCGGTCGGGATCGAGATGTCGTTCTCGGTCTTGTCGCAGAAGTCCGCGATGAACTCGCCGACGATCATGCCGGCGACCACGGTCTCGGCGACCGAATTGCCACCCAGCCGGTTGAAGCCGTGCAT
>CAYGXL010000249.1:0-3431 GCA_964353935.1 uncultured Burkholderiaceae bacterium | reverse complement strand
CGAGGTGCTTCTCGGTGGCGCGCGGCGCCACCAGGTCGAGCGCCGATTCGACGCAGTCGCGCAGGTCGAACGGGTGGCGCTCGATGTCCATGCGCCCGGCCTCGATCTTCGAGAAGTCGAGGATGTCGTTGATGATGGTGAGCAGCGCGTCGCCCGAGTCGCGGATGGTGGAGGCGAAGTCGCGCTGCTCGTCGGTGAGCGGCGTGTCGAGCAGCAGTCCGCTCATGCCGATGACGGCGTTCATCGGCGTGCGGATCTCGTGGCTCATCGTGGCCAGGAATGCGCTCTTTGCCTCGTTGGCCGCCTCCGCCGCGGCGCGCGCGTCCTGTGCCTCCTTGAACAGGCGGGCGTTCTGGATCGCGATCACGCCCTGGTCGGCAAAGGTCTGCAGCAGGTTGATGTCCTTGTCCGAGAATCCGTGGGCACCTTTCCTGGCAGCGGCAATGCAGCCGATGCGCCCGCCCTGCCAGATCATCGGCGCGATCACGAGGGAGCCGCTGCCCGACTTCTGTGCGAACCGCCGGATGAGATCCGGCACGCCTTCGCCGGCCCGGCTATCCGGGTAGTACAGCGGCCGGCGGGCATCGAAGGCCAGGCCCATCACCGTGCGATCGATCGGGCGCGGGTAACCGCGCGTGAACTGCTCGGCGCCGGGGTCCTGCCGCGGGCCCCGGACGGCACCGACGTGCACCTGCTGCCGTTCGTCGACCACCAGGACGGCCTTGCTGTCGGTCGGGATCAGGGCGTCGCAGCTGTCCAGGATCTTCTCGAACACGGGCTTGGCATCCGCCACCGAGTTGCTGATCACCTGCAGCACCTCGGCGGTCGCCGTCTGCTGTTCGAGCGCCTCCTTGGTCTCGTTGAACAGCCGCGCGTTCTGGATCGCGATCACCGCCTGGTCGGCGAAGCTGGCCAGGAGTGCCGATTCCTTGTCGCTGAACGGTCGCGGCGGCTGGCGCACCACGTGCACGGTGCCGATGCCCTGGGCCTCCCACAGCATCGGCGCGATCAGCATCGAGAAGTTGCCGAAGTCACGGCCCATCTGGCGCATGGCTTCCGGCACGCCGGGTCCGTTCACCATGTCGGGGTAGTGGACGACGCGGCGCTTCCTGATCGGGTAGGCCTGGTAGGCCTGTTCGAGCGGGCGCGGGAAGCCCCGGTTCAACAGATCCCAGGCGCTGTCCCGCCGTTGCGCGTCCACCCCGGGTGGCACTGCCATCGCCGCGTGCGCCACCTGGCCGTCGGCGCCCACCAGCGAGATCACCACCTGGTCGCCTGCGAACAACTGCTGGCAGGCCTTGCCGATCGCCTCGAACACCGGCGCGGTGTCGGCCACCGAGTTGCTGATGACCTTGAGCACCTCGCCCGAGGCGCGCTGCTGCTCGAGCGCCTCCCTGGTCTCGTTGAACAGGCGCACGTTCTCGATCGCCACCACGGCCTGGCGCGCGAACGTCTGCAACAGCGCGACTTCCTTGTCGGCGTACAGCCCCGTCTCCGCGCGGTTGACGGTGATCGCACCGACCACCTGCTGGTCGCGGATCATCGGCACCGACAGGCCGCTGCGGAAGCCCGCCGCTTGGCAGGCCTGCTTGAACACCGGCGCGTACTCGTCATCGGGCAGCGCCAGCAGGTCGGCGACGTTGACCACACTCCGTGTGCGTGTCGCGCGCGCGGCGATCGAGGTGCTGCTGGCCACAGGCTGCGGCCAGGCGGCGCGCAGCGCGGCACTCCCCGCTTCATTGACGCCGTGCAGGCTGACGAGCTGCAACTGCTCGCCGTCCAGCCGCGTCACGAGGCAGAAGCGCGCCGCGGTCAACGAGGCAGCCTGCTCGGCAATGATGTCGAACACCGGCTGCACGTCGGTCGGCGACTCGCTGATCACCTGCAGCACGTCGGAGGTGGCCGTCTGCCGCGCCAGCGCTTCCTGCGTCTCGTGGAACAGGCGCGCGTTCTGGATCGCGATCACCGCCTGGTCGGCGAAGGTCTGCAGCAGCGCAAGCTCCTTGTCGCTGAAGGCGCCGCGCGAGCGTGCCACGCCGACCACGCCGATGCCGCGCCCCTCCCACAGCATCGGCGCGAAGGCGATCGAGTGGTAGCCCACGAGCTTGCCCATGCGACGCATCACCGGCGGGATGTCGGGCGCATGGAGCACGTCGGCGTACTGAATGGCGCGCCGCTCGGTGATCGCCAGTCCCGGCGCCGAGCCCACCACCGGCGCCGGGAAGGTGGCTTCGATCGTCTCGCGCGCCTTGCCGACATAGGCGGCCACGTAGAGCCGCTCCTGTTCATCCACCAGCAGCACGTCGAGCTCGTCGCCGCCGAACAGGAGCTTGCAGCTGTCGAGGATCTTGTCGAACACCGGCTGCGTGTCGGCCACCGAGCTGCTGATCACGCGCAGGATGTCGGCCGAGGCCTTCTGCTGCTCGAGCGCCTCCTTCGTCTCGTTGAACAGGCGCGCGTTCTGGATCGCGATCACGGCCTGGTCGGCAAAGGTCTTCTGAAGCGCCAGTTCCTTCGCGGTCATGGGCCGCGGCGGCGTGCGCAGTACGTTGAGCGAGCCGATGCCGCGGCCCTGCCACATCAGGGGCGCCACCGCGCCGGTGAAGTTGCCGTACTCGCGCGCGATGCCTTTCATGTAGTCGGGCACCCACGGCGAGGCCAGCGTGTCTTCCCAGTACAGCGTCGAGCCCTGGTCGATCGCCATCTGGCTGAGCGTGCCGGCCGCCGGACGTGGGTAGTTCCTCGGCGCCCACTCGGCAAAGTTGCCGCGACAGGCGTCGGCGCACAAGCGCTGCTGGTCGTCGATCAGGAACATGCCGAGGTCGCGTGTGCCGAACAGGCGCTCGCAACTGTCCAGGATGCGCTCGAACACCGGGCGCGCATCGGCCATCGAGCCGCTGATGACCTGCAGCACCTCGGCTGTGGCCGTCTGCCGCTCCAGCGCCTCTCTCGTCTCGTTGAACAGCCGCACGTTCTCGATCGCGATCAGCGCCTGGTCGCGGAACGACTCCGCAAGCGCGATCTCCTTGTCGGCGAAGGCGCCCGGCTGGCGGTTGGCGAAACTGAGCAGCCCGACGCATTCGCCGTCGCGCAGCATCGGCAGGTACAGCGCCGCCTGGATGCCGAACTTCGCGCTGATCGCCCGCTCGAAGTCCGGAAGGTCGATGGCGGCCCAGTCCGGCAGATGCAGCATCTGCCGCTCGAGGATCACCCGCGACGGGAAGTTGAGCCGTGGGTCGATCGGCAGGCCCGAGGGCAGTCCTTCGAGCGGCCCCTCGGGCGTGGCCGCGGCCACCGCGGAAAAGGTGCTGCCGTCGCGGCGCATGACGAAGGCCGAGTCGCACATCAGGAGCTTGACGGCGTTGGCGACGATTGCCTCGAACACCGGCCGCACGTCCGTGGGCGAGCGGCTCATCACGCGCAGGATCTCG
>CAYGXL010000248.1:0-3449 GCA_964353935.1 uncultured Burkholderiaceae bacterium | reverse complement strand
TTCGCCTCGCCGGCGATGGCCTTGGCGAGCAAGGTCTTGCCGGTACCCGGGGAGCCGACCAGCAGCACCCCGCGGGGAATCCGGCCGCCGAGTTTCTGGAACTTGGACGGGTCGCGCAGGAACTCGACCAGCTCCTGCACCTCTTCCTTGGCCTCGTCGCAGCCGGCGACGTCGCCGAAGGTGATGCTGTTGTTGGTCTCGTCCAGCATGCGCGCGCGCGACTTGCCGAAGGAAAAGGCTCCGCCACGTCCACCGCCCTGCATCTGACGCATGAAGAAGACCCAGACGCCGATCAGCAGCAGCATCGGGAACCAGGAGACGAAGATCGTCGTCAGCAGCGACTGCTCTTCCTCGGGCTTGCCGAATACCTGGACACCGGACTTCATCAGGTCGGACACCATCCAGGCGTCGCCCGGCGACGTCAGCGTGTAACGGGCTCCCTCCACCGGGGTGACCTGCAGTGTGCGGCCCTGGACCTCGACGCGCTTGATCTTGCCCGCCTTCGCCTCTTCAAGGAACTGCGTGTAGCTCACGGACTCGGCCGGTTTCTGCCGGCTCTCGAACTGCTTGAAGACCGTGAACAGGACGAGCGCAATCACCATCCAGATGGCGGCTTTCGCGAACATGTTGTTGTTCAACGTGGGACTCCTTGATGAATCGTCTCGCGCGTCGTTTCCGGGACGACTCGAGTGAATCGGGGGCCTCCGGCCGGAGCCGGATCGGGGCAGAAATGGGGGATTCGTTTCATTCTAAACCCGCATCGCCGCGCCTTTATCCAAGTAGAGGGCAAGTCCCGGACATTTCAAGGTCATCGCCCATGCGGCGAGGGAAGGAATTACCCGACCGCAGGCGTACGCAACCCGCGGGCCAGCAGGTAGACCTCGGCCGAGCTCTCCCGGGACGCGGCGGGCTTGCGCACGGCCACGGATCGAAAACTGCGTTTCAGCCGCTCCACGAACTGGCTGTGGCCGCTGCCCTGGAAGGCCTTGACCAGGAATGCGCCGTCCGGCTTCAGATGCTTGACGGCAAAATCGAGCGCAAGTTCCGCGACCAGCAGGCTGCGGGCGGCATCGGCCGCGGAAACCCCCGACAGATTGGGCGCCATGTCCGACACCACGACGTCGACTTTCGCGCCCTCGAGCCTAGCTTCCAGTTGCCGTTCGACCGCCTCTTCCCGGAAGTCGCCCTGGATCACGTCGACGTCGGGCAGCGGCTCCATCGGCAGGATGTCGAGCGCAAGCACCCGACCGCTCAGCTTCCCGTGCCGACTCAGCCGCTCCCGGATCACCTGGGTCCAGCTGCCGGGCGCGGCACCCAGGTCGACGACGACGGCGCCGGGCCGCAGGAGTTTGTCCTTGTCGTCGATTTCCGTCAGCTTGTACGCCGCGCGCGAGCGGTAGCCCTCCTGGACCGACCGCTTCACGAACGGGTCCGACAGGTGGCGCTCGATCCACTCCCGGTTGGAGCGGTGCTTTTTCTTGGCTTGCGGCATGTTCCCTGCAAACTCTTTCGATTGGCGGCGAATCCGGTTGAAGCCGGACCCCGCGCCGCTAGACTGTAAACGGAGGATACAAATGGCCGAGATTCAACTCACACCGAAAGAACGGCAGGCGCTCAAGGCCCTCGCACACGGCTTGAAGCCGGTTGTGCTGCTCGGCTCGGCCGGGCTGTCGCCGGCGGTCGTCAAGGAAATCGACCGCGCGCTGCTGGCCCATGAACTCGTCAAGGTGAAGGTGCCGGGCGACGACCGCATCGAACGCGAGGAACTCTTCGCTTCGCTTGCGGAAAGTCTTTCCGCGGCCCGCGTGCAGGCGATCGGCAAGCTGCTGGTGCTGTTCCGGCCTGTCCCCGAGGAAGAGGCACAGGCGCCCGAGGCCCCTCGCCAGAAAGGGAGTCGCACCATGCGTACCGAAAATCGCTCACCCAAGGCCCCGGCCACCACGCCGCGAGGCAAGACGCCCGCCCCGACAGAACGCGCAAAGACGGGACGCAGTGACGCGGAGCGAGTGAACCGCGGCACCGTGCCGCGCCTCGATCCGGGCACGGCCCGTCGCGCCGTCGGGCGGACCAACGCGCCCAAGGGCGGGCGCGGCAAGTAGTCCACCGCCGGTCGCCTACCCGTAGGCGACCGAGACGATCGAGTAGGTCCGCCTGCCGGCGGGAGCGAGGACTTCCGCCGTGTCGCCTTCGCTCTTGCCGATCAGCGCCCGCGCGATCGGGCTCGAGATCGAGACCAGCCCGGCCCTGATGTCGCCTTCGTCGTCGCCGACGATCTGGTACTTGACCATCTCGCCCGAGACGTCGTCCTCGAGTTCGACCGTCGCGCCGAACACGACCCGGCCGGCGGCGTCCACCGTTGCCGGGTCGATGATCTGCAGGCTCGACAGCTTGCCCTCGAGCTCCTTGATCCGGCCCTCGATGAAGCCCTGCCGCTCGCGCGCAGCGTCGTATTCGGCGTTCTCGGACAGGTCGCCCTTCTCGCGCGCTTCCTTGATGGCCTGGATGACGGCCGGCCGGTCCGCCGAGCGCAGGCGCTGCAGTTCGGCCTTGAGTCTTTCGGCGCCACGCGCCGTGATCGGGATTGCACGCATATTGGTCTGAAAACACCAGGGAAAAAGAAAGCCCCGGCAAAGCCGGGGCCGCGAAATCAATGTAGCCAAAGGCCGGGGTGCTTGCAACACCCCCGGGGACGATCGGTCAGTGCCGGGCCGCCTCTTCTCGTGACGCGCCATGGGCAAGCAAGCGGTGCAGGCCCTGGACATCGTAGACCTCGAGGTTGGCGAGGTGCTTCATGCCTTCGATGGCCGCGCGACCGCCGGCAATCGTCGTGTAGTACGTGACGCGCTGGGCCAGCGCCGTGGTGCGGATCGAGCGCGAGTCGGCGATCTGGCTGCGCACTTCGCTCACGGTCGTGATCACGAGCTGGATGTCGCCGTTCTTCAGCAGGTCGACGATGTGCGGGCGGCCGTCCTTGACCTTGTTGACCGACTTCACCGGAATCCCGGCCTGCTCGATCGCCTGCGCGGTGCCGCGGGTGGCGGCCAGGTTGTACCCCATGTCGTGCAGCAGGCGCGCCAGTGCGATGGTCTTCTGCTTGTCGGCGTCCTTCACGCTCAGCAGCACCGTGCCCTTGTCCGGCAGCGACGTGCCGGCGCCGAGCTGCGACTTGAACAGCGCCTCGCCGAAGGTCATGCCCACGCCCATCACTTCGCCGGTGGAACGCATCTCGGGCCCGAGCAGCGGGTCGACTCCCTGGAACTTCGCGAACGGGAACACCGCCTCCTTCACCGAGGAGTACGGCGGAACGATCTCGCCCTGCACGCCCTGCTGGTCCAGCGTGATCCCGACCATCGCCAGCGCGGCGATCTTCGCGAGCGGCATTCCGGTCGCCTTCGACACGAAGGGCACGGTGCGCGACGCGCGCGGGTTCACCTCGAGCACGTAGATCG
>CAYGXL010000247.1:0-3491 GCA_964353935.1 uncultured Burkholderiaceae bacterium | reverse complement strand
CTTGGTGAGGTCGATGTCGTAGCGGGTGGTGCGGCGGGTGCCGTCCTCGCGCAGGTCGGACTCGATCGTGATCGCCAGCGCCGGGCAGACCGCCTCGCACAGCTTGCATGCGATGCAGCGCTCCTCGCCGTTCGGGTAGCGGCGCAGCGCATGCAGTCCCCGGAAGCGCGGCGAGTACGGGGTCTTCTCCTCCGGGTACTGGATCGTGATCTTGCGCGCGAAGGCGTACCGGCCCGTCAGGGCGAGGCCCTTGACGAGCTCCCTCAGGAGCAAGCTGTCGAAAAATTCGCGAATCGCGCCCACGTCAGGTTCCGGTCCGTTCCGCTAGTTCCAGATGTTCCACGGCGTCTGCATCCAGACGGCCACGACGACCAGCCACACCAGCGTGATCGGGATGAACACTTTCCAGCCGAGCCGCATGATCTGGTCGTAGCGGTAGCGCGGGAACGACGCGCGGAACCAGATGAACAGCGACACGACGAAGAAGACCTTCGCGAACAGCCACACCCAGCCCGACAGCGCGACCGTCCACGACGGGAACTCGATGCCGAGCAGGCGGCCGAGGTCGACCGGCGCGCCCCAGCCGCCGAGGAACATGACCGTGGCCACCGTCGACAGCAGGATGATGTTCGCGTACTCGGCGAGGAAGAAGATCGCGAAGCTCATGCCCGAGTACTCGACCATGTGGCCCGCGACGATCTCCGACTCGCCCTCGACCACGTCGAACGGGTGGCGGTTGGTCTCGGCCACGGCGGAAACGACGTAGATCACGAACAGCGGCAGCAGCGGCAGCCAGTTCCACGACAGGATGTTGAGGCCCATGTCGGCGAAGATGCCGCTGTTCTGCTTCAGCACGATCTGCGTCAGGTTCAGCGTCCCGGACACCATCAGCACGGTGACCAGCACGAACCCCATCGCCAGTTCGTAACTGACCATCTGCGCCGAGGCGCGCATGGCGCCGAGGAACGAGTACTTCGAGTTCGACGCCCAGCCCGCGATGATCACGCCGTACACGCCGACCGACGTGATCGCCATGACGTACAGCAGTCCCGCGTTGATGTCGGCGAGCACGACGCCGGGCGCGAACGGAATCACCGCCCAGGCCGCGAGCGCCGGCATGATGATGATCACCGGCGCCAGGAAGTAGAGCCAGCCGTCGGCCTGCGACGGCGTGATGACTTCCTTGAAGATCAGCTTCACCGCGTCGGCGATCGGCTGCAGCAGCCCGGCCGGGCCCACGCGGTTCGGGCCGACACGGATGTGCATCCAGGCGATCAGCTTGCGCTCCCAGTACGTCAGGTACGCGACCATCAGCAGGATCGGCAGGACGATCGCGACGATCTTCGCCAGCGACCACACGACCGGCCACGCCACGCCGAGCGTCTGCGAGCCGAGCGCGGTGACGGCGTCCATCAGGCGCGCTCCAGCGTGATCGGGCCGAACATCGGGCCCAGCGTCGCGACCGACGCGTGGGCCGCGGAAATGCGGACAACGGCGTCGGGCAAGGTGTCGTCGAGGGCGACGTCGAGCAGCGCGCTCGCCTCGCCCTGCCGCGCCCGCACCTTCTCGCCGGCGGTGACCTTGAAGGCCTCGAGCGTCCGGGCGTTGGCCAGCGCGCGCGGCGGCTGCGCGGCCCGCGTCGCCTGCAGCGGCGGCGAACGGCGCACGATCGGGTCGCTGGAGTAGATCGGCACGTCGGCGATGCGTTCGGCGCCGCCCGCGGTCGCCGGCGTCGGCGCGGGTGTCAGCGCCGGCGCCAGCGCAACCTTGTTCGAAAGCTTCGCCGCCACGTCCGCCGGCAGCGCCTCGGCGCGCACCTGTTCCGGCGTCTCGTAGTCGAAGCCCGGCACTCCGAGCAGGTTGGCGAGCACGCGCAGCACCTTCCATCCGGGACGCGCCTCGCCCGCGGGCCGCACGGCGCCGTTGAAGCTCTGCACACGCCCTTCGCAATTCACGAAGGTGCCGGCCGTCTCCGTGAACGGGGTGATCGGCAGGATGGCGTCGGCGTATTCCATGGCGCCGTTGCGATACGGCGAGAACGCGATGACCGTATCGGCCATCGCCAGCGCCTTGGCTGTGGCCTGCGGATCCGCGGCATCGTAGTCGGGCTCGACGTTCCACAGCAGCATCGCCTTGCGGGGCTGCTCGGCCATCTGCCGCGCGTTCAGTCCGCCCTGCTGCGGCAGCGCCCCGACCAGGTGCGCCCCGACCGTATTGCCAGCCTCGGTCAACGCCCCCAGCGTTGCGCCGGTCGCCTGCGCGATCCACTGCGCCCACGCGTGCAGCTGGGCCGACTGCGGATGCTGCCCGGCCGCGTTGCCGAGCAGGACCGCCCTGCGCTCGCCCGACAGCAGGCTCTGCGCGATCTTCTTCGCGGGCTCTCCGGCGGTGACGCCGCTCGCCGGCGCCGGCTGGCCCCGCTGCTCCGCGATCGCCACGGCGATCTCCGCCAGGACCTGCACCCATCCGCCCGGACGCACGATCTGCTTGTTCGCGACCGGCATCAGCAGGTCGTCGTCGACGCCGTGCACCACCGTCAGCTGGCAGCCGCGCCTGGTCGCGTGGCGCAGGCGGGCCGACAGCAATGGCTGGTCCTTGCGCAGGAACGAACCGATGAGCAGCGCGCGGTCGAGCGTGCCGATGTCGGCGATCTTCATGCCCAGCCACGGCGCGCCGTCGCGCTGGCCGTCCAGCGTGAAGTCGCTCTGGCGCAGCCGGAAGTCGATGTTGTCCGAGCCGAGCCCGCGGACGAGTTTCGCCAGCAAGTGGAGTTCTTCCAGCGTGCTGTGCGGCGCCGCCAGCGCGCCGATGGCAGCGGCCCCGTGTTCGGTCTTCACGCGCGACAACGCGTGCGCCACGTACTCGAGCGCGACGCTCCAGTCGACTTCGCGCCACTGGTTGTCCTGCTTGATCATCGGCCGCAGCAGGCGGTCGGCGGCGTGCAGGCCCTCGTACGAGAAGCGGTCGCGGTCCGACAGCCACTGCTCGTTGACGTCCTCGTTTTCCAGCGGAAGTACGCGCATCACGCGCTGGTTCTTCACCTGGACGATGAGGTTGGCGCCGACGGAGTCGTGCGGGCTGATCGACTTGCGGCGCGACAGCTCCCACGGCCGCGCCTCGTAGCGGAACGGCTTGCTCGTGAGCGCGCCGACCGGGCAGAGGTCGATCATGTTGCCAGACAGTTCGGAGTCCACGCCGCGGCCGACGAAGCTCATGATCTCCGAATGCTCGCCCCGGCCGGCCATGCCGAGCTCCATCTGGCCAGCGATCTCCTGCCCGAAGCGGACGCAGCGCGTGCAGTGGATGCAGCGTGTCATCTCCTCGGCGGAGATCAGCGGACCCATGGACTTGTGGAAGACGACCCGCTTCGGCTCGGCGTAACGGCTCGTCGAACCGCCGTAGCCGACCGCGAGGTCCTGCAGCTGGCACTCCCCGCCCTGGTCGCAGATCGGGCAGTCGAGCGGATGGTTGATCAGCAGGAACTCCATCAC
>CAYGXL010000246.1:0-3499 GCA_964353935.1 uncultured Burkholderiaceae bacterium | reverse complement strand
CGCTCGCCGGTGTCGTAGTTGAAGCCGAGCACGCGCGCGCCCTTCTCCAGTTCGGGCAGCTTCTTCGCGATGGCGGCGAGCGTCGCGCCGGAGGAAATCCCGACCAGGACGCCTTCCTCGCGCGCCGCGCGGCGCGCCATCTCGCGCGCTTCCTCGGCGTCGACGGTGATGACGCCGTCGAGCAGTTCGGTCTTCAGGTTGGTGGGGACGAAGCCGGCGCCGATGCCCTGGATCGGATGCGGCGACGGCTGCCCGCCGGAGATCACCGGCGACGCGGCAGGCTCGACTGCGAACACCTGCAGGCCTTTCCACTTCGCCTTCAGCACTTGCGCCACGCCGCTGATGTGGCCGCCGGTGCCGACGCCCGTGATGATGGCGTCGATCCCCTCGGGAAAGTCCTCCAGGATCTCGCGCGCGGTCGTGCGCGCGTGCACCTCGATGTTGGCCGGGTTGTCGAACTGCTGCGGCATCCACGCGCCCGGCGTTGCGGCGACGATCTCCTTCGCCCGCTCGATCGAGCCCTTCATGCCTTTCTCGCGCGGGGTCAACTCGAACGTCGCGCCGTACGCGAGCATCAGCCGGCGCCGCTCGACCGACATCGAGTCCGGCATCACCAGGATCAGCCTGTAGCCCTTGACGGCCGCGACCATCGCAAGGCCAATGCCGGTGTTGCCCGAGGTCGGCTCGACGATCGTGCCGCCCGGCGCAAGGCGCCCGTCCCGCTCGGCCGCCTCGACCATGGCCAGCGCGATGCGGTCCTTGATCGAGCCGCCGGGATTCGCGCGTTCGGACTTGATCCAGACCTCGGCGCCGCCGAACAGGCGGTTGACGCGGATCGACGGCGTGTTGCCGATGGTGTCGAGAACGGTACGGGCACGCATGGCGGCTCCTTCAATGGGCTTCGTGCCCGACCTTACGCCCGAACGGCGCCAGGCGACATGCCGTGCAGCGATACGCATATCGACGCGCGGCCTGTCGGACCGCGCCCTCCAGGACGCCGTGTGAGCGCGGATCGTCCGCCGCGGCGCCGAGCGATTAAGCTCCCCACATGACCCTCGCCATCTCCTTCGACGACGTCGCGGCCGCGGCCCGGCGGCTGGCGGGTGTCGCGCACCGCACGCCGGTGATGACTTCGCGCACGGCCGACGCCCTCTGCGGCGGCACGCTCTTCTTCAAGTGCGAGAACCTGCAGCGCATGGGCGCGTTCAAGTTCCGCGGCGCCTACAACGCGCTCGCGCAGTTCACGCCCGAACAGCGCCGCGCCGGCGTGATCGCGTTCTCGTCGGGCAATCACGCGCAGGCGATCGCGCTGTCCGCTCGCCTGCTCGGCATGCCGGCCGCCATCGTGATGCCGAAGGACGCGCCGCAGATGAAGATCGACGCCACCCGCGGCTACGGCGCGGAGGTGCTGCTGTACGACCGTTACACGGAGAACCGCGAGGCGCTTGGCGCCAAGATCGCCGAGGAACGCGGCATGACGCTGATCCCGCCGTACGACCATCCGCACGTGATGGCAGGGCAGGGCACGGCGGCGCTCGAGCTGATCGACGAAGTCGGCGCCCTCGACCTGCTGTTCGTCTGCGTCGGCGGCGGCGGCCTCATTTCCGGCTGCGCGACGGCGGCGAAACACCGGCGGCCGGAGTGCGCGGTCATCGGGGTGGAGCCGGAAGCGGGCAACGACGTGCAGCAGAGTCTGGAGCGCGGCGAGATCGTGCACATCGACGTGCCGCGCACCATCGCCGACGGCGCGCAGACGCAGCACGCCGGCCGCTACACGTTTCCGGTGATCCAGGCGCTGGTCGACGAGATCGTCACGGTGACGGACGAGCAGCTGGTGAAGGCGATGCGCTTCTTCGGCGAGCGGATGAAGATCATTGTCGAGCCGACCGGTTGCCTGGGCGCCGCCGCCGCGCTCGACAACGTGGTCGACGTGCGCGGCAGGCGGGTCGGCGTGATCCTCAGCGGCGGAAACATCGACCTGCGCCGCTACGCTGAGCTGGTGGCCCCGGCGCGCTGAAGGCGCCGGACCGTTTCCCTTTTCTCAGTCGTCCGCCGAGCGAACCAGCCCGCACGCGATGCGCGGCCCGGAGTTGCCGGCCGGCTGCGACGTGTAGTCGTCCGGGTTCGCGTGGATGACGACGGCGCGGCCGACGACCGAGTTCGGCCCCTTCGCGACCGTCAGCAGCTGGGTTTCGAACGCGTACGTGGCGTTGCCTTCGGCGTCCGCCTTCAGGTTCTGCAGGTCGCCGGCGTGGCGCTCGGGCTTGCCGTGATGCGCATGCGGCTTGCCGCCCGGGTTGAAGTGCCCGCCGGCGCTCATGAAGTCGGCCGACGAGCAGTCGCCCTTCTCATGCACGTGGAAGCCGAACTCGCCGCCGGCACGCAGGCCGCGCACGTCCGCGCGCACCAGAACGCCGCTCTTGGTCTCGACGAACGACACCGAGCCCCAGACCGGATTGCCCTTGGCGGGCTCGAGCTTGGCCACTGCGCGTGGGCCCTGCGGCTCGAAGGTTTCGCATCCGCTGGCCAGGACCGCTGCCGCCACCATTGCCATCGCCACTCGTTTCATGTCGCGCTCCCTGTCTGGTCGAGCGGGCGATGGTAGCGACAAACGCGGGCGGCGGGGCAACTCGAATGCGCCGCGGCTGCGCGCACGGCGCGGGCGGGGGCCCGGCCTAGCCCGCGCGGCCGACGATCTGCGCGGTGGCGATCAGTTCCTCGAGCAGGGACATCGACGCCAGGCCAGAGGAAGCGAAAGGGTCGAGCACCGGCCGGTCCGAGTACTTCAGCAGCAGCGACGGGTTCACCTTCGTCAGGTTCACCTGGCCCATCGTCCAGCCGGCGAACTTCCGCTCGGCGACTTCCACATAGTGCAGCAGCGCGATGTCGCGATGGCGCGAGTCGCGCACGATCTTGTTGTACAGCCCGTTGACCGCGTCGCGCCCGCCCTCGAGCACCTGCATGTAGACGTCGCCGCCGTGGCACAGCACGCCGGTGATGCCGAGCGCCGGGTTGTGCTTGCGCGACGACATCAGGATCGAGTCGATGATGTCCTGCGTGACCGCCTCGGCGGCGCGACTGGCGTACAGCAGACGAACGAGCATCGGACTTCTCCGTGGATCAGGTGTTCTTGCCGTTGAGCAGCGCGAGGAATTCCCGGCGCAGGTTCGGATCCTTCAGGAACGAACCGCGCATCACGCTGTTGATCATCTTGGAATCCGTCTCCTTCACGCCGCGCCACTGCATGCAGAAGTGATCCGCCTCCATCACGATGGCGAGCCCGTCGGGCTGCATGGCGTCCTGCAGCAGGTCGGCGAGGTGCGTGACGGCCTCTTCCTGGATCTGCGGCCGGCTCATCACCCAGTCGGCCAGCCGCACGTACTTCGACAGGCCGATCAGGTTGGAATACTCGTTCGGCATCACGCCGATCCACACCTTGCCGAGGATCGGGCACAGGTGGTGCGAGCAGGCGCTGCGCACGGTGATCGGGCCGACGATC
>CAYGXL010000245.1:0-3561 GCA_964353935.1 uncultured Burkholderiaceae bacterium | reverse complement strand
GAAAACGCATTCCGCCCCGACGGCGAACAAGGATGATGCGCTGCCGGGATGCGCGGCCCGCCTATAGTTGGCCGATTGCGAGGAGGTCGACATGTCATTGGTTGTCAGCCGGGTGGATGGGTTCGTCGGAACAGTCACCCTCAATCATCCGGAGAAGCGCAACGCGCTGAGCGAGCACCTGGTCGAGGGGATCATTGCGGCGTTCGAGGACTTCAAGGCCCGCAGCGTGCGCGTCGTCATCCTGCGTGCGCTACCGGGTTCCAGGGTGTGGTCCGCCGGGCACAACGTCGAAGAGTTGCCGGAAGCACGGCGCGACCCTCTTGGCTGGGACGACCCGCTGCGCAACCTGATTCGCCAGATCGAGAACTTTCCGGGGCCGGTCATCGCGATGATCGAGGGCACCGTCTGGGGTGGGGCCAGCGAAACCGCCTTCGCCTGCGACCTGATCGTCGCCGTGCCGCAGACCACGTTCGCCGTGACCCCGGCGAAGCTCGGCGTGCCCTACAACGTGAGCGGCATGATGACGTTCCTCAATGCGGCGAGCATACGAATCGTCAAGGAGCTTGCCTTCACCGCCATGCCATTGAGTGCCGAGCGCGCGGAGCGGCTCGGCATCATCAATCATGTCGTGCCCGCCGACGAGCTGGAGACGTTCACCTACGGCCTGGCCGAAAACATCGCGGCGCTGGCGCCGCTTTCCATCGCAGTGATGAAGGAACAGTTGCGCATTCTCGCCGGGGCCCGCCCCATGTCGCCGCAGGGTTTCGAACGCGTCCAGGGCCTGCGCCGGGTCGTCTACGACAGCGAGGACTACCAGGAGGGCATCCGCGCGTTCAAGGAGAAGCGCGAGCCGCAATTCAAGGGCAAGTGAGCGTCACGCGGGCGAGCGCCGCGGCGGGCGAGAAACACCGGCTGAGTGGCTCGGTTTCGGGTCGAGTGGACTGCACCGACCAGGTCCGGCTATGGGCCGGCGGCGGACGGACGACAGATTCGAGATCGGTTGGTCCTTCACGGACCAACTGATCGATCCGTCTCCGAATCAACTGCAAATCCGGGACGGGAACAGCGCCACGCCTTGGTTCTTGGTGCTGCTGAGACGACTCGAACGTCCGACCTACTGATTACGAATCAGTTGCTCTACCAACTGAGCTACAGCAGCAAAGGCGCCGAATTATAAGGGCTCGCCTCCTCTCGGGCAATTTGAGGCGAGGCGACGGCTCGGGGCCGATCACCCGCCTCTACACTCCGGCGTTCCAAGCCGCGGCCCGCCATGCTCTCCAACGCCCTGCTGATGCTGCCCGACTTCGGGACGATCCTGCTCGGGGCCGTGCTCGCGCGGCGGTTCGCGTTCCAGCGCGGGTTCTGGGACGGCGCCGAGCGGCTCGTCTACTACGTGCTGTTCCCGGCGCTGCTGTTCAACTCGATCTTCAGCGCGAAGTTCTCGCTCGCGACCGACGCGCTGCTGCTCGGCGCCGGCGTCGTCACGCTGCTGTCCGCGGCCGCGATGGGGTTCCTCGCGCGTCCCCTGTTCGGGACCGCACCGGCGCTGTTCGCGAGCTGCGCGCAGACCGCGTACCGCTACAACTCGTACGTCGGGCTCGCGCTCGCGCAGTCGCTGTTCGGAGCGCGCGGCGTCGCGCTGCTGGCGCTGATCCTCGCGGTGTGCATTCCGCTCGCGAACCTGATCGCCGTGACCACGCTCGCGCGGCACGCGAAGTCGAACCTCGGGCGCGAACTCGTCACCAACCCGCTGATCGTGTCGACGGTCGCCGGACTGGCGGCGCAGCTTGCCGGGCTGGAACTGCCGGGCTTCGCGTCGAGCTTCCTGGCGCGCCTGGGCTCGGCCAGCCTCGCGCTCGGACTGCTGTGCATCGGCGCCGGCCTCTCTTTCATGACGGTGAAGGACGATCCGCGTTCGCTGTCGTGGTTCACCTTCGTGAAGCTCGTCGCCACGCCGGCCGTCGCCGTCATCGTCGTGTTGGCGCTTGGCCTGCGCGGGGTGGAGGCGCAGGTGGTCGTGCTGTTCGCCGCCCTGCCGACCGCGTCGAGCGCGTACATCCTCGCGGTGCGCATGGGCGGGCTCGCCGCGCCGGTCGCGGCGCTGATCACGATCCAGACGCTGGCGGCGATGGTCACGCTGCCGCTGTGGGTGACGTTCGCGCGCCTATAGGGCCTGTGAACGCCCGGCGCGCGCATGCGCCAGGCGCCAACAGGCTCTAGCGCGCGGCGTGGCGCGCGAGCGCCCAGGCGACGTGCTCGCGCACGACCGGATCCGGATGGTCCGCGCGGGCCCGCAGCGCGGCGACGAGCTCCTTCGACGAGCGCGCATTGCCGAGCCCCACGGCGATGTTCCGCAGCCAGCGCGCGTAACCGATGCGCCGGATCGCCGAGCCCGCGTGGCGCTCGTCGAACTCCGCCTCGGTCCACGCGAACAGTTCCACCAGCGTCGCGCGATCGAGCCCGTGCCTCACGTCGAAGTCCGGCAGGCTCGCCGCGCGCGCGAACTTGTTCCACGGGCACGCGAGCTGGCAGTCGTCGCAGCCGTACACACGGTTGCCGATCAGCGGCCGCAGTTCCTCGGGAATCGATCCCGGCAGCTCGATCGTCAGGTACGAGATGCAGCGGCGCGCGTCGAGCTGGTACGGCGCGGTGATCGCCTGCGTCGGGCACACGTCGATGCAGCGCGCGCACGTTCCGCAGCGCTCGGTCACCGGCGCATCGACCGGCAGCGGCAGGTCGGTGAGGATCTCGCCGAGGAAGAAGGTCGAGCCCGCGTCCTCCGAGAGCAGCAGCGTGTGCTTGCCGCGCCAGCCCAGCCCGGCCTTGCGCGCGAGCTCGACTTCCATCACCGGCGCCGAGTCGGTCGCGACGCGGTAGCCGAACGCACCGACCTCGCCTTCGATGCGCGACGCCAGCGCCTGCAGCCGCTGGCGCAGGACCTTGTGATAGTCGCGGCCGCGCGCGTAGATCGAGACGATCGCCTCGCCGGGAGCGGTCACTCGCGCGCGCTCGCGCTCGAGCCAGTCGGGCGGCGCGTCGCGCGGGACGTAGTCCATCCGCGCCACGATGGCCCGCCGCGCGCCGGGCAGCAGCCGCGTCGCGTCGCGCCGGATGGCGGCGTGCCGCTGCATGTACTCCATCGCGCCATGGCGCCCGTCCGCGAGCCAGGTGTCCAACCGGTCTGCGGCGTTCGCGACGTCGAGGTCCGCGATGCCGACGCGTGCGAAGCCGAGCTCGGTGCCCCACGCGCGGATTCGCTCCGCCAGCGCCGCCCAGTCACGCGCCGCGGCGCTTGTATCCTCGGTGGAATCAACGCTTCTCATGTCGAACGATTCTAGGTGGCATCGCCCGCGGTCCCTGTCGTTTCACTCACGCTGCCGGACGCCGAGGCCACCGCGGCGTTCGGGCGCGCGCTCGGCCATGCGATCCAGCGCCATCTCGACGACGTGCGCGCGCATGGGCTGCAACTCAACCTCAGCGGCGACCTCGGCGCGGGCAAGACCGCCCTGGTGCGCGCCGTGCTCGGGGCGCTCGGCGTGAGCGGACCCGTGAAAAGCCCTA
>CAYGXL010000244.1:0-3616 GCA_964353935.1 uncultured Burkholderiaceae bacterium | reverse complement strand
ATGAAAGCTACATCCCCTGGCTGAAGCCTTTACACCACCTCTGGAGGAAAGCCCTCGCCCAAGCCACCCTGCTGACCGCAGCAGGCCCCCATCTGGCCGAATTCATGGCCTCGTTCAGACAGGACAAGAAAGCCTGGACCATTCCCATGGCAGCGGATCCCCATTTCAAAGCCCTGGAAAGAGCGGAATGCCGCAGAAAACTCGGCCTTCCGAGGGACAGGAAAATCATCGGTTACAGCGGCACCGTCCATTCCAGCAGAGGGGTGGAGACGCTGTTTCGGGCCTATGAAAGACTGAAGACCGACCATCCCCTGCTTGAACTGGTTCTCACCGGTCGTAGACAAAGGGGATTGTCCATTCCTTCGGGCGCGCGATGGCTCGGATATTTGCCAGATGAAAAAATGCCCCTCGTACTCAACAGCCTGGACATTCTCCTCGTGTTGAATCAGCTCTCTGATTTCGGAAGGTTCAGCTACCCTGTCAAACTTTACGAAGCCATGAGATGCCACATCCCTTTGGTCGCCACGAACACGCCGCCTGTCCGGTGGATTCTCGGAGATAGAAGCTCTTTGATAGCCGACGCAGGAGATGACGCGGATCTTGCCCGAAAGGTAGAATCTCTTCTGACAGTGAACCGGTGCGATTATGGGGAGCAAAACACGTGGGAGCAATCTTCACTTGCCTTTGAGCAGGCTCTCCTATCGGATTGAATCTTCTAGGGCAAGGGAAAAGACGGTCTAGCGCACAGAAGCACATCCTCATAGATCTTCATGAACTTCCTCGCCACGATGCCCCATGAAAACTCTTGCTTCACAAAGTCAAAACCCTTCTGGGTGACTCTTTTTCTCAGAGTTTCATCAGCCAAGAGTTTGAGAATCTTCTCTGCCAAGTCATGAGGGTTTTTCTGAAGGGCAAGCAGACCTGTCTCTCCATCCTTGATAATGTCCGAGATACCGCCTACACCGGTTCCAATCACCGGGACTCCGCTTGCCATGGCCTCCAGAAGGACCAGCCCCAATCCCTCTGTCTCCCCTTCATCGCTGACAATCGATGGGAGTACAAAAACACGGGCCACAGAGTAATACCGCGCCAGTTCCTCCTGGGAAACGGCATCCAGAAATATCACTTTGTCCTGGAGATTGAGTCTCTCCGATAAGCTCACGAGATCATTTCTACAGGGTCCCGAACCCACGATGACGAGTTTTGCCTCCCCTTGTTTTTGAAGAACTTCCGGAAGAGATTTGATCAGATAATCAACCCCCTTCAATTCAATCAGGCGGCCCGCGTAAAGAATGATCTTGTCTTCTTTTCCCAGACCATGGGGAAGGGGCTCCGGGCAGACCTTTTCTCTGAAGAAATCTATGTCCACTCCCATGGGAAGGATTTGGATGCCCTCCCTTCCTGAAATTCTCCGCGCTGTCCTTGCCGTCGCCTGACTGTTCGCCGTGCACGCGTTACACCCGAGGATCACTCTCCCGTTCAAACTCCTGAGCAAAGGGGCTCTTAACCCGTATATATCTGAACCATGAAGGGAGGTCACACAGGGAATCCCGAAGAGTTTTCTCAGGAAAATGCCTGTGAACCCCTGTGGAATGGACCAGTGGGCATGGACCAAATCAAACTTTCTTTTTTGGGCAATCCGGAAAGCGTAGGAGAGCTCAGCGAGGACGAAAGAGGGCAACTGCATGAGAGCCATGGGGCTTTCCTTCATGTTTTTCAATATCCCTGCGCCGTAACAGAGTCTTTGAAATCTCAAGGGATAGAAATAAGGGAAGCGAGAGACCTGGATTCCACCCCAGTTTTCATGGCGCTTGCAGCCGTCATCGTGCGGGGCCAGGACCTCGATATCGATTCCGAGCTTTAGCAATTCCTTGCAGAGGCTGAGAATAAATACCCCGGAGGAATCTCCTGGAAAACGCGGGAAGGAGGATGTGACGACCAGAATTCTCAATCTTTGTCCAAAGAGATCGAGGGTTATTTGAGATCCTTGTTGTACTCCATATCGAACCACATACCGAAGAAAAGGCTCTGCAGTCCGCTCACCAGAGTGAAGACCAAGGCCATGGCATTGATCCGTGGAATGGCGCCGTAAACGGCCCAGATATAGAAGAGTCTGACCGTGAGCGGAAGGCTCACGGTGAGCAGCAAGAACGAGAGGGCGTAAAAAAAGACGAGGGGGTGAAAATCTTTGATCACATACTTGAAGAAGAGTCTTCTCCAAAACCCCTTGAACAAAAGCCAGGAAATTCTGGGGATGACTTTGAAAACTTTCATTTTGGACTTTTCCCCTATGTTGTACACGGGCCTGATATGAACGTCCCTGACACGAAAATCAAACTGGTTGAGTTTGATGAGCATGTCATTGGGCATCCCGTAGCTCTTGTAGATCCCATCTAGGTCCAGCTTCTTGAGGGCCATCAGGGAAATTCCCGTGTATCCTGTCTGTGAATCCGCAATGTGCCAGTATCCTGAGGCGAACTTGGTCATGAGGGAAAGGAAGGAATTCCCCAGATAACGATGGTGAGGAATCATTTTCCACGCGTCTCCCTGGAACAACCTGTTCCCCTTGGTGTAATCGACCTCTCCTCTTGCAACAGGTTCAACGATGTTGGGAAAATCTTTGGGATCCATCTGCCCGTCGCCCGCCATGACCACAGTGACATCGGGTTTCAGTTCCAGGGCCTTTTTGTAACCTGTGACAATAGCCCCACCCACGCCCTGATTCCTCTCATGATCAATCAGAATGACCCTTCCATCTTTTTTTGCAATCTCCTGCACGATTGCCGATGTTTGATCCTTGCTTGCATCATTGACCACAATAATTTTATCCGCAAAACCCGGGATGGTCTCAATGGTCTGCCCGATCAGATTCTCTTCGTTGTAAGCCGGGATGACCACGGCAACACTTTTTTCCAAGTACATAGGTTCCCCGGTATCAAGAAGAATGTATTAGGAGCTGCCTGAAACCCGGCCATAAAAGGAGATTCAGCTCTGTTGAGGCCTGGAACAGGCTAACGTGACCTTTTTGAAAATCATTTTATATGATTGCGGCTCAGGATTCAAGAAGAAACATTTTCCAAGGCAAAAACGCTAAATCCATTCTTAGAATAAATAAGTTTAGCATAATTTATAAAAAACGGTTTCAGACTTGTCTCCGCCTTTTCCTTCCAATTACCGCTGACCCATCGCACGAATAGGGGGTCGTAGATGAGCAGGTGCGTAATGCCCATGCCTCTTAGTTTAGAGTGCATCTCTTCCCCACTGTCGGAACCCTGGAAAACCGAGCCAAGCGCATCGTCTCCGTAGACATAGTCCCGCTCACAGTAATACCCCCTGCTCCCCAGGAAGATCAACATCACCTTCGCATCCTGGGGCACGTGATTGTTAATGAAGCGCATCGCCCCATACTCAGGCCGATGGCTGTCCAGATACTCCTCCCGGCTGACCGCACCGGCAATGTACCCGAAAGGATCCACTTCTCTGAACTGAGCGACCACATACCGTCCGTTGTAAACCAGGGCTGAAGCCAAGGCGATCACCAACAGAGCGAAGACAACCTTCTTCCCCCTCCCAGATTTCCTCTTCCCAATCGCTCGATGAAGTGTTTGAACCCCTA
>CAYGXL010000243.1:0-3621 GCA_964353935.1 uncultured Burkholderiaceae bacterium | reverse complement strand
CCGCAGCGGGTCCGTGCACACATCGGCGCCGTCGCGCGGCAGCGGGCCCTGCGTGAGCCACTCGATCGGGAGGAGGATCGGCGAAGCGATCAGCCGCAGCACCGATTCCGCCACGTCGCTGCGCTCGAAGCCGAAGCGCTGGTCGTCCAGCGTGCCGGTCACCCGCAAGGGGGTCTGCAGGCGAAACAGGGCGAAGCCCTTGGCGCGCGGGCGAAAGACGAACCTGAGTTCCTCGGTCGCCAGGTTCGCGTGCCCCACGCCGCGAATGCGCACCGCGGTCGTGTCGATCAGGATCATGTCATCGTTCAAGTCGCCGCGCTCGAGGTCGAAGCGGCCGACGATGCAGTTCACCTCTGGCCGCGCGCGCGGATCGACCAGCGGCAGCAGCTGCAGCACGAGGTTCGCCGACCAGAGGTTGAAGACGCCGCTGCGCAGCTCGGTCGGCCAGACGGCGATGTCCACCGTTCCGCTGGCGTTGCGCAAAAGCGTGTCCAGCGACGGTGCCGTGCCCGCCAGCTCCACGTTGATGCTGAACAGGCCGCGCACGTCGTCCGCGCGGCGCAGGCGGCGGGCAATGATGCCGTAGTCGAAACGCTCGATGTAAGCGGCAGCCGCGAACTCGATCTCGGTTTCCTTCAGGTCGTACGCGATCGACAGCCGTACCGTCCCCCCGGGAAGGTTGACCACGACGGGGTCGAGGTTCAGGCGCCCGCTCTCGAGCTTCACACGCAGCGCGCCGTCCGCAAGGCGGTCGTTTCCGGAAAGCACTTCCTTCGCTTTCACGTCGATGGTCGCATCGAGCCGGCGCAGGAAGGCTGCGCTCAGCAGTTTGTCGGTGCGCCCGGCCATCCGTGTCACGGCCCCACGCACAACGCGGACATCGCCGGACGGCGCGGGCGACTCGGTCAGCCGCTCCGGCATCGGGAAGTCGTCGAGTTGAATGCTGGGTGCGGCCACCTGCACATCCAGATAGGGACGCGGCCCGCTGAGGTCGAGCTTGCCGGTTCCGCTGAGCCGGCTGCGTCCCACGCTGACGTTCAGTCCCTGCAGCTCGTAGCCCGCGGGCGTCATGCGGATCGGACCGCTGAAGGACCACGGGCCCCACGCGGGCAGTTCGACCCGCGCCAGGCCGCTGAGCGAATCGAGCCGCTCGCCACGCATCTCGAAGCTCAGCTGCCCGCCGCTGCCGAGGGGCAATGTCACCTCACCGTCGAGCGTCAGCTGCGCTCCCGCGGCCCGTGCCGCGAGGGCGAACGGCACGCGGCTGGAATCGTTCGCGAAGTCGGCGAGCGTGCCGCTCGTGACTTCGATCCTGACCGGGGTCTGGTCGATCTCGCCGACGAGCCGGGCCCGCACCGGCTCGCCCGCCATCGCGCCGATGCGCGCCTCGTCGACCCGGATCTCGGCGACCGCGCGCTGCGCCGCGCCGAGCACGGTGAGGCTGCCGCCGTACACCCGCGCGTCGACGGCCGAGTGCCCGACCCACTCGGCGAGGCTGCTGCCGCGCCCCCGCACGTTGAGCCGAAAGGACTGCGCGCGTCCATCGATGTCCTCGGCGACGCCCAGCCCGCGCAGCAGCGCGCCGATGTCGATGGCGCCGGCGGACAGATCGAGGTTCGCCGTGGGCGGCTGGGGCTGCAGATCCAGCTCGACGCTTGCCGTGAACGGCGCACCGGCGACCTTGCCCGTGACCGACAAGGGCAGCAAGCGCCCGTCGCGGGTGCTGGCGACGAACGCGAGGTCCTCGAGATCGGTGCGGCCGAGCCGCAGCCGTTGCAGCTTGAAATCGATGTCGGCGTCGGTGAGCTCGATGGCGGCGGGAAGGACCGGTGCGTTGCTGCGTGCGCCGGCGCGGCTGTCGGCGGTCCCGGCACGCAGCGTCGACAGCTCCTGCGCATCGATCAGCGGGCTGCGCACAGACGCCACGATGCCGGAGCGGCCCTCGATGAGCGTGCTCCGGGCATCGATCGTCAGCTGGCTGCGGCCGAGTTCGAGCGTCGTCCTGTCCAGCATCCAGGCCTCGTCCGACAGGCGCACCTGGCCGCGCAGGGCCACAGGCAGGCTCGCCTGCGGCGCAACGCCCAGCCAGCGCGCCAGATCGCCGGCGCGCTCGGCCTGGAAGTCGAAGCGCAATGCCGTGTCGCGCGTCGACTCCGCCAGGGCGAGGGTGCCTTCGACTTTCAGCCTGGCCTGCGCCAGCGCCAGGTCCAGTTCGAGCGGCAGCACGCGCTCGCGCAGCATGTCGGGCACCGTGCCGCCGCGGAACCTCAGCCTGGCGCGCTGACCCAGCAGCGTGCCGTTCGCGTGGCCGCGCAGGCGCTCGCCGCGACGCGCCGCCAGGTCCAGCGTGTCGAGCGAGACGTCGATGCGACCTGTGCCCGCGGCGTCGCCAAGACTCAACTTCGCAGCCGCCAGCGCCAGCGAAAACTCGAGGTCGCGCGCCAGCGAAGCCAGCGTTTCGCCGCGGCCATCCATGCGCAGGCCGAGGCGCCCGATCGTGCCTTCGACGCCGCCCGCAAGGCCCAGGCCCTGCGCCAGGTCGCCGAGCGCGGCGTTGTTCGCGTCGAGCTGAAGTGCAAGCGTCGGCACCGGCGCCGACGTGTCGAGCTGCAGACCGCCGGCGAACGGCACGCCGGCGATGGTCGCGCTCATCGGGACGCGCAGGCCCCGCGTGTCGGAGCGCCACGCAAAATTCGCGTCGCGAATGTCGACGCCCAGCCCGAGCCACCGCTCGACCTTGAGGTCGACCTCGACGTCGAGCGCAGCGAGATCGCGCAAGGGCAGCGCTTGCCGAACCGGTGCGTCACTTTCGAGCCCCTGGCCGTGGGCCGGCGGCTGCGCCGCCAGGAACGGGCGCAGGTCGAGCGCGGCGGCGCTCAGGGCACCGGTCAGGCGCGGCCGTGCGCCACCGAAAGCGAGCGCGAGCTGCCCGGAAAACGCGGATCCGCCCAGCCAGGCGTGCAGGTCGCTGACGCGCACGGAATCCGGTTCAATGCTGACCGTGCCGTGCACGGCCGCGTTGCCGAACTGCGGCAACGCCGAGCCCACGAGCCGCTCGATCGGCGCCGGATCGTCGGCATCGGCTTCGACCTGGAAGCGTGCCGTGCGCTGGCCTGCGTCGAGCGCGCCACGGGCATGCAACCGTGCGCCGCGCGTCTTGACGTCGAGGGTGAACGGCCAGGCCTCGGCGTCGTCCTGAAGCAGCCGCAGCGGCCCACCCTCGATGCTCAGCGAATAGGCGTGGTGTGGCTCCACCCGGCCGCGCGCGGCCAGGCGCAGGGGCTGATCGCGTCCGGCGCCGCCGGTCAACTCGTCCAGCCTGACGAAGCGTCGCGTTGCCGAGCGCGCGTCGTGGTAATGGATGTCCAGCCCGTGCAGCACGACGCGAGCCAGGTCGATCCCGGGCTGCGGCGCCGGGGCATCGCGCTGCGGCGCCCCCATCCAGTTGCCGCGCCCGTCGGCGCCTCGCTCGAGCCACAGGCCGACATCGCGGGCCTCGATGCTGCTCGACCGCAACCGGCCGCGCAGCGCCTCGAACAGGTCGATCCGCGCACGCAGTTCACTGATCGCCAGGAATTCCTGCCCCGCGAACCCGGGCGGGTTGAGGATTTGCAGCGAGCC
>CAYGXL010000242.1:0-3625 GCA_964353935.1 uncultured Burkholderiaceae bacterium | reverse complement strand
ACCACCGACAACGCGATCTTCAGCTCGACCTACCGGACCACCCGCTGGGACGGCGAACTGACGGCACAGCGCGTCGACCCGACGACCGGCATCGTGTCGACCGCCGAGCAGTGGTCCGCGCGCACGCTGCTCAACGGGCGCGTGGCGCCGGCGAGCGACGCCCGGATCATCCACACGCAGGTGGGCGGCACGCTGACGCCCTTCGCGTGGAACAGCCTCGACAGCACGACGAAGGCCTACTTCGACAACAAGTGCGCGCAACTGTCGCAGTGCGCGAGCCTGACCGCAGCCGAACGTTCCACCGTGGACAGCGGCCAGAACCTCCTGAACTTCCTGCGCGGCCAGCGCCAGCACGAACTGCTGTACCGGGAGCGCGAATACGTCCTCGGCGACGTGGTCGGCTCGCGCCCGGCCTATGTGCGCGAGCCGCGCCGCAGCTACGGCGACCCGGTCAGCCCGTCGTACTTCGACTTCAAGACGTCGCTTGCCTCTCGGCGCTCCGTCGTCTACATCGGGGGCAACGACGGCATGCTGCACGCGTTCGACGCCACGACCGGCGCCGAATCGTGGGCCTTCGTCCCGCGCACGGTCCTTCCCAAGCTCCATCGGCTCGCGGAAGCGGCGTACGCGACCTCGCACGAATATTTCGTCGACGGGTCGCCGACTGTCGCCGATGTCGTCATGTCCAGCCAGTGGCGCACGATTCTCATCGGCGGGCTGAATGCCGGCGGCCGCGGTTACTACGCCCTGGACATCACCGATCCCGACAGTCCGCGCTTCTTGTGGGAAATCTGCAGCGACGCGTCGCTGTGCTCGAACAGCGACGCGGACATCGGCCTGTCGTTCGGCAATCCCGTCGTGACCAAGCGCGCGAGCGACGGCCGCTGGGTGGTGCTGCTGACGTCCGGCTACAACAACGTCTCGCCCGGTGACGGCCGCGGCTACCTCTACGTGCTGGATGCGAGCACCGGCGCGGTGCTCAACAAGGTGGCGACGGGCGTCGGCTCGACCACGGAGGCGTCCGGCCTTGCGAAGATCTCTGCCTTTGCCAGGAACCCGGACACCGACAACACCACGCAGTACGTGTACGGCGGCGATCTGCTCGGCAACGTTTGGCGTTTCGATCTCGGAACGACATTGCCCGGAGTGCTGCGCCTCGCGACGCTCAAGGACTCGGCGGGCACGGCGCAGCCGATCACGGTTCGACCGGAGCTGGGTCAGGTGGACAGCCATCGCGTGGTCTACTTCGGCACCGGGCGCTATCTCGGCGTCTCCGACCTGCAGGATCCGGCCACGCTGTCGCCGCCGGGGAACTGGTCTTACGCGGGCAGTCTCTACGCCATCAAGGACAACGGCACTGCCTGGGGCAACCCCCGAACGGTCGGCAGTTTCGTTCCCAAGACCGTCTCGACGATCAATGCCACTCGGCGCGCGGTCACCGGTGGCTCCGTGAACTGGGCATCGGAGTCGGGGTGGTACGTCGACTTCCCGTCGACCGGGGAGCGCGTCAACATCGACCTGAACCTGACGCTCGGCACCCTGGTCGTCACGACCAACGTCCCGAACACAAACGCCTGCACGGCGGGTGGTGACAGCTGGATCTACCAGCTCAACTACCGCGACGGACAGAAGATCACTACGGCGACCGAGGCCGCCCTTGCCCGCAGCGGGACGCTGACCGTGGGCAACGCGATTGTCCGTCTCCCGTCGGGCCTGCTGAAGATCATCTCGACCGGCGCTTCCGGCGTGAAGGAAACCCGCGGCCTGGAGGTCGGCAGCGGCGCGACGTCCGCCCGTCGCATCGGGTGGCGTGAGTTGTCGCGTTGAGCCGCGCTCGTGGCGCGAAGTCGGCCGTCGGGACAGGGCGCGGGCGAGGAGGAGCGCCGCCCTCCGAACCCCCGCGACGCTGAGCGGCTCACGCCTTCGGTCGCGGTGCGTTGACGAGCGCGCTGCCGGCGGCCACCAGCACGGCGACCTGCTGCAGGCCCCACAGCAGGCAGCAGCCGACCATCAGCGCATAGGCATTGGCGTCGAGCGGCACGCGGGACGTCAGGTTCAACTGTTCCCTGCCGCATCCGCTCCGCGCCTGGACCTCAGGGCGCGGCGGCCCCAGGTCCAGACATAGTGGATCCCGGAGCGTCCGCCAGGTCGCTGAGGGCGGACACGATGAAGACGGCGAAGGCGGCCACGAAGCGCTGCTCTACCAGCAGCAGCCCAAGCCGGCGGTATCGCCCGTCCGTCAACGGCAGTTCTGGCACATCAACAACGCCAACCGCTGAGTGGAAATGACTGCGCCGGCTTGAAGACGAACAGGTGAAGCGAGGGCCTCCGATGGCGGCCCTCGATGCCTCGCCGAAGAAACCAGGAGAACGGCGCCACAGGCGCCGTTTCTCTTTCCAGCTATCGTTCCGCCCCATGCGCCGCGTCCTCGACTTCACCACGACCGCTTCGCGCCATGCCGTCGTGTGGGCGATGCGCGCGGCGGCGCTGTTCATCGCCGGCTGCCTGCTCCTCGCACTCGGCTTCACGCTGTACGCCGTCAACGCCCTGCCCGACCTGCAGCCGTGGCACACCACGCGGCTGACGAAGGAGTTCGACGCGCTCAGGCACGCGCGGATGGACTTCGCCGGATATCTGGACCTCGAGAAGGAACTGTTCGACGAGGCCCAGGCTGTCTCGGCGACGTGGCGCGACCGTGGCGAAGCGTTCGACCACAGCCGCTTCAACGCCGACGGCAGCATGCGGAGGCTGGCCGACGGCGCTCCGTACAACCGCTCGTTCCGGCTGACGCCGGCGGCGCCGGTCGGCGGCGCGCTGCTCGTGCACGGGCTCACCGACTCGCCGTACTCGGTGCGCGCCGTCGCCGAAGTGCTGTACCGCGGCGGCTTCGAGGTCACCGTGCTCCGCCTGCCCGGCCACGGCACGCTGCCGTCGATGATGACCGAAGTGCACGCGCGCGACTGGCAGGCGGCCGTCGCGCTCGCCGCGCGCGACGTCGCGGCGCGCACGCCACCGGGCGCGCCGTACTACGTCGGCGGCTACTCGACCGGCGCCTCGCTGGCGCTCCACCACACGCTGCGAACGCTTGAGGACGATTCGGCACGGCGTCCGACGCGCGTGCTGCTGCTCTCGCCGGCGATCCAGCTGACGCCCGCCGCGGCGCTCGCGAACGTGATCGACTTCTTCTCGATCATTCCCGTGCCCGTGCTCGAAAAGGTGCGCTGGCAGGAAGTGATCGCCGAGTACGACCCGTACAAGTTCAACTCGTTTCCGGTGAATGCATCAAGGCAGGTGAACCGGGCGACCAACGCGATGCAGGCCGCGCTCGCGGCGGCCGCGGCCGACGGCCGCATCGCCTCGATGCCGCCGGTGGTCACCTGGCAGTCGGTCGTCGACTCCACGGTGGGCTCCGCGCCGACCGTCGACGTGCTGTACGCGCGGCTGAATGGCGCGCAGCACCGGCTCGTGATGTTCGACGTGAACCGTAGCGTGAAGCTGGCCAGCGTGCAGCGGCCAACCGCTCGCGCGCTGATCGAGCGCGTGGCGCGCGGCGAGCGGCGCTACACGCTGGAACTGGTGTCGAACGCCTCGCCCGAGACGCTCGACATCGCGCTGTACCGGCTGG
>CAYGXL010000241.1:0-3645 GCA_964353935.1 uncultured Burkholderiaceae bacterium | reverse complement strand
GGAACTGCGAGTACTGCTCGCGGCTGTCGTTGTCCATGCCGCCGCCGGCGTGGCGCGTGGACTGGTAGCGCAGGTAGAGGTCGTAGTGTTCGTGGTCGAACGCGAGCGAGGCAACGCGCGACGCGAGGTTGCGATGTTGCAGCCAGGAGCGGCGCTGCGTGCGGTTGGGCTCGTACTCGTTGACGGGCACCCGCACCGGCACGCACGCGCGGCAGCCGTCGCAGTACGGCCGGTACGTGAAGATTCCGCTGCGGCGGAATCCCATCTTGACGAGTTCGCTGTAGACGTCGGCGTTGATCAGGTGCGCGGGTGTCGCGACCTGCGACCGCGCCTGGCGGTCGTCGAGATAACTGCACGGGTAGGGCGCCGTGGCGTAGAACTGCAGCGCCGAAAAGGGCAGTTCCTTGAGGTTCGCCACGTCAGTCGGTCCGGGTCTCGGTCAGCAGTGCGTTGAGCGGTCGGTCCATGTAGACGCGCCAGTCGATCGGCGCGGCGCCCACCGCGGTCCTCACGTGAGCCAGGAAGTCGGCGCGTCCGACCTCGCGCGCCCCGAGGGAGGCGAGGTGACGCGTGTTCTGCTGGCAGTCTATCACCGGCACTCTCTCGTTCAGCAAGAGATGCACCAACGTCGCGAGCGCGATCTTCGATGCATCAGGCGCGCGCGCGAACATCGACTCGCCGTAGAACATGCGGCCGAGCGAGACGCCGTACAGCCCGCCCGCCAGTTCGCCGTCGATCCACGTTTCGATCGAGGCCGCGAGGCCGCGGCGATGCAGCGCCGTGTATGCCGCGACGATGTCCCGAGTGATCCACGTGCCGTCTTCCCCGTGGCGCGGCTCCGCGCACGCGCGCATCACGGCCTCGAACGCGCAGTTCGCGCGCAGTTCGATGCGGTCGCTGCGCGCCACGCGCCGCAGGGTCTTGCCGAAGGTGCGGGAGATCCGGAACTCGTCGGTGAACAGCACCATGCGCGGGTGCGGCGACCACCACAGCACCGGTTCCCCCTCCGAGTACCAGGGAAAGATGCCGTGCCGGTACGCGTCGATGAGCCGGTCGACCGTGAGGTCGCGGCTCGCCGCGAGCAGCCCGTTGGGGTGGGCGAGGGCGGCGCGGACCGGCGGGAACGGCTGCCCCGCCGCCAGCCACGGAATCATCGGACGCCGTGGCCCGCGGGCGGCGGCGCACCCGCGACGATGGCTTCGATGTGGAGGCCGAACTCGCCGCGCTGGCGGTCGGCGAAGAAGTGGCGCAGCGTGGCCGCGACCGTGCGGAACGCGATCTCCTCCCACGGGATCTCGTGCTCGCCGAACAGCCGCACTTCGAGGCTCTCGGTGCCGGCGGCGAACGCCGTGTCGAGCAGGTCGGCGCGGAAGAAGATGTGCACCTGGTGCACGTGCGGCACGTCGATCATCGAAAACAGCGGACCGAGGTCGACGCGGGCGCCCGCTTCCTCGATCGTCTCGCGGATCGCGCCGTCACCGGTGGTCTCGCCGACCTCCATGAAGCCGGCGGGCAATGTCCACTTGCCGTAGCGCGGCTCGATGGCGCGCCGGCACAGCAGCACCTGCTCGCCCCACACGGGAATCGTGCCGACGACCGGGCGCGGGTTGACGTAGTGGATCGTGCCGCACTGGTCGCAGCACGCGCGCGTGCGGTTGTCGCCGTCCGGAATGCGAACGGTGATGGGGTATCCACAGTGGGAACAGAAGCGCACGGGCGGCGTCGAAAGAGGAGTTGTTCGAGCGTAAAGTCAGTCTATCCCACGCTGTACGTACGCACTCGCGCGGGCATCCATGGGTCCGATGTCGCTTGCGCCAAAGGGCCTATAAGGTTGATGTACGGGCGGGCGGCAGCAGTGTGTGCGGCCTCGCCTGTTCCCGGAGCAAACCAGAACGAAAGGGAGTCACCATGCGGAAGATGTTGAGTGGAATCATCGCGGCGGCGTCGCTGGCTCTTTCCGCGTCAGCACTCGCGGCCGATCCGGCCGCGCAGAAGGCCGAGCTGCGGAAGATGTGCGACGAGGCGCTCGCGACGCTTTTCAAGGCGAAGCCCGCCGCCAAGGCGGAAGTCCAGAAGGCGGCGGGGTATGGCTGCTTCACGAGCTTCGGCATCTCGTTCTTCGTCGGCGGCGCGGGCGGGCGTGGTCTCGTGCATGACAACGCCACGAAGAAGACCACCTTCATGAACATGGGCCAGGCGACCGGCGGCCTGGACTTCGGCGTCAAGGACTACCGCGAGATCCTGATCTTCAAGGACAAGGCGACGCTGGCGAAGTTCATCGACAAGGGGTGGGAGTTCGGCGGGCAGGCGGGCGCCCAGGCAGCGGCGGGCGGCAAGGGCGCCAAGGCCGAAGCCGCCGAGGTGACGAGCGACCCGATCGTGGTGTATCCGATGACGAAGACCGGGCTCGCGGTAGGTATCGCGGCCGGGGCGCGGAAGTACTGGAAGGATGACGACCTGAACAAGTAGCGCTTGCGCTGACGCGCACTGCAAGAGAAGGGCTTCCGCGAGGAAGCCCTTCTCCTATCTGGTTGCGCGGGAGAGTTTGAACCTTCGCTGAAGCAGCAGGAGTTGGGCACGTCGGTGGAGGGAATATGCCGCAAGTTGGGCATCTCGGAGGAGACGTTCCACGATCGGAAGAAGAAGTACTCGGGGCTGGGGCCTTCGGCGTTGCGGCGGCTGAAGCAGCTTGAAGAAGAGAGCGTCTTCAACGGCCGCCTTCGGCAGGAGTGCCTGAACCAGCACTGGTTCTTGTCATAAAGCGATGCACGCGAGAAGACTGAAGCGTGGCGCACGTCGTACAAGGAGATGCGTCCCCACGGTTCGCGCGGATGGCCACACCAGCCGAATACGCCCGTCGGTGCTTGGCTCGCCAAGAACTGACGGCTACAAAGGAGGGGAACCGGAAACCCCTGCCTCAGAGCGGCACTGAAACGGGGAAGAGATCACGATCACTTGGGCTTGAGCCCGATTCCTGGCAGCCAACCGGGGTTGGCTCCTTCCCCGGAGTAGGCTCCACGCAACGACCAATCGCGAACCTTGCTATTGAAATCAAGTGCCGCGTCGGTGAAGGTGGACACACCCGTGCTGTCGATGGCGGCCCCCCGCAGGGCGCCGGCTCTCGGGAATAGGTCGAGTTGGCCGAGGGGACCAGTGGGATTGTTTAGGTAATTGGCAGCATTCGCGTAGCGGTCCGTGATGTTGGCCGTGGCGCCTACCGCGCTGATCGGCGTAGCGGCGAACACCGCATTGCCCACTACCTGCTGCGTATACGCCGCACTGCCGCCAGTCACCGAGATGCCGCTGCCAGCGGCGACAACCGTGTTGCCGAATACACGGACGGCTCGCACGCTGCCGTTGTGAGGCCGGACATTAACTGCCGAGCCGGTGTGGCTGACCATCAGATTGGCGTAGAAGGCGACGTTGCCTTCGGCCTGGAACAGCGCCTCGGTCGGGTTCTGATAGAAAAAGTTGCCGTAGACCTCGTAGCCGTTGTCGGCCCCTGGCCCGCTGGCTGGCACATCCCCAATCAGCAAGTTGGGCCGCGCAAGACTGCCGGTGGAACTGTTGCTCCCCTTGGTGAAGACGTTGTGGCGGATCACCGTGTTGGACTTCCCCGTCGGCAATCCGCTGATGCTGGGCCAC
>CAYGXL010000240.1:0-3652 GCA_964353935.1 uncultured Burkholderiaceae bacterium | reverse complement strand
AGCGCAGCATCAGGTTGCCGAGCGGATCGATCACCCAGATGTGGTCGCGCAGGTGCGCGTCGTGTGCGTCTGGCAGCGCCAGGAAGGCGCGGAGATCGCGCTCGTCGACCCGCACGAAGTGAGTGCCCTCGTGCTCGCGGATCAGCATGTTGGACAGGGGCTCGCGATCGGTGATGAGCCAGAGTCGCTCGATCTCCTCGCGCCCCTTGCCCGTCATGGTGCGTTGCTGCCGCATGTGGAAGAGCTTCGACTGGCAGTGCTCGTCGCAGGCACCGCCGTCGACCATGACGAACACCCACTTGTCCTTCAGCGAACGGAGGTCGAAGGCCGTGCCGTCGATGGCGGTCGCGGGAATCGACGGCACCGCCCGCTGCGGCTCGACGAGCGTCCCGTAGTTGACGCGGCCGGACGGCGGCATCACGTAGTAAGCGAAGTACGACGCAAGGATCGGCGCGAGCGTGACGGCGATCAGGAGGTACAGCACGCGATTGCGCCGCCAGTGGCTCACCGGCTTCGCTGGGCCATCGCTCATGTCCGCCTCAGGGCCTTGCCGCCGAAGTACAGCGTGAGCACGACGATCAGCGCCGCGAGCGAATACCACTGGAAGGCGTAGCCGCGGTGCTTGTCCACTCCGGCATCCGGTCGCGCCCAGGCGCGGCGCAGGCCATCGCCCGTGTCGTTCGTCTGCTGCACCACGAAGCGCGCGACCTTGCGGCCGCTGGCCTGCTCGTACGCCTCGAAGTCGAGGTTCTGCCAGATGCCGCCGAGCGGGCCGCCGCGCTCGCCGAGGTCGAGCGCGCGCGGAACGTGCGGGACGGCGACGCCCTCGACGCGCAGCGGACCGTTCGCGATCGGCGCGGAGGGCAGCCGGGTGCGGTCCGCCATGCTGCGCGCCGCCCACCCGCGATTCACGAGAATCCAGGGCATGCCATCGGCAATCGCGACCGGCGTGACCACCTGGAATCCCGCAACGCCGTCCACGAGCCGGTTGTCGATATAGACCGTTGCTTCGGGCACGAACGCTCCCGTCATCTCCACGCGCTGCGGCAGGTTCCCGGCGACACCGGCGGCCTCATCGAGGCCGGCGATCGGCGAGGGGGCGCGGGCCAGCGCCTCGTCCCACTGCGCCTGCCGCGCGGCCTTCTCGTCCCCTCGGCGGGTCTGCCAGTTGCCGAGGGACGCCGTCAGCACGACGCCCGCAATGCCCGCCAGCAGCGCAACGACGGCCCTCGGGGTCAGCATCGCACCGGGTGGGATAATCGGACATCCCTCGAGACCAGATCCATGCGCATCATTATCCTGTTCGCCCTCACCGGCATCCTGCTGTCGCTCGGCTCGGCGCTCTTCTACCTGGTCCGCGACAAGGGGACCACGAACCGCACCGTCAACGCGCTGACGGTCCGCGTCGGCATTTCGGTCGCGCTCTTCCTGTTCATCCTGTTCAGCTATTGGATGGGCTGGATCCAGCCGCGTTCCTACTGATCCCGTTTCCGCGACTCCGGTCATCAAGCAAAAGCGGCGCCGAGGCGCCGCTTTTGCTTCTAGCCGGGAGCGGCCCTTACAGCCAGTACACGATGATGTAGAGGCCGATCCAGACGACGTCGACGAAGTGCCAGTACCACGCGGCCGCTTCGAAGGCGAAGTGGTGGTTCGGCTTGAAGTGGCCTTTCAGCAACCGGACGAGCACGACTGACAGCATGATCGCGCCGACGAACACGTGGAATCCGTGGAAGCCGGTCAGCATGAAGAAGGTCGAACCGAAGATCCCGGAACTCAGCCGAAGGTTCAGTGCGCTGTAGGCATGTGCGTATTCGTACATCTGCACGCCAAGGAAGGTCACGCCGAGCAGCACGGTGATCGCCAGCCAGAGCGCGGCCTTGCTGCGGTGGTCTGCACGCAACGCGTGATGCGAGATCGTCAGGGTGACGCCCGACGTCAGCAGCAGCGCGGTGTTGATCGTCGGCAGCCAGAACGGCCCGATCGTCGAGAACGCATCGACGACGCCGGCGGGACCAGCGTGCGGCCAGCCTCCTGCGAAGTCCGGCCACAGCAGCCTGTGGTCGAAGTCGCCGAGCATCGGCGCCGTGATGACGCGGACGTAGAACAGGGCGCCGAAGAACGACGCGAAGAACATCACTTCCGAGAAGATGAACCAGCTCATCCCCCAGCGGAACGAGACGTCGACGTCGCGGTTGTAGCTGCCGCGCTCGGACTCGGCCGAGACCGTGCTGAACCAGCCGAACATCATGTAGACCAGCGTGGCCAGGCCGATGGCCAGGCCGACCCAGCCGATCGGGTTCCGGTTCACGACCATCGCCGCACCGAACATGGTGAAGACCATGGCGATGCTCCCGACCATCGGCCACTGCGACGGCGCCGGGATGAAGTAGTGCGACGAGGCACCCGCGTGTGTATCAGCCATTGCTGCTCCCCTCTCCTTGCGTCCCTGCGTTCAGCTCGTCACGGCGCGAACGATCATGATCAGCGTGAACACGAACAACGCCGCTGCGACGATGCCCGCGATGATCACATGCACCGGATTCAGCCGAGCTGCGTCCTTTTCGTAATCCGACTTCCTCCGAACGCCGAAGAACGACCACAGCACCGCGCGCACGGTTTCGAGGAAACCCGCTTCGCGCTTCGCTTCGTTCCTGCGCTCGCCTTCATCTGTCATTCCATCGACCGCGCCGTCAACTGCGCGGCGCGGCCTTGACCGCCGCCTGGCCCTTCACCGCGCCCGCCACCTCGAAGAACGTGTACGAGAGCGTGATGGTCTTCACGTCCTTCGGCAGTGCCGGATCGACGAAGAACACGACCGGGAACCTGCGCGTCTCGTTGGCCGCCAGCGTCTGCTGCTTGAAGCAGAAGCACTCCAGCTTCTGGAAGTGCGACGCCGACTGCATCGGCGCGTAGCTTGGAATCGCCTGCCCCACCATCGTGCGCGACTCGAGGTTCACCAGGTCGTAATCCACGTGCACCAGTTCGCCGGGATGCACCTCGACGTGGTTCACGTGCGGACGGAAGCGCCACGGCCCCTGCGAGTTGGCGTCGAACTCGACGATCACCTTGCGGCTGGTGTCGACCTGCGTGTTGCGCGCGGCGCGCTCGGCATCCGCGTCGCGCGTCGTCACGACGTTGATGCCGGTCACTTCGCAGATCTTCTGGTACAGCGGCACGAGCGCCCAGCCGAAGCCGAACATCATCACTGCCACCACCACCAGCTTGCGCAGGATGGTGCGGTTGTCCTGTTCGGTTTCCGGGCGGTTCGTCATCTAGGCGTGAATCAGCCAGTACTTCGCCATCACTCCGAGGAAGAACGCCAGCGCGATCGACAGCAGGATCAGCGCGGTGCGCGTGTTGCGCCGGCGGCGGCCTTCGGTTCCGGTCATGCGCCCTCAGGTCACTTCACGACCGGAGGCGTCTCGAACGTGTGGAACGGCGCCGGCGACGGCACCGTCCACTCGAGCCCGCCGTCGGCCGCTTCCCAAGGGTTGTCGGCCGCCTTCGGTCCGCCCCTGATCGACTTGATCACGACGATCACGAACAGCAGCTGCGACAGGCCGAAACCGAACGCGCCGATCGTCGACACCATGTTCCAGTCGGCGAACTGCATCGGGTAGTCGGCGTAGCGGCGCGGCATGCCGGCCAGCCC
>CAYGXL010000239.1:0-3691 GCA_964353935.1 uncultured Burkholderiaceae bacterium | reverse complement strand
CTACGCCGAGGCCGACCCGACGTTCGACGTCGAGGGCATCGACGCCGCGCACAAGCTCGCCATCCTGTCGTCGATCGCGTTCGGCGTGCCGATCAACATCGACGCGGCGTACACCGAGGGCATCTCGAAGCTCGCCGCCGCCGACATCCGTTACGCGGAGCAGCTCGGCTACCGGATCAAGCTGCTCGGCATCACCAAGCGCACGCAGAAAGGCATCGAGCTGCGTGTGCACCCGACGCTGGTGCCGATGCAGCGGCTGCTCGCGAGCGTGGAGGGCGCGATGAACGCCGTGCTCGTGAAGGGCGATGCGGTCGGAACGACGCTGTACTACGGCCCCGGCGCCGGGGCGGAGCCGACGGCCTCCGCCGTGATCGCGGACCTCGTCGACGTGACGCGGATGCAGACCGCGGATCCCGAGAACCACGTGCCGCACCTGGCGTTCCAGGCCGGGTCGATGGCGGAAGTCCCATGGCTGACGATCGACGACACGGTCACTTCGTACTACTTCCGCATGCGCGTGGCCGACCAGCCCGGCGTGCTGGCGGACATCACGCGCATCCTCGCCGACGGCCGGATCTCGATCAACGCGCTGTTCCAGCGCGAGCCGTCGGAGGGCGAGAACCAGACCGACATCATCATGCTCACGCACGATGCGGTGGAGCGCGACGTGAACGCCGCGATCCGGCGCATCGAGGCGCTGCCGACGGTGCTGGCGCCGGTGATCCGCCTGCGGCAGGAAGAGCTGCTGTGATGCAGTACGTCTCGACGCGCGGGCGCGCGCCGACGCTGGGCTTCAGCGACGTGCTGCTCGCGGGGCTCGCGACCGACGGCGGCCTGTACCTGCCGGCGCAGTACCCCACGATCACCAGCGTCGAGCTGGCTCGCTGGCGCGGGCTGACGTATGCCGACCTCGCCGCCGAAGTGATCGCGAAGTTCGTCGACGACATTCCGAAGGAGACCTTGCTCGATCTGTGCCGGCGCACTTACACGCAGTCCGTGTACGGCAACGGGCGGCCGGACAGCGACACCGCGCTGATCACGCCGCTGCGCTGGCTGGAGCCGGGCCTCGGGCTGCTCGAACTGTCGAACGGTCCGACGCTCGCGTTCAAGGACATGGCGATGCAGCTGCTCGGCGCGCTCTTCGAGCACGTGCTCGAGCGTCGCGGCGAGCGGCTGAACGTGCTCGGGGCCACCTCCGGCGACACGGGCTCGGCCGCCGAGCACGCGATGCGAGGCCGGCGCGGCATCGAGGTCTTCATGCTGTCGCCGCAGGGACGCATGAGCGCGTTCCAGCGCGCGCAGATGTACTCGTTGCAGGACGCGAATATCCACAACCTCGCGGTGAAGGGCGTGTTCGACGACTGCCAGGACCTCGTGAAGGCGGTGGCAGGCGACCTGCCGTTCCGTGAGCAGCACCACATCGGTACGGTGAACTCGATCAACTGGGGCCGCGTGGTGGCGCAGGTCGTGTACTACGTCCGCGGCTACCTGCTGGGCACGAGATCGAACGACGAAAAGGTGTCGTTCGCGGTGCCGACGGGCAACTTCGGCAACGTCTTCTCCGGCTGGGTGGCGAAGCAGATGGGCCTGCCGATCGACCGGCTGGTGCTCGCGACGAACGAGAACGACGTGCTCGACGAGTTCTTCCGTACCGGGCGTTACCGCGTGCGCGGCGGCGGCGAGACCCACGCGACCAGCAGCCCGTCGATGGACATCTCGAAGGCGTCGAACTTCGAACGTTACGTCTTCGACATGATCGGCCGCGACGCGGCGATGCTGCGCGAACTGTGGTGGGAAGTCGACACACGGGCGCAGTTCCATCTCGGTGCGACGCCCATCTGGCCGGTGATCCTGGCGAGCGGCATGCTGTCCGGCACGAGCACGCACACCGACCGGCTGCGGACGATCTCGATGGTGCACGACCGCTACAGGCTGATCATCGACCCGCACACCGCGGATGGGTTGAAAGTGGCGCTGCAGAACCGGGACCGCTCGGTACCGATGATCTGCCTGGAGACCGCGCTGCCGGTGAAGTTCGCCGAGACGATCGTCGAGGCGATCGGGGTGCAGCCGCCGCGCCCGCCGGCCTTCGACGGCATCGAGGCGCGCCCCCAGCGGTTCGAAGCGATCGATGCCGATGCGGGCGTGCTGAAGGACTACATCGCGCGCCATGCGTGCTGACGAGCGCAAGGCGGTCGGCTTCATCGGCTACTCGAACAGCGGCAAGACCACGCTGATCGAGAAGCTGATCCCGCTGTTCCGGGCGCAGGGCCTGACCGTGTCGGCCATCAAGAACGCGCATCACGGGTTCGACATGGACCGCCCCGGCAAGGACTCGCATCGCTATCGAGAGGCGGGGGCGGGGCAGGTGCTGATCTCGACGACCGAGCGCTGGGCGCTGCTCACGGAGACGCCTGGAGGCCACGCCACGCTCGAGGAGCTGCTCGCGCGACTCGATCCGTGCGACCTGGTGATCGTCGAGGGCTTCAAGAGCGAAGGCCGGATTCCCCGGATCGAGGTGCGGCGCGCATCGGTGGGTGACCCGCCGATCTACCCGCATGACCCCAACGTCATCGCAGTCGCCGCCGACTTTGCGCTCGAGTGCCCCTTGCCCGTCCTCGACCTGAACGACCCCGATAGAATCGCCGCGTTCATCACCCAGCGCCTGTCCCTCGCGGCGCCACGCTGACCTTGGCGGCCCGTCCCATGCTCACCGTCGAACAGGCGCTATCGCAGGTGCTCGCGGGCGCCGACGCGCTCGCGGTCGTCGAGTCCGTTCCGACGCTGCAGGCGTGCGGCCGCGTGCTTGCGACCAATGTCGTCTCGGCGATGCAGGTGCCGCCGATGGACAACTCGCAGATGGACGGCTACGCGGTGCGCTCGCTCGACGTGCCGGCGGCACCGACGACGCTGCGCGTGACCCAGCGGATCGCCGCCGGGCACGTGGGCGCGCCACTCGAGCCTGGGACCGCCGCCCGCATCTTCACCGGTGCACCGGTGCCGCCCGGCGCCGACGCGATCGTGATGCAGGAAGCCTGCGTTGCGAACGGCGACAAGGTGACGATCAATGAGAAGCCGGCGGCAGGCGCGTGGGTGCGCCGGGCCGGGGTGGACGTCGAGGCGGGCCAGACGGTGCTCGCGGCCGGCACGCGGCTGAGGCCGCAGGACCTCGGGCTGGCCGCATCGGTCGGCGTCGGCGACCTCACCGTTCATCGCCGGATGCGGGTGGCGGTGTTCTTCACCGGCGACGAGCTCGTGATGCCAGGCGAGCCGTTGCCGCCCGGCCGCATCTACAACTCCAACCGCTTCGTGCTGCGCGGGCTGCTGGAGAGTCTTGGCTGCGAGGTGCTCGACCTCGGCATCGTGCCGGACGATCGCCAGCGCACGCGCGAGGCGTTCGCCAGCGCTTCGGTCGGCGCCGACCTCATCATCACGTCCGGCGGCGTGTCGGTCGGCGAAGAGGACCACGTGAAGCCGGCGGTGGAGGCCGAGGGCCGGCTCGAGATGTGGCAGATCGCGATGAAGCCCGGCAAGCCGCTTGCGTTCGGGCACGTGCGCGACGTCCCGTTCATCGGCCTGCCCGGCAATCCGGTGTCGAGCTTCGTCACGTTCCTGCTGTTTGCGCGACCCTTCATCCTGCGACGGCAGGGCGTGCTCGACGTCGATGTGCGCGCGCTCATGCTGCCCGCCG
>CAYGXL010000238.1:0-3695 GCA_964353935.1 uncultured Burkholderiaceae bacterium | reverse complement strand
CGATGAAGCGCTGGACCGACAAAGCCGAAAGGGGCAGCGTCTGGCTGATCCGGCTGATCGCCTGGTTGGCGCGCACCGCCGGTAGACCGCTGTGTCGACTTCTGCTCTATCCGATCGTCCTCTACTTCGTGTTGTTCGATCCAACCGCGCGGCGCGCTTCAATGCAGTTCCTGGAGGCGGCTCGCGGCCGTCCTGCGCGGTGGAGAGACGCTTTCGCTCACATCTACTCCTTCGCCGCCACTCTTCTGGACCGCGTCTACATGGCCGCCGGTGACTTCGGCCGCTTCCAAGTGACTATCGAAGGGCTTGACCGACTCGAGAATGCCTTGAAGTCGGGCCGCGGCTGCCTGCTTCTCGGATCGCACCTCGGCAGCTTCGACTTCATGCTGCTCGCGCAGCGGCAAATGGACGGCCGCCCCGTCAATGTGATGATGCGGGTGGATCCGCGCGCGCGAGTGCGGCGCATCGCGGGAATCGATGACACGTCGCTCAAGATCATCCCGGTTGGTCGTCCGGATAGCTATGTCCGAGCGCATGAGGCGCTCGCCGCGGGCGAGATAGTCGGTGTGCTTGCAGATCGGGTCGATGGCGGCGCCACGCTACCGGTCAGTTTTCTGGGCAAGTCGACTTTGCTGCCTTCGGCCCCACACATCCTGGCCGCACGAAGCCAGGCCCCGATGATCATGTGCTTTGGACTTTACGAGGGCGGCAACCGCTATCGCGTGGAATTCGTTGACTTCGGCCCTACGCCGCCCGTCGCTGGGCGCGGCAGGCAACTGTTGCCCGCAGTCGAGCGGTACGCGCAGATACTTGAGCGCTACGCACGAAGCTACCCCATGAACTGGTTCAACTTCTTTCCGTACTGGGAACACGAGGAATGCGCATGACGGCGTCCTCGATTCGCGTCGTGGCCTTCGTGGGGCTCGCCGTCCTCTGCGGTAGGTCGATGGCCCTCTCCGTTCCCGAGTTGGAGCGCCTGCTTCAAGCCTCACCGCGGGAGTCGGTGTCCTTTGTAGAAACAAGGGAGTCGCCCTGGCTGACTCTCCCGGTTCAGTCGACCGGAACGATGCGCTCCGGACCGGATGTCCTCGAGAAGCGCGTAGTGACACCGCGAAAAGAGACATGGCGCATGCTGCCGGATCGCGTGGAGTGGGTAGGTTCGGACGGGACGACGACCAGGCAAATACTGTTCAGCCAGTCGCCGGGGCTGGCAGTTCTCGCTGACACCCTGCGTCGCGTTGTCGCCGGGGACCTCGCGAACCTGGATCGGACTTTCAGGATGGAAACTCGCGGAAACGACGCCAACTGGAGCCTGCGACTGAATCCGCGAGGCGGCGACGCTGCCCGTTACCTTGACCACGTCGAACTTGAGGGCGGACGCGGCGAGATAAGGGTGATCAGCGTCGTAGAGCGCCAAGGCGAACGAACAACAACGCGACTTCAACCTCCATGAAGCCCGCAATGTTCGACAGGGATCCACTCAGCGCGCTCGAGGCGATCTCGGCAGCTCAGTGGCTGGCGTTTGCGCCACTAGCCTTCCAGGCCGTAACCGTGATGCGCGACCGCGGTGTCCTTGCAGCGTTCGACGACGCGCCGCACGGACGATCCATCGATGAAGTGGCCGCCGCGACGGGGCTCTCGGTCTACGCCGTGCGCGTCTTGCTCGAAGCCGGTCTCGGACTTCGCGTCGTCTGGCGTCAGGACGGTCGCTTCCACCTTGGCAAGCTGGGCCACGTTCTTCTCGAAGACGACATGACACGGGTGAACTTCAACTTCAACCGTGACGTCTGCTACCGCGCAGCTGCGCACCTTGATGCATCTCTTGCAGAGGGGCGGCCGGCAGGTCTGCACGAACTGGGTCCCTGGGGAACGCTGTACGAGGGACTTTCTGTACTGCCCGAGCCTGCCCGGTCGAGCTGGCATGCCTTTGATCACTTCTACTCCGACCTTGCTTTCCAGTCGGTCTGCGAGAGACTCGAGCGAACGCCCCCGTCACGCCTCCTCGACATCGGGTGCAACACCGGCAAGTGGGCCGAGCTCTGCTTGAACCGCCTGCAGTCGATCGAGATCGGTCTCGTGGACTTGCCGCTTCAACTCGACCGTGCGCGTACGAAGCTCTCGAGCAGTGGCCATCTTCATCGCGTTCGATTCCATCCCGTGGACCTCCTCGACCCAGGGACGGAGTTACCGAGTGGATACGACCTCATCTGGCTGAGCCAATTCCTGGATTGCTTCTCCGAGAATCAGATCGTCGCAATTCTCAGCAGAGTGCGGGCGACTATGCCGCCAGATGCGCGAGTCTGGATACTCGAATTGTTCTGGGATCGCCAGCAGTTCGAGGCGGCCGCGGTCAGTCTGCAACTCACTTCGCTCTACTTTGCCTGCGTCGCCAACGGCAACAGCCAGATGTACGACTCCACCGTCTTCATCAGCCTGGTTGAACGCGCTGGTTTCGAGATCTGCGAGGTCACTGATCACGTCGGCGAGTTCCACACCCTTCTCGAGTGCAGGCCAGTCTCGTGACCGTCCCGCTCGCCATACGCCACTCGCCCGCACTCGGAGTGCCGGCGGTAACCGTAGTGCATCCGAGCGGCTGCGATGCACAGGCGCTTTGGAAGGCTCTGGCGACCAATACGACCGGCCTTAACCGCAATGAACTGGAGTGGTGCGACTTGCCATGCTGGATCGGGACTGTGCCAGGGGCCGACGCAGGACTGCCGAACGCGCTCAAGCAGTGGGATTCTCGAGCGCATCGATTGGTCTGGCTCGCTCTGCAGGATGCCAGCTTTCGGAGCGCGATCGACGGTGCGATCGGCCGGTACGGAGCGCACCGCGTGGGCCTCTTCATCGGCACAAGCACATCCGGGATCCGAAGCACTGAAGTAGCCTACGGCGTACGTCGGTCAAGCGGGCAGTGGCCGCCAGCGTTCAGTTATCGCCACACTCACTCCGCTGACTCGCTGTGTCGGTTTGCGGCTGAAATCCTGCACCTACGCGGCCCAGTCGCGGCCATTACAACGGCGTGCTCGTCAAGCGCGAAGGTGTTTCTCGCCGCACAGCGGTTCATTCGCGCAGGCTTGATTGATGCCGCCGTCGTTGGAGGATCGGACAGTCTGTGCTTGTCTACTCTGCACGGTTTCGCCTCGCTGCAACTTCTCTCGGAAGACATTTGCCGACCCTTCGATGTCGATCGCAAGGGAATCTCCATCGGCGAAGCTGCTGGCTTCGCGCTGCTCGATAAGGCGCCCTCAAAGATAAACCTTGTAAGTGGCGGAGAGTCGAGCGACGCCTGGCACATGTCCACGCCCCATCCCGAGGGCGTTGGGGCCCGCCAGGCCATGGTTCAGGCGATCACAGCCGCGGGCCTTACGCCAGCCGAGATCGGGTATGTCAATGCTCACGGCACCGGGACTCCGGCCAACGACGGCTCCGAGGCGGCGGCACTGAGGGACGTCTTTGGTCCTCTGGGTGTTCCAGTGTCTTCCACCAAAGGGTTGACCGGACACACCTTGGGCGCCGCAGGCATCGTCGAAGCGATCGTCACCATGCTTGCTCTCGAGCATCAGACGTTGCCGGGGTCACCGACCCTCGTGTCGCCGGACTCCACGCTGGGTTTGGATACGGTCCTCCAGCCGCGCACCGAGCGCATCCGATTCGCGATGAGCAACAATTTCGGCTTCGGCGGCAGCAATTGC
>CAYGXL010000237.1:0-3703 GCA_964353935.1 uncultured Burkholderiaceae bacterium | reverse complement strand
AAGGCACGCACGCAGGAGGAGTTCTTCTACGCGTTCGAGGCGCTCGTCGTTGGCCGCAAGCAGATCATCATCACCTGCGACACCTACCCCAAGGAACTGAAGGACATGGAAGACCGCCTGGTCTCCCGCTTCGCCTCGGGGCTGACCGTGGCGATCGAGCCGCCGGAACTCGAGATGCGCGTCGCGATCCTGCTGCGCAAGGCGGAAGCCGAGGGCGTCGACCTCAAGGAGGACGTCGCGTTCTTCATCGCCAAGAACCTGCGCAGCAACGTGCGCGAACTTGAAGGGGCGCTGCGCAAGGTGATGGCGTACTCGTCCTTCCACGGACGCGTGGTGACGGTCGACATCGCGCGCGACGCGCTGCGCGACCTGCTGTCCGCGTCCACCGGCCAGGTGACGGTCGAACTGATCCAGAAGACCGTGGCCGATTACTACAAGATCAAGGTCGCCGACATGTACAGCAAGCGGCGCCCGATCGCGATCGCGCTCCCGCGCCAGGTGGCGATGTACCTAGCGAAGGAATTTACGCAGAAGAGCCTGCCTGAGATCGGCGAACTGTTCGGCGGGCGCGACCACACGACCGTGCTGCACGCCGTGCGCAAGATCGGCGGCGAGCGCAACAAGAACCCCGAAATGAACCACGCGCTGCACGTGCTCGAGCAGACACTGAAGGGCTGAAAGGGCACCCGGCAACCCTGTGGAAAGGTTCGCTCGACCTGTGGATGAGTGTGGATGGCCGGCCGTGGGATCGGCCCGGCACGCCGAGTTGTCCTTTCGCTCCACAGCCGGCCCACAGGGTCCGTGCACGGGTGTGCACAGGGCTCCGGGCGCGGCAAGTGCATGAAGCAGCAGGGACTGTCGCCGTTGTCCACACTCGAAGCTTCCCTTATTAGTTACTAATCATTACTTAGAGAAGAAGAGGAAAGAAGAAATGCAACTGGTCAAAGCCTCCCGCGATGCGTTGCTGAAGCCGTTGCAGGTCGTCAGCGGCATCGTCGAGCGGCGACAGACGTTGCCCATCCTGGCCAACATCCTCGTGCGCAAGGACGGCGAGCGCGTGTCGTTCACCGCGACCGACCTCGAGATCCAGATCCAGACCAGCGCCGACATCGGCGCCGGCAAGGATGCCGCCGCCACGACGGTGGCCGCGCGCAAGCTCGTCGACATCCTGCGTGCGTTGCCCGAAGCCGATGTGGCGCTGTCGCTGTCCAACAGGAAACTCGCTGTCGCCAGCGGCAAGAGCCGCTTCAACCTGCAGACGCTGGCCGCGGAGGAGTACCCCACCGTCGCGCAGGCGGAGTTCACCGCCGACTTCACCTTGCCGGCGTCGACCTTCAAGTACCTGCTGTCGATGGTTCACTTCGCGATGGCGCAGCAGGACATCCGCTACTACCTGAACGGCATGCTGCTGGTGGTCGACGGCACCACGGTGCGCGCCGTCGCCACCGACGGCCACCGGCTGGCGCTGTGCGAGGTCGCCAAGGACGATGCGTCGAACAAGATCGAGGCGATCATCCCGCGCAAGACGGTGCTGGAACTGTCGCGCCTGCTGCCGGACTCCGACGACCCCGTGCGCGTCCAGATGGCCGCCAACCAGGTCAAGTTCAGCTTCGACAACATCGAACTGGTGTCGAAGCTGGTCGAGGGCAAGTTCCCGGACTACCAGCGGGTGCTGCCGGCGGCGAACACCAAGGTGTTCGCGATCGGCCGCGAGGACCTGCAGCACGCGCTGCAGCGGGCCGCGATCCTGACGACCGACAAGTTCAAGGGCGTGCGCATGGTGCTCGCCAGCGGCAGCCTGAAGATCACGTCGACCAACGCCGACCAGGAAGACGCGCAGGACGAGCTCGAGATCGACTACGCCGGCGACGGGCTCGACATCGGCTTCAACGTCAACTACCTGCTCGACGTGCTGGCGAACCTGAAGAACGAACAGATCCGCTTTTCGCTCGGCGATGCGCTGGGCAGCGCGCTCATCACGATGCCGGACTCCGAGCGGTTCAAGTACGTCGTGATGCCGATGAGAATTTAGGCGGACTCGGTGTACGCGAGGGCTTTGCCCTCGCACGTGCACCTCGTCCGATCCGGAGTGCAAGACGGGCTTGGGGCGGCCCGGCGCCCGTCTTGAAGGCAAATGCAGGTAAACGAAGAGAGCGTCACTTGATGTCAGCAGTACCGAATCTGCCGATGAGTCAACCCCATCCCGGCCAGGAAGCCGACGGTCAGGCCGATTACGGCGCCAGCAGCATCCAGATCCTCGAAGGGCTGGAAGCCGTGCGCAAGCGGCCCGGGATGTACATCGGCGACACGCACGACGGCACCGGGTTGCATCACATGGTCTTCGAGGTCGTCGACAACGCGGTCGACGAGGCGCTGGCCGGCCACTGCGACGACATCATCGTCACGATCCACACCGACAACTCGATCTCGGTGGTCGACAACGGCCGCGGCATCCCGACCGGCATCAAGTACGACGACAAGCACGAACCCAGGCGCTCGGCCGCGGAGATCGCGCTGACCGAACTGCACGCCGGCGGCAAGTTCAACCAGAACAGCTACAAGGTATCCGGCGGCCTGCATGGAGTCGGCGTCTCGTGCGTCAACGCGCTCAGCAAGTGGCTGCGCCTGACGATCCGGCGCGACGGCAAGGTGCACTACCTGGAATTCCGGCAGGGCGCCGTGCAGGACCGCGTGATCGAAACCGTGGCGTCGCCGGAGGGCGACGTCGCCGTGTCGCCGATGAAGGTGATCGGCGCGACCGACCGCCGCGGCACCGAGGTGCACTTCCTCCCGGACGAGGAGATCTTCCTCAACGTCGACTTCCACTACGAGGTGCTGTCGAAGCGCCTGCGCGAGCTCTCGTTCCTGAACAACGGCGTGCGCATCAAGCTGGTAGACCAGCGCACGGCCAAGGAGGAGGACTTCGCGTTCTCCGGCGGCGTCAAGGGCTTCGTGCAGTACATCAACAAGGCCAAGAACGTCCTGCACCCGAACATCTTCTACGCCAGCGGCGACTCTGTCAGCGAAGTGCCGGTCGGCGTCGAGGTGTCGATGCAGTGGAACGACGGCTACAACGAGAGCCTGCTCGCCTTCACCAACAACATCCCGCAGAAGGACGGCGGCACGCACATCACCGGCCTGCGCGCGGCGATGACGCGGGTGCTGAACAAGTACATCGAGGAAAACGAACTGGCCAAGAAGGCCCGGGTCGAGACCAGTGGCGACGACATGCGCGAGGGCCTGACCTGCGTGCTGTCCGTGAAGGTGCCGGAGCCGAAGTTCAGCTCGCAGACCAAGGACAAGCTGGTGTCGTCCGAAGTGCGGCCGGCGGTCGAGGAAGTGGTGGCCCGCGCGCTCGAGTCCTACCTGCTCGAGCGGCCGACCGACGCGAAGATCATCTGCGGCAAGATCGTCGAGGCGGCGCGTGCGCGCGAGGCCGCGCGCAAGGCGCGCGAGCTGGCGCGGCGCAAGACCATCCTGGACGGCGGCGCCCTGCCCGGCAAGCTGGCGGACTGCTCGCTCGATGACCCCGCCACCTGCGAGATCTTCATCGTGGAGGGCGACTCGGCCGGAGGCACCGCCAAGCAGGGCCGCGACCGCCGCTTCCAGGCCATCCTGCCGATCCGCGGCAAGATCCTGAACGTCGAGAAGGCGCGCATCGACAAGATGCTCGCCAACGAGGAGATCCGCAGCATCATCACGG
>CAYGXL010000236.1:0-3730 GCA_964353935.1 uncultured Burkholderiaceae bacterium | reverse complement strand
CGTCGATGTCCGGCGGCTCGTTGCGCTCCTTGCTGATGAAGCGCTCGAACAGCACCGACATGCGCGCAGGGTCGACCTCGGTGATGCCGAGGCAGTAGCAGACCGCCGAGTTGGCCGCCGATCCGCGCCCCTGGCACAGGATGCCCTGCGAGCGCGCGTGGCGGACGATGTCGTGGACGGTCAGGAAGTACGGCTCGTAGTGCAGGTCGGCGATCAGCGCGAGCTCGTGCTCGACGATGGACTTCACTTTCTCCGGCATGCCCTGCGGGTAGCGCGTCTGCGCCTCCGCGTAGGTCACGCGCCGCAGCCACGAGGCGGGCGTCTCGCCGGCGGGCACGATCTCCTCCGGATACTCGTAGCGCAGTTCGTCGAGCGAGAACGCGCAGCGCTCGGCGATCGCCTGCGTCTGCATCAGCAGCTCGGTGGGGTAGATGCGGGCGAGCCGGTACAGCGGCCGCAGATATCTCTCGGCGTTCGGGGCCAGCGCGCGGCCGCACTGCGCGAGCGGCGTCTTCATCCGCACCGCGGTGAGCACGTCGGCGAGCTTGCGGCGGCGGCGCGCGTGCATGTGGACGTCGCCGGCCGCGACGAGGGGCAGCCCGGCCGCGTCGCCGATCGCCTGCAGCGCGGCGAGCCGTGCCGCGTCGTCCGCGTCGCGCGTCAGCTCGCACGCGATCCAGCTCGCGCCGGGCTTGAGCGATGCGAGCCAGCGCGCCTCGTGTCCCACGCGCACCGCGTCGAGCGGCTCGCGCCACGTGCGCAGCGGCACCAGCAGCGCGAGCACGTCCTGCAGCCAGCCGGCGTGCGCTTCGAGGTCCGCGCCCGACAGCCGGTAGCTGCCCTTGGTGGCCTGCCGGCGCGCGAGCGTCACCAGCTGGCTCAGGTTGCCGTAGCCCGCGCGGGTCTGCGCGAGAAGAACGAGCTTGGCGCCCGGCGTTCCCTTGCGGCCTTCGCCTTCGACCAGCTGGATCTCGGTGCCGTGGATCAGGCGGAACGAGCGCGCGAGCTCGTCGTTCTCGCGCAGTTCCCTCAGCTCGAGGTGCGCGCGCACCGAGCCCGCGAATGAGCACTCGTCGGTGATCGCGAGCCCGCGGTATTCGAGCGCGAGCGCGCGCTCGACCAGTTCCCCGGGATGCGACGCGCCGCGCAGGAACGAGAAGTTGCTGACGCAGTGCAGCTCGGTGTAGGGGATCTGCATGGCTACGACGGGATGCCGCGCTGCCGCGCGACCACTTGCCTTCGACCCCCTGCGCCGCAATCCTTGACATGCCAAATAAGATATATACATAATTTGGCATGTGGCGCATCGAGGAACACCGCCGGGTGGACCGCCAGCTGGCCGGTGCGCCGATCGAGGTCCTCGAGCGCTACGAGAAGTGGAAGGACATCGCCGCCGTTTCCGGACCACCCGGCCTGCGCCTGATCAAGGGCTTTCACGACGAGGCGCTGGCGGGTCGATGGAAGGGCCATCGCTCGTCCAGGCTGGGCATACAGTGGCGCGTGATCTACCGGGTCGTCGGCGAGGTCCTCGTCATCGAAGTGGTCGCGGTCACTCCCCACGACTATCGGAGGCTCTAGATGAAGACGTACCGTCCGGCACGCCGGCGAGTCGATGTTTCGCCGGGAGAATCGGTGCGCATCCTGCGTGAACTGCAGGAGTTGACGCAGAGCCAGCTTGCCGAGCGCAGCGGCATTGCGCAGGCGACCATTTCGGCCATCGAGAATGGCCGTGTGCGCCTCGGGGTTGAGCGGGCCAAGGTGCTGGCACGTGCGCTGCGCTGCCATCCTTCCGTGCTCGTCTTTCCGGGCTGGGACATCGAACTGGAGAGCGCCGCCTGAGCGCTGGCGGGTCATGCGAACAGGCCGTGCAGGAACCAGCCGCGCGGCGCGGCGAGTTCGCGGAACACCCACAGCAACTGCCCGCGGCCGTTGCGCGCGACGAAGTAGTCGCGGTGCACGGCCCGCGCCGCCGGGCTGCCGAAGTCCCACCAGCCGCACTCGATGCGTTCCGGTCCGGTGACCAGCGTCAGCGGGTCGCGGTACAGCGGCTGGTCGTCGCGTACCGGCAAGGGATGCGGCGAGGGCAGCAGGAGCAGCGGGCGCGGCGACGGCGGCAGCGGGACTGTGCGGTCGCTGCGGCTGTCGATCGACAACGGCACCGCGCGCCACGCCCGTTCGGGCCGGTGGTCGTCGACCGCCTGCAACTGGAACACCCGCTCGGACCCGAGCCGCGCGTGCAGCGTCTCGGCGAGCTTCAGCCAGTCGATGCCGGGCTCGGCGGGTTGCGGCAGCAGGCTGCCGTTGAGCGCGGCAAAGGGCTGCAGGCGATCGACGGCGAGCGCGAGCGCCACCGCGGGTTCCGGTAGCGCCACGCGGGCCAGCCGCTCGCTGAGCAGCGCGGCGAGGCGCCTCGCATCGCGCTCGGGCGCGGCGAGCGTCAGCCGGATGTCGGTCGGCGCCTGCGGCCTGGCGCGGCGTGGATCGTGGGTGACGATGAAGCGCAGTTCAGTCGTGCCGGAGCCGCGCCCGCGCAGGAAGCCCTCGAGCGACGCGAGCAGCCGCTGCGCCGGGAACATCAGCTGCGCGGTGTCGGTCACGTCGGCCGGCAGCTCGATCGTCGCGGCGAAGCGCTCCGGCGGCGTGTAGAGCGACTGCGGATCGGCGCGCCGCGCGAGCAGGCGGTCGAGATCGTCGAGCCGCTCGCGGCCGAAGCGCCGGGCGAACGAGGCGCGCGGCAATGCGAGCAGGTCGCCGATCGTGGCGAGGCCGAGCGCGCGCAGCGTGTCCAGGGCCGCCTCGTCCCATCCGAGCAGCGTGAAGGGCAGCGGGGCGAGGGCGCCTTCGAGCCGGGATGCCTCGAACAGGTGCGGGCAGGGCAGCCGTCGTGCGCGCGCCAGCGCGACGACGCGTGCAGCGCGCGGCGTCACCGCATAGCCGAACGTCGCGCGATAGCCGAGTGCCTGCAACCCGTCGCGCACCGCGCGGCTGAGCCGCGAACGCCCGCCGAACAGGCGCTCGCTGGCGCCGGTCTCGAGCAGCACGCCGTCGGGCTGCACGACGATCTCGCCCGAGAACTGGTAGGCCCACGCGGCCAGTTCGGCGAGCGCATCGCGCTCGCGTTCGGGGTGACGTTCGACGGCGATCAGGTCGCGCACCAGCGCCTGCGCCGCCGCGAGCTTCATTCCCGGCGACGCTCCCTGGCTGAGCGCGACGTCGTTGCAGTGGATGACGAGCGGACGCTGCGCCGGGCCTTCGACGATCGCGATGGCGTGGCAGGGCTCGATCGCCCGCTCTGCCAGTTGCAGGGGCAATGCGGGTAATGCGACGGCCAGCCACAACATCGGAAACCGCTCACCGCAGACGTGCGGAGCGCAACTCTTCGCAACCCGGCGCATCGAGCGGCGAAACCATCTCCTTCGGATGTCGCAGCCCGTGAAAGAGGACGAACCGCCGCACCCGGTACACGTAACTCTTCTCGGTCTTCAGGCTGCAGTGGCCGTACCGGATGCGCTCGCGCACCTGGTCCAGCAGGCGCGCCGAGCGCAGCGGCGGGGGAGGGGCGCCCGGAGGGGAATTGCGAGGGGAATGGAGGACCATGGACGCCGCCGCTCTTGATACTGTATTTTTATACAGTATAGAGCCGCAAGTCAAGCGTGGGCGCGGCGTGCCGGGCGTCGAGGCGTCTACTTATCGTTCAACAGGGAAGTTATCCTGCGGACTACTAACGACT
>CAYGXL010000235.1:0-3738 GCA_964353935.1 uncultured Burkholderiaceae bacterium | reverse complement strand
GAAACGCGCCGGCGCGGCACCGGGCGTTGAGAGCGATCAACGCAAGGCGCGGTTCGCGACCCATCCTGAAAGCGCTTCGCCTGGCGCGGTCCGTACGGACCGCCGGGCGGTGGCCGCCGCCTTCCGGAGTCCCTCATGTCCGCCGTTCCCCTCGCCCTCGTCGAATCCCCGCGCAAAGCCGACCAATTTCCTCAGGTTCCGGCGCTCCGCACCCCGCGCCGCGTGGCCATCGATCCGCCCGCCGAGAAGTTCCTCGCCGAACCGGTGCCGCTCGCGAATTACGACCGCTCGATCCGCGCTGCCGTGTCGCGCGCGAGTCGCGGCATCGCGTGGCCGTCGCTGGTCAGCGCCTGGGCCGACTGGTACTGGCACCTCGCGTCCGCGCCCGGCAAGCAGATGGAGCTCGCGAGCAAGGCGCAGCGCAAGGCGGCGAAGTACGCGCTCTACGCGCTCGAGGCGATGCGCGGCGAGACCGAGCCGTGCATCGATCCGTTGCCGCAGGACCGGCGCTTCGTCGATCCGGCGTGGCAGCAGCCGCCGTTCAACCTGTTCCAACAGAGCTTCCTGCTGATGCAGCAGTGGATCTGGAACGCGACGAACCACGTCGCCGGCGTCAGCCGCCATCACGAGCGGATGGTCACGTTCACCGCGCGGCAGATGCTCGACGTGCTGAGCCCGACCAACTTCCTGCCGACCAATCCCGAAGTCATCGCGCGCACGATGGAAACGGGGGGCATGAACCTGGCGCAGGGCGCGCACGACTGGTGGCGCGACGCGCTGGCGACCTTCGCCGGCAAGCCGGCGCCCGACGGCGCGAGCTTCCGGCCGGGGCACGAGGTCGCGGTGACGCCTGGCAAGGTGGTGTTGCGCAACGACCTGATCGAGCTGATCCAGTACTCGCCCGCGACGACCAGCGTTTACGCGCAGCCGGTGCTGATTGTTCCGTCGCCGATCCTGAAGTACTACATCCTCGACCTCTCACCGGGCAACTCGATGGTCCGGCACCTGGTCGAGCAGGGCCACACGGTGTTCATGCTGTCGTGGCGCAACCCGGACGTGCGCGACCGCGAACTCGGCGTCGATCACTACCTCCGGCTCGGCATCCGCGCGGCGATCGACGCGGTCTCGACGATCTGCGGCGGCCAGAAGGTGCACGCGGTCGGCTACTGCCTCGGCGGCACCTTCCTCGCGATGCTCGCGGCTTCCATGGCAGGCGCGGGCGATGAGCGCATCGCCTCGCTGACGCTGCTCGCGGCCGAGGTCGACTTCACCGAGGCCGGCGAGCTGGCGATCTTCATCGACGACAGCCAGCTCGTGTACCTCGAAGACATGACCTGGGAGCAGGGCTACCTCGACGGCAAGCAGATGTCGGGCGCCTTCACGCTGCTCAACTCGAACGACCTGCTGTGGTCGCGGCTGGTGCGCCAGTACCTGATGGGCGAGGCGCCGAAGCACACCGACCTCACCGCGTGGAACGTCGACACGACACGGCTGCCGCACCGGATGCACACCGAGTACCTGCGCAAGCTGTACCTGAACAACGACCTGGCGTCCGGCCGCTACCGCTACGACGGACGCGCGCTGGCGCTGAGCGACATCCGGGCGCCGATCTTCATCGTAGGCACCGAGCGCGACCACGTCGCACCGTGGCGGTCCGTGTACATGATGCATCTGTACGCGGACACCGACATTGCGTTCTGCCTGACGAGCGGCGGCCACAACGTCGGCATCGTGAACCCGCCGGGATCCGACGGCCCGCCGCGGCACTTCCGTGTCGCGACCAAGGCGCCGACCGAGCGCTATGTGGACCCCGACCAGTGGTTCGCGCGGAACGAGCCGCAGGACGGCTCCTGGTGGCCGACCTGGGAGCGCTGGCTGGCCGAGCGGTCGGGCGAGCGCGTGGCGCCGCCGGGGCCGCATCGCGACTACGCGCCGATGGGGAACGCGCCGGGGACCTACGTACTGATGCACTAGTGCCCGGATCGCGGTCCGCTGCCTCGTTCGCTTCCGGGTGGCGGCCGTGCCACCGCGCGCTCGTCTGGCGCTGGAACTAGGTTTCGGCCGTTGCCGCGCTTGTGCGTCGCTCGGCCCAGCGCCAGGTGTCGCGCCCGGCCGACTTGGCGGCGTAGAGCCCGCGATCGGCACGGGCGATCGCATCCGTCATCGACTCGCCGCCGTCGACCTCGGCCAGGCCGGCGCTGGCGCGCAGTTCGAGACTCGTTCCGTCCGGCAGGCTCAACGGGTTGTCGCGCAGGGCCTGGAGGATGCGCTGCACGGCGCGCTGCGCAGCGGCGCGATCCGCCGCCTGTACCAAGGCAATGAACTCCTCTCCGCCGAAGCGGATTACCGGCTCGCCCGCGCGGCAGTGGTGCCGCAGCAACGCCGCGGCATGCCTGAGGGCGAGGTCGCCAACGGCGTGCCCGTGCAGGTCGTTGACGTTCTTGAAGTGGTCCAGGTCCAGCATCACGACCACCAGCAACTCGCCGTGCCGCCGCGCCTGCGCGTGGCAGCGTTCGAACTCTTCCTCCAGCCCGTGACGCAGAGGAAGGCCCGTCAGCGCGTCGAGCCGCGCGCTGTGCGCAAGGTAGGTGTTCTTCAGCAGGGACAGTGCGGCGACGACGCCCGCCTGCGCGTGTTCGAAGTCGTCGAGGCCGGCAGTGTCGCCCGGGTCGCCGCTCAGGATGCGGGTGCAGATGCTGCGCGCAGCCGCGTGCATCTGCCGGTGATTGCGGTCGAGGCGCCGCAGTGTGGCGGCATCGATGCGCGCCAGGCGCTCGCGATGGCTCTCCAGCCAATGGTCGAAGCGGCAGCAGTGGTGCGCGTCGCTCGACAGCACGTCGTCGCCCGGGTGCGTGCGCAGCACCGCGCAGCGCAGCACCCTGCGGGTCCACGCCATGTGCCACTGCGCGGCCTCGTCCAGCTCGGCCACGAAGTGGCGAGTTGTGCGGCTGAATGTTCTATCGGCCATGGTCTACCGGTGCCGGCTCCCGTTGCCGCGCATCACCAGCGCCGCACGCGGCCCGTGTCGATGTGCACGAACTGGCCGGCGTAGTAGCCGACACCGCCGGCCTTCAGTGATGCCGCTGCGTCGCGCACGTCGGCGAGCGGCACGCCGGGCAGGCGCACGTCGATCGCGCGGCCTTCCATGTGGAGGCTGTGGCGCGCGACGCCGCCGCCACGCCCGGTGCGCAGCGTCTCGTTGGTCGACGGGTTGCGATAGCCCGAGATCACCTCGAACGGCTGCGTGCCGCCGACGAGGGCGCGCACCTGGTGCAGCAGGTCGAACAGGCGCGGATCGATCTGGCCGATGTCGCCGCTGTAGTGGTCGCGCAGGAAGCGGTTCAGCGTCGACAGCGCATCCGGCACGTAGCTCTGCTCGACCGCATAGACGAGCGCGATCCGCTCGCGCGTGTGCGTGTGGACCATCGACAGGTCGCGGGCGCCAGGCGGCGGGATGCTGGCGCTCGCCGTGCGCGCGACGGGCAGCATGCTGGCGGCCGCAACGCCGGCGGAGTGCTTCAGGAAGAAGCGGCGGCGAAAGCTGTGGTTCTTGTCACTCATCGTGCCCCCTTTGCGCCGAAGCGAATCGCGAAGCGAGTCGCGCTCCTGAGTGTGCCGCCCGCGCATGCATGCGCGGACGCGGCGGCCGGGCGGCATGCCGCAGGGCATGCCACCTTAACGGCCGCCGTCCCCCCAAGGGGGCTGAGGGCCGCGGCTCCAGGCCGACCTGCGTCGGCC
>CAYGXL010000234.1:0-3807 GCA_964353935.1 uncultured Burkholderiaceae bacterium | reverse complement strand
GACAGGATCAGGTTGGTCGAGATCGGCGCGACCTGGTACAGGCGGGTCTCGCGGAACTTGCGCTCGACGTCGTACTCGGCAGCGAAGCCGAAGCCGCCGTGGAACTGCAGGCAGGCGTTGGCGGCTTCCCACGACGCCTTGGCGGCGAGGTACTTCGCCATGTTGGCCTCGGCGCCGCACGGCTTGTGCGCGTCGAACAGTTCGCACGCCTTCCAGCGCATCAGGTTGGCGGCCTCGACCTCGATGTACGCCTCGGCGATCGGGAACTGCACGCCCTGGTTCTGGCCGATCGGGCGGCCGAACACGATGCGGTCCTTGACGTACCTGGTCACGCGGTCGATGAACCAGTAGCCGTCGCCGATGCACTCGGCGGCGATCAGCGTGCGCTCGGCGTTGAGGCCGTCGAGGATGTACTTGAAGCCCTGGCCTTCCTGGCCGATCAGGTTCTCGGCGGGGATCTCGAGGTTCTCGAAGAACAGTTCCGCCGTCTCGTGGTTCACCATGTTGCGGATCGGGCTCACCGTGAGTCCCTTGCCGATCGCCTGGTGCAGGTCGACGAGGAAGATCGACATGCCCTCGGACTTCTTCTTCACCTCGGCGAGCGGGGTGGTGCGGGCCAGCAGGATCATCAGGTCGGAGTGCTGGATGCGCGAGATCCAGACCTTCTGGCCGTTGACGACGTAGCGGTCGTCCTTCTTCACGGCCATCGTCTTGATCTTCGTCGTGTCGGTGCCGGTCGTCGGCTCGGTGACGCCCATCGACTGCAGCCGCAGTTCGCCGGTCGCGATGCGCGGCAGGTACTTCTGCTTCTGCTCCTCGGAGCCGTGCCGCAGCAGCGTGCCCATGTTGTACATCTGGCCGTGGCACGCGCCGGAATTGCCGCCCGTGCGGTTGATCTCTTCCATGATCACGCTCGCCTCGGCCAGGCCCAGGCCCGATCCGCCGTACTCGGTCGGGATCAGCGCCGCGAGCCAGCCGGCCTTGGTCAGCGCGTCGACGAACTCCTCCGGGTAGCCGCGGCGCTCGTCGACCTCGCGGTGGTACTCGTCGGGAAACTGCGCGCAGAGGTCGCGAACGGCGTCGCGGATGTCCTGGAACCGGTCGTCGGTGCTGCTCAGCATGAGTCACTCCGAAAGTGGCTTGCGCGCGGGACGGCGCAAGCGCGGAAGCATGGCCCGGAACGCGGGCCGGAACAATTCCAAATCCGGAAAGGACCCGTTCGGGATCCCGATAGTGGCCCTCTCGCCGGGCGGGCCTGTATCGACGGTTGTCGTCATGCCGTGTCGATCACGACGTTGCCGAGCGCCTTGCCGCTTTCGACCAGCTCGTGGGCCTCGGCGATGCGCGCCAGCGGCAGCTGTGCGTTGATGGTGTGCTTCAGGCGGTCCTGGTTCAGCAGGGCGGTGACGCCCGCCAGCCCGGACTTGCGATCCGCGTCCGACAGGTTGTAGACGATGAAGAACTGCAGGCGCACGTTCTTCAGGATCGCCGGGAAGAACGGCACGGGGATCTCGGGAACGCCGCTGCCGTAGGCGGTGATCTCGCCGTCGCGGCGCAGCGCCGCCAGGTCGGCCTTCAGGTTGGCCGCGAGGTCGAGTTCGACGATGCGGTCGACACCGGCGCCGGCGGTCAGGTCCAGGCAGCGCTGCGCGACGTCTTCCGTCCGGTAGTTGATGATCACATCCGCGCCTGCGTCGTTCGCGAGCGCGGCCTTGGCCGCGCCGCTGATCGTCGCGATCACGTGCGCGGCGCCCGCGATCTTCGCGAACTGGATCGCGTAGTGGCCGACGGCGCCCGCGCCACCCGCCACGAGCACCGTCTTGCCGGCGACGCCGCCATTGCAGTGGACCGCGTGGTACGCCGTCAGCGCAGGGATGCCGAGGCAGGCGCCGGCCTCGAAGCTCGTGTTCGGCGGCAGCGGCACGGCCTGCTGCGCCGGCAGGACGACGAACTGCGCCGCGGTGCCGGACGGGCGGCCCCACGCGGCGTTCCACACCCACACGCGCTCACCGAGGCGGCCGGGGGGCACGCCGTGGCCGACCTGGTCGATGACGCCCGCGCCGTCGCTGTGCGGAACGATGCGCGGGAACGCCAGGTCGCGGCTGCGCACGCCGCCGCGTGTCTTCACGTCCGAGGGGTTCACGCCGGAGGTGGCGAGCCGGACCCGCACCTCGCCGGGACCGGCCCCGGGGGTTTCGATCTCACCGACATCCAGGACTTCGCGGGCAGGGCCAGTGCGGGTGTAGAAGGCGGCGAGCATCGGGTTCTCCGGTCGATCGGCAAGGGCGGGCCACGGCGATGATGCCAGCGCGCGGGCCCGTGCCCGTGCGCATCGGGTCACCGGCCGGTCTGCGTTCCAATTCGTTTCATCAATGGCCGCTCGGCGGCGTAGGCGTAGCACGAGTCGACCTTCTTCTCGAGCGCGAAGCCCTCGGTCTCGCGGCCGTTCCGGCGGTTGTATGGAACCACCGTCTGGTACGCCGCGGTGCCCATGGCGATCAGCATCTCCGCCAGGTGCGTGCAGCTTGCCGCCCCCACGAGGCGTCGCTTGATGGTGTACGTCCAGCCGGAGCCGATCTTCATGCCGACGACGGTCTGCAGGCTCGCCACGGCCTCCGGGCAGACGTCGTACGGCGTCGCGTCGCTGACGGCTTCGAGGGCGACGACTTCGAGGTCGGGCGAGACCGCCATCCGGATCGACATCCGGTGCATCGGCTCACCGGCGGCGACGATGCGCTGCGAGCCGAGCAGGGGCACGTCCATGCCCTTGGTGTCGAGCAGCGTGCATTCGATGTCGAACAGGCCGTCGCTGCGGAGGTAACCGTTGAAGTCGAGGCGGCGATGGTGAAGCTCGGTGCGTTCGGCGGGAGGTGAGAGCGGCATGGGATGGCCTCAGGCGTGGCGTCGGGCGACGGTACCAGCCTGCGCCGTGCCTGCGCCGGCGACGTGGCGCCCGTCGTCGCGCAACGTGGGCGAGCTAAGCCGCCGCGTTCAACCCGTTCTCGAAGTGTTCCTTCATCAGGCGCGCCACGCGCCGCGCGTCGCGCGCCCGCAGCGCGGCCATCATCGCGCGGTGCTCGGCGAGCGAGTCGTCGAGGCGCCCCTGCTTGAAGAGCGAGAGGTGGCGGTTGATCTTCATGATCTTCCGCAGGTCGGTCACGATCTGCAGGCGCCAGCGGTTGCCGGCGATCTCGAGCAGCTTGAAGTGGAAGGCCTCGTTGGTGGCGAAGAACGCGTCGCGCTGCTTCAACTGGCGCTCGAGGCGGTCGTGCAGCGCCTGCAGCTCGCCGAGCTGCCCTTCGGTGGCCTTGCGGGCGACCTCGGCGACCGCGTCGCTCTCCAGCAGCGAGAGCAGGTGATAGACCTGCGTCACGTCGTCGCGCGACGTCTCGGCCACGTAGGCGCCGCGGCGCGGCTTCATCGTCACCAGGCCCTCGACCGCCAGCACCTTCAGCGCCTCGCGCAGGGGCGTGCGACTGATTCCCATCTCGGCCGCGATCTTCAGTTCGTCGACCCAGGCGCCGGGCTCGAGCTGGCGCGCGAAGATGCGATGGCGCAGCTGCTCGGCGACTTCCTCGTAGAGCGCGCGGCGGGCGAGCGGGCGCTGGCCGTTGGCGGGCTCGGTGGAGGTGGCGGCGACCGGCGGGGGCATGGACGGATGCGGCGGGAGGCTTTGGTTGACAGGCTTGACGGAGGAAACCTAATACATAATTATAGATTATGCTTGCGATGTCAATTGATTACGGCAACCGGTTCACACTCGCCACTTCCGATGACCCGAGGACGACATGAGCCACAACCCTGACG
>CAYGXL010000233.1:0-3812 GCA_964353935.1 uncultured Burkholderiaceae bacterium | reverse complement strand
GCCGCGCTCGACCGGATGATGTCCAGGTTGAACACGTCCGCGCTCAGGCGGCGCGCGGCGATCTCGAAGGTCGTCCGCGTGCGCGTGCTGTTCTCGAAGAACAGGTTGAACACGCTCTTGCCGCGCAGCAGCGGCACGCTCTTCACTTCGCGCTCCGCCACGTTGATGAAGCTGTCCGCCGTCGACAGGATCCGTTCGATCACGGCCTTCGGCAGGCCCTCCGTCGACAGCAGGTGATGCAGCTCGCCGTTCGAGTTGAGCTGCGGATTCCTCGTTCCCATTCCCGTTCCCTGTTTGCCCATTGCCCGTTGCCGGATTCCGTCCCTCGGACTTCCGTGCCTCAGTCGCCGCGCTTTTCCATCGTCAGGTGCAGCCGCCCGTCGTCGTCGCGGACCAGCACGACGGCGACGTCCGGCGGCAGTTCGATCGTCGCGCCGACGATGCTGGCGGCGACCGGCAGTTCGCGTCCGCCGCGATCGATCAGCACCGCGAGGTCGACCTTCGCAGGCCGCCCGTAGTCGAAGATCTCGTTCATCGCCGCGCGCACGGTGCGCCCCGAATTCAGCACGTCGTCGACCAGCAGGATGTGGCTGCCCGCGACGTCGAACGCAATCTGCGAAGGACGCACGGCCGGCTTCAGGCCCGACTGGTCGAAATCGTCGCGGTAGAACGAGACGTCGAGGATGCCGACCGGATCGGCGATGTCCAGGTCGCGCCTGAGCCGCTCGGCCAGCCACACTCCGCCCGTGTGGACGCCGACGAGCTTCAGTTTCTTGCCCACGAAAGTCTCGCGGGCGCGCTGCGCCAGTTGTCGGTAGATCGTTTCGGCGTCGAGTTCAAGCATCGCGTCCGCCCTCCTCGTCGAACCATTGTTGAAGGATCAAGGCGGCAGCCGCGGCGTCGACGTCGTCCGCCCGCGCGCTCACTGCCGAGGTGTATCGCTCGTCGACCTGCGCCACGGGTCGCCGGTACCGGCCTTCGAGTTGCCGGGCAAAGCGTTCGCAGCGGGCGGTCATTTCGTGCGGAGTTCCGTCAGGGTGGCGCGGGATGCCGACCACCAGTCGCGCCGGCTCCCATTCGGCCACCAGCGCAGCGACCGCATCCCACCGCGCCGCGACCGTGGCGGCATTGACCGTGGTCAACGGGCGCGCTTCGCGCGTCACGCTGTTGCCGATGGCCACGCCGATGCGGCGCGCGCCGAAGTCGAAACCGATCACGACTTGGTCGGTCATCGGGGAAAGAAAGGAAACGGGGCGAGGAGCGGGAGCGGTTGCGCGACCATCGAGGTCACGCATGGCCGGCCTGTCCCGAGAGCCGCAGCGTGTCGATCCCGAGCAGCTTCAGCGCGGCGTTGTACTTCTCGTCGGCCGGCGTGTCGAAGATGATGTCGGGCTGCGCCGTCACCGTGAGCCAGGCGTTTTGCGCGATCTCGTTCTCGAGTTGCCCGGCGCCCCAGCCCGAATAGCCGAGCGTGACGAGCATCTTCTCCGGACCGGAACCGCCGGCCACCGCCTCGAGCACGTCCTTCGACGTCGTCAGCGACACGTCGGGCGCGACCGGCAGCGTCGAGCTGTATGCCTTCGGTGGACCATGGAGCACGAAACCGCGCTCCGTCTGGACCGGACCGCCGAAGAAGACGGGCGAGTCCTTCCATGGCGCGATCTCGAGCTTGAGATCGATCCGGTCGAACAGCGTCTCGAGGGTGAGTTCCGTCGGCCGGTTGATGACGAGGCCGAGGGCGCCGCGCTCGCTGTGGTCGCAGATGTAGACCACGGCTCCGGAAAAGTTCGGGTCGACCATGGCGGGCATGGCGATCAGGAACTGATGTTTCAAGTCCATCGGACCGCTCGGCATGGCGCCGATTGTAAACTCCCCCGCACTCCTGCCCCCTCTCCCGCCCGCCTCCTCGATGTCCCTCGACGCTGGTCTCGTCTGGTTCCGGCGCGACCTGCGTCTGTCCGACCACGCCGCGCTCGCGGCCGCGCTCAGGTCGTGCCGGCGCGTCCACTGCCTCTTCGTCCACGACCGCGCGATCCTCGACGAGTTGCGCGCGGCCGGCCTGGACGCGGACCGCCGGGTCGAATTCATCCACGCGGCGGTCGGCGCGCTCGACGACGCGCTGCGCGCGCGCGGCGGCGGGCTGATGATCACGCATGGCCGTGCCGCGGAGTCGGTCGTCGACCTCGCGCGGCGGCTGAACATCGATGCCGTGTTCGCCAATACCGACTACGAGCCGTACGCGACGACGCGCGACGCCGAGGTCGCGCACCAGCTCGCCGTGCAGGGACGGAGCCTGTCCATGCACAAGGATCAGGTGATCTTCGAGAAGGGCGAAGTGATGACGGGCGGCGGCACGCCGTTCTCGGTCTTCACGCCCTACCGCAACGCCTGGCTGAAGCGCCTCACGGATGCGGACCTCGCGGAGCACGTGACCGACTTCGCGCCGCTCGCGCCGCCCGCCGGGCCGCCGCTGCGCCCGTCGCTCGAGCAGCTCGGCTTCAGGGCGACGAACCTCGCCGAGCTGCGCCTGCCGCTGGGCGAAGCGGGAGCGAAGCAGCTCCTCGACGACTTCGTCGGCCGCATCGACGACTATCGGTCCACGCGGGACTTTCCAGCGGTGCGCGGTCCGTCGTACCTGTCGGTGCACCTGCGCTTCGGCACCATTTCCATCCGCGAACTGGTGCGCCGCGCACGCGCGCATGCGTCCGAGGGCGCCGCGACCTGGCTCGCCGAACTGGTGTGGCGCGAGTTCTACCAGATGATCCTGTGGCACCACCCGCACGTCGTCGACCGTGCCTTTCGCCCCGAGTACGACCGCATCGCGTGGGAAACGGGCCCGCAGGCGCAGGAAGACTTCCGCGCGTGGTGCGACGGCCGCACCGGCTACCCGATCGTCGACGCCGGAATGCGCCAACTGAACCAGACCGGCTACATGCACAACCGGCTGCGGATGATCACGGCGAGTTTCCTCGCCAAGGACCTCGGCATCGACTGGCGCCGCGGTGAGCGCTACTTCGCGCAGCGCCTCAACGACTACGACCTCTCCGCGAACAACGGTGGATGGCAGTGGGCCGCGTCCACCGGCTGCGACGCGCAGCCATACTTCCGCATCTTCAACCCGGTGACGCAGTCGGAAAGATTCGATCCGCGCGGGCAGTTCATCCGGCGCTACGTGCCGGAAGTCGCGAACCTGGAAGACAGGGAGATCCACGCGCCGTGGCTCGCGCCCGCAGACCGGCAACTCGCGGCCCGCTGTGTCGTCGGGCGGGACTACCCGGCACCGCTGGTCGACCATGCTCTGGCACGACAGAAGACCCTGCAGCGCTATTCGGCCGCGAGGGAACGCTGACGGCGGCGGAGGACCTCATGCGTAGCCGACCACCCGGTTGCTTCATGGGCCAGTGATCGAAGCCGACGCGTTGCATCGAACTCGATCGAGCGCCGAGGGCGTCGTTCCCTGCGCCTGAGCGAGCGGCGGGGCGCCTCCCTCCGCGAGGCACCCCACCACCCGCCCAAGCGCCGCGCGTGTGGACAGAGGCCGATCAGGCACCTTCGCGCTGGAGCGTCGATAGCCCCGGGGAAACGCCTCAATGGCGCCACTCGTTGGCCGAGCGCCTGCAAATGCGCATCCACACCGCGCGGCGCGCCGAGCGCGCTGTGGGGTGCCTCGCGGAGCGCGACGCCGTGCGGCGGGCGTCGCACACAAGAAGCTGCGGCGGGCCTAGACGAGCACCGGCCGGAAGGCACGACCGGCGAGACCGCGAGAGCTCACTCCGAAAGCTGCCGGCCCGCGAGAAGTGCCCTTGACCCAG
>CAYGXL010000232.1:0-3846 GCA_964353935.1 uncultured Burkholderiaceae bacterium | reverse complement strand
CACGACTTCCGGCCCGAGTACGGACAGCTCGCGCTGCTGCGTGAACGGTTCCCGGCCGTGCCGCGCATCGCGCTCACGGCCACGGCCGACGTGCCGACGCGCACCGAGATCGCCGAGCGCCTGCTGGTCGAGCCGAAGCTCTTCGTCGCCAGCTTCGACCGCCCCAACATCCGCTACCGGGTGGTCGAGAAGCGCGAGCCGCGCGAGCAACTGCTGCGGTTCGTGCGGGACGAGCATCCGGGCGACGCCGGCATCGTCTACTGCCTGGCGCGCAACTCGGTGGACGAGGTCGCGGCGTTCCTCGACGGCCACGGCGTCAAGGCGCTGCCTTATCACGCCGGGATGGACGCGAAGACGCGGGCGGCCAACCAGCGCCGCTTCCTCGGCGAGGACGCTTTCGTGATGGTGGCGACGATCGCGTTCGGGATGGGCATCGACAAGCCCGACGTGCGTTTCGTCGCGCACGTCGACATGCCGAAGAGCATCGAAGGCTACTTCCAGGAAACCGGCCGCGCCGGCCGCGACGGCGAGCCCGCGGACGCGTGGATGACCTACGGACTCGCGGACGTCGTGCAGCAGCGTCGGCTGATCGAGTTGTCCGAGGCCGATCCGGCGTACAAGCGGCTGTCGGGCGCAAAGCTCGACGCGATGCTCGGCCTCGCCGAGGCGGCCGATTGCCGCCGCGTGCGCCTGCTCGCGTACTTCGGCGAGGCGAGCGCGCCATGCGCTCATTCTCAGAATGCGTGCGACAACTGCCTCGCGCCGCCCGAGCTCCTCGACGCCACCGATCCCGCGCGCAAGCTGCTGTCGACGATCTACCGGTGCCAGCAGGCGAGCGGGTTCGGCTTTGCGGCCTCGCACGTCATCGACGTGCTGCGCGGCAAGGCGACCGAAAAGGTCGCGAAGTTCGGCCACGAGCGGCTGTCGACCTTCGGCATCGGCCGGGAACTGTCGGAGGCCGAGTGGCGCCTGCTGCTGCGGCAGCTGGTGGCCGAGCACATCGTCGAAGTCGACTACGACACGTACAACGTGCTGCGGCTGACGGACGCGAGCCGGGCGGTGCTGCGCGGCGAACGCACCATCCGCCTGCGGCGAACGACCGCGGCGCCCGCGCGCCGGCGCAAGGGCAAGTCGAGTGGAGCGGAAGCGGCGGTCGACTCGCCGCTGTTCGAGCGGCTGCGCGCGTGGCGCGCGGCGGTCGCCAAGGAGCACGGCATCCCGGCCTACGTGGTGTTCCACGACGGCACGCTGCGCGCGATCGCGGCGGCGCGGCCGTCGAGCCTCGACGCGCTGGCGGACATCTCGGGTGTGGGCGAGAAGAAGCTGGAGCGCTACGGCGAGGATCTGCTCGGGCTGATTGGAACGGCGGGGTGATCCGCCCGTTCATGGCGTGCCCGAAGTCGGTGGTCGCTGACCACAGCTATCCTTCATCCTCAACTTTCGAGCCACCCTGGCAGTGTTCAGATTGGGCTGCCAATTCTTACGTTCAGGAGACTTCGATGATCGGCTACATCACCCTTGGCACAAACGACCTGCCCCGCGCCGCGGCGTTCTACGACACGCTGCTGGCAGAGATCGGCATCACGCGCTTGATGGAATTCGGCGGCCGCGGCTACGGCTGGGCTGCCGCCATGGACAAACCGATGCTGTGCGTCTTCAAGCCCTACGACGGCCGTCCGGCCACGGTGGGCAACGGCGTGATGGTCGGCATCGCGGTCGACTCGCGCGACAAGGTCGAGCGCATCCACAGGAAGGCGCTCGAACTCGGCGGCACCGACGAAGGCCCAGTCGGCCTGCGCGCCGAGGGCGGTGACGGCTTCTATGCCGGCTACTTCCGCGATCTCGACGGCAACAAGCTCGACGTTTTCTGCTACGGCTGAGCCGAGTTCGCGATCCAGTGGCAGGTCGCGGCTGCCGGTGATCGAGAAGGTCCTCACGCACCTGGGTCTGGAGGCGCGCGCCGCTGCCGCCACAGCTTGAGCGCCACCAGCAACAGCGGCGCCGCATGCATGGCCAGGTCGAAGATGTCGAGCGGACGGCCAAAGCTGTTGGGGCAGGATAGGTGGCGAAGCGTGCGATTGGCACCACCGCGAAGGGAAGACACAGACGGCCTTGACGCCAGCTGAGGCGCAAGTGATCGCGGGAGCGAAGCCATAGTGGACTGGAAGATCCGGTTGCCTTGACCGGGAGTTCCGGACAATCAGTAAGATCGCACACATGAATCACGTCAGGACTTTCTTCTCTTAATGGCGTCCCGTTCCCTTTCGTCGCAATTGCTTGGCTTGATTGCGTGGCTGTTGGCTGCGTTCGCGGCAGGTGCGGTGGGGGCCGTTGCCTCCGTTGATGCAGCGTCGTTCTATGCGCAGTTGAGCAAGCCGTCCTGGGCGCCGCCCGCTTCGGTGTTCGGCCCCGTGTGGTCGGTGCTGTATGCGCTCATGGGGGTTTCGGCGTGGCTGGTGTGGCGCTCGCCCGGGCCCAAGGGAGTGGCGCTGGGCTTGTTTGGTGCGCAACTTGCGGCCAATGCGCTTTGGTCGTGGATGTTCTTCGCGTGGCATCGGGGCGCGCTGGCCGCAGTGGAGGTGTTGGTCCTGCTGGCGCTCATCGTGGCCACGGCGGTGGCCTTCTGGCGTACCAGTCGCCTGGCCGCGCTGCTGTTGGTGCCTTACCTTTTGTGGGTCGGCTTTGCTTCGGTGCTTACGTGGGCGCTATGGCGGAGCAACCCTGGTCTTCTTTAACGGCGCGCTTTAGCCGCCAGACCTGATCCTAAGTCCGAGCACGCCTTACAGCGTACGGCGCCCGCGTCGATGCGCCGCTCACCTCGAACGTTGACCCCCGGCACACTCGATTTATCCCCGCCGCGGAGCAATGTCCGCTTTCGGCCTGCCCGCGCTCCAGAGAGAAGCGTCAGGCGGCCCGAGCGAACTCCTGCAGACGGCCAGGAGGAGTCATTCGGATTTCCTGCGGGCAAGGACGAATCCCGAATGACGGTTTCGCGGTGATCTAACCCGACCTCACCTCCCAACGGTCAGCGATCTGCCGTTTGATCGCCGGGCGGCACGATGTCGCTGCGGCGCGCTTGCTTGACGTGCGGCAGAGCTATCCGCCGTCGCCACACTACGTTGAAAAGGCGATGAAATCCGCTACGACTTCGTGGGGATGCTTCTTCAAGTTACTGCCTGCCCTCTTGGCCGCGATGGGTGGCTGCGCAGTTACCGGAAGCTATCCAGCAAACTGGCCCGCAGACGAGGACAAACAGGTCGGGAAGTGCCCGAAGATCGCCGGCACGTACACCAACATTGGCGTCCGTCACCCGCCCGCAGCGATGCCGCTGTCGCTGACGGAAGTCCTTGGTCTACAGGATGGCGATCGCGTAGTGATTGACCAGTCGCCGGACACCATTTCGGTGGCGGTCTCCAGGTCCGGCCAGCCTGTCGAGACCGTTGTCTTCAGCAGCGGAGAAATCAACTTCTACGGATTGATCGGGTGGGACACGAACCGACCCCGCACGTTCAGCTGCCTAGTGAACGTGCCCGACTTTCAGCGGCGGCTGTCCTTCTCGCACTTGATGAGATCGTCCGTCGGCGGCGCGGGAGGATTCGGCGCGGGCATGATTGTGGCCTCGGGGGAGAGCGTGCACTTCACGAAAGGCACGGACGGATCGCTTCTGCTGCATTTCAGTAAGGGCTGGGGAGCACTCGTTGGGCCCGTGCCGGTGGGCTCTTCCGAGCAGTTCTGGATCAAGTTCGCGCCCGCCTTACAGTAGGGCTGGCAAGTGAGGACGACCGCTTTGGGTCGAAAGCGTCCCTCGGGGACTTCAGCGCCGTGACCGGGTCGCGCGACCCAGCA
>CAYGXL010000231.1:0-3891 GCA_964353935.1 uncultured Burkholderiaceae bacterium | reverse complement strand
GTGCGCCGCGTGAACGCCGACACGAAGAAGATCACCATCGCGCACGGCCCGCTGAAGGCGTACGACATGCCGCCGATGACGATGCCCTTCGCCGTCAAGGACCCGGCGCTGCTCGCCAGGGTCAAGGCCGGCGACAAGGTGCGCTTCGCGCTGGAAAAGGCGGGTGATGATCTCGTGATCACGCGCATCGAGACCGTCAAGTAGCCGGCACAGTACGTCCGCAAAGCCTTGCTCCCCGCGCCAGCCGCGATCACACTCGGAACCATGCGACTCGGATCCATCCGCCTGAACCGCCAGCGCGCCGCGCGCGCGGTGGCCGGTCTCGTCGCCGCGTTCCTGCTGACCGGCAACGTGCTCGCGGCGGCCGGACTGTGCGTGGTCAGGGCGCAGGCGGATCCGGGCATGGCCGTCCAGGCCGCGGCCGACGATGCCGATGCGCCTCATTGCGCGGAGCATCTTTCCGGCGAACTCGGCTCCCCGTCGACGGGCTTCAACCACCATTGCCCGACCGAAGATCCGTCGGCGCAGACACGCACCGTCGACCTGCCCAGTCCGCAACTGATGGTGGCGCCAGCCGCCGTCCTGCTGCACTGGACCGACGCGGCCCGGCAGCCGGACGCGCTGCTCTCCGACGACGATCCTGCCGAGCCGCGTCCGCTGTACGCGCGGCTGCAACGCCTCCGACTCTAGCCCCTCGCTGATGCCGCGCCGCTCGGCGCGTGCGTGTCCGGGTGCGCCTGCGCGCCCGTCGTCATCGGGAGGTCGTCGTGAGAGTCATCAGCCGTTCGTTTCGAGTTTTCATCCGTGATCGCACGGGTCCGTGGGTGGCGCTGGCGCTGCTCGCGGCGGCCGGCACCGCGTGGGCGCAGGCCGTGCCGGACAGCAGCGCGCTCGGGCGCGACCTGCGCGGCGTCCTCGAGTATCTCGAAGCGCGCAACCCCGAGCTGCGCTCGATGGCGCTCGAGGCCGACGCGGCCCGGCAGCGCTCGGGAGTGGCGGGTGCGCTGCCCGATCCGATGGTGTCGATGGAACTGCGCGACGTCCCGGTGCGCGATCCGACGCTGTCGCCCGCCGTCGCCGGCAGCACGCGCTATGCGGTGAAGCAGTTGTTCCCGCTCGGCGACAAGCGCGGGCTGCGCCGCGGCGTCGCCGAAGCCGACCTGTCGGCGGCCGAGGCGCGCCGCAGCGCGACGCTGGTGGAACTGCGGATGAAGGCGAAGACCGCGTACAGCCAGTACTGGTACGCGACGCAGGCGCATCGCGTCACGGAGGGCGTGCGCGGACTGATGGTCGACCTCGAGCAGATCGCGCGCGCGCGTTACGGCACCGGCCTCGTTCCGCAGCAGGACGTCATCAAGGCCCAGACCGAAGTCACGGCGATGCGCACCGAACTGGTGATGCAGGCGTCGGAGCGGCGCCAGGCAGCCGCGCGGCTCAACGGGGTGCTCGCGCGCCCGGCGGACGCGCCGCTGGCGGACGCCGAAGCGCCGCGCGAGGTCCCGGCGCGTGCGCTCGACTTCGCCGGCCTGACGAAGGCCGCGGGCGAGCGCAACCCGCAGCTCGCCGTGCAGGCCGCCCAGCTCGCAAGCGCCACCCGCAGCGCCGAGCTCGTCCGCGCCAGCCGCTGGCCCGACCTGACGTTCGGAGTCGCGGGCATCCAGCGCGGCACCCGCCTGACCGAATACGAGCTGATGGTGGAGATGAACATTCCGTGGCAGCGCGACGTGCTGCGCGCCAGCGAGAGCGAAGCGCTTTCGATGAAGGGCGCCGCCGAGGCGAGGCGCGATGCCGCGGCGGCGCAGCTGCAGGGCGAGCTCGGGCAGAACTGGGCCGCGCTCGATGCGCTGCGCGAACAGGCCGCGATCCTGCGCGACACCTTGCTGCCGCAGGCGCAACTCACGTTCGACTCGGCGCTCTCGGCCTACCAGGCCGGCCGCGTCGACTTCGGCACGCTGCTCGACGCACAGCGCCAGATCCGCAGGACGCGGCTCGACCTGTTGAGGGTGCAACTGGAACAACAAGTGCGGCTCGCCGAGATCGAGCGCATCGTCGGGGAGGACCTATGAACGGCAAGACCATCGCTGCAGTCGCCGCCACCGTGGGCGCGGCCCTCGCGGTCGGCTACTTCGTCGGTCGCCTCGGCATGCCGGGGACGACGAAGGACCAGGCTGTTGCGACCGCCTCCGGCGCGGCCGTGGCGCCCGCCGGCGAGACGAAGGGCGGCCAGCGCAAGCTCCTCTACTACCGCAACCCCATGGGTTTGCCGGACACCTCGCCCGTGCCGAAGAAGGACCCGATGGGGATGGACTACATCCCGGTCTACGACGGCGAGGACCAGGGCGCGGCCGGGACCGTCAAGGTCTCCGCCGACCGCATCCAGACGCTGGGCGTGCGCATCGAACCGGTGTCGAAGCGGTCGCTGGCGCGCGCCGTCCGCGCGGTCGGCACGATCGAGATCAACGAGCGCGGGCAGCACACGGTGGCGCCCAAGTTCGAGGGCTGGATCGAGAAGCTGCACGTGAACACGACCGGGCAGGCCGTCGCGCGCGGCCAGCCGCTTGCCGAGGTCTACAGCCCCGAGCTGGTGTCGGCGCAGCGCGAGTACCTGATCGCCTACAACGCGATCAAGGGCATGGGCGGCGCCGGCAGCGATGCGCAGGCCGGGATGCAACAGCTTGCCAACGCGTCACTCGAACGGCTGCGCAACTGGGACATCAGCGAAGAGCAGCTTGGGCGGCTGCGTTCCGGCGGCGAGCCGCGCCGCACGCTGACGATCGTCGCGCCTGCCTCGGGCGTCGTCATCAAGGATCCGCCGGTGGCCGGGATGCGCTTCATGCCCGGCGAGGCGCTGTTCCGGATCGCCGACCTGTCGCGGGTGTGGATGATCGGCGACGTGTTCGAGCAGGACCTCGCGCTGGTCCGCATCGGTTCGCGCGGGACGCTGGCCGTCAGCGCGTATCCGGACCGGACCTTCCCGGGCGAGCTCACGTTCATCTACCCGACCCTGAACGCCGAGACGCGTACCGCGCGCGTGCGCTTCGAACTGGCCAACCCGCAGGGACAGTTGCGGCCGGGGATGTACGGCACCGTGCAGATCGACGCCGGAGCGAAGCGCGAAGTGCTCGCGGTGCCCGACTCGGCGGTGATCAACAGCGGCAGCCGGCAGATGGTGCTCGTCGCGCTCGGCGAGGGCCGGTTCGAGCCGCGCGAAGTGAAGGTGGGCGTGCGCGGCGACGGCTTCGTCGAGGCGCTGTCGGGGCTCAAGGAAGGAGACCAGGTCGTCACCCGCGCCAACTTCCTGATCGACGCGGAGAGCAACCTGAAGGCGGCGCTCGGCAGCTTCACGGCGGCGGCGAACACCAACGCCGGCGGTGCCAAGGCGGTCGCGCACAGCGCGATCGGGCGGGTCGACGAGGTGGATGCGAAGACCGGGGCGCTCACCATCACGCACGATCCGGTGGCGTCGCTGAACTGGCCGAAGATGACGATGGAGTTCGTCCCCGCGAACGACGCCATCGCAAAGTCCGCGAAGCCGGGCGCGCCGATCCGCTTCGAGTTCGTCGAACGCAAGCCCGGCGAGTGGGTCGTCACGAAGATCGAGCCGGCCGGCTCCGCTTCGCCTGCCGCGCCAGCGAAGCCCGACGCGCACAAGCACTGAGCCGCCATGATCGAACGGCTCATCACATGGTCAGCCAAGAACCCGTTCCTGATCGGGCTCGCCACGCTGCTGCTGATCGCGGGCGGCATCGTCGCGGTCCTGCGCACGCCGCTGGACGCGCTGCCCGACCTGTCCGACGTGCAGGTCATCGTCTACACCGAAGTGCCCGGGCAGGCGCCGCAGGTCGTGGAAGACCAGGTCACGTATCCGCTGACCACCGCGATGCTGTCGGT
>CAYGXL010000230.1:0-3943 GCA_964353935.1 uncultured Burkholderiaceae bacterium | reverse complement strand
CGCACGGGCTGGTGTCGAACACGATCGGCAGCCGGCCGCCGTCGCTCGCCGCGCGCAGCGCTTCTTCGAGCTCACTCGCCTTCGCGTCCGCGGTCGCTGCGTGGCCCTTGCTGTCGAACGGCTGGCCGCAGCACTGGGCGTCGAGCCCGGGCGGATAGACGACGTCGTAGCCGGCTCGCCGCAGCACGCGCTCCGTGACCGCGGGGAGATCCTCGACATCGTCGCCGCGCGCCGGTCCCATCGACCGCGAGGCGCAGCTCGGGAAGTAGACGACGCGCTCGCGGCCGCTCGCCTGCGGCGTCGGTTTCCAGTGCGAGCCGCGCGGCATCGACGGCGTCCACTGCGGGACGCGATCACCGGACAGGCGGCGCGCGCCGCCGGTGAGCGCCGACATCGTCGAGGTGCCGAGGACGCCGTGCATCGCGTCGGCCACGGTCAGTCCCAGGCGCACCGCCTGCGTCGTCGCGCCGTAGTTCCGGCCCACGCTCGCTCCGATGCGCGCCGCGAGCGGGCCGACCTGCTCGCCGCGCAGCGCCTTGATCAGTTTGCCGGTCTCGATGCCGACCGGACACACCGTCGCGCACAGCCCGCACGCGGCGCAGGTGTCGATGCCGGCGTAGTCGTAGAGCGAGCGCAGCTCTCCGTCCGCCTCGCCGGCGGCGCCGCGCCGCGTGATCTCGCGCCAGCTCGTGATGCGCTGGCGCGGCGACAGCGTGAGGCCGGCCGACGGGCACATCGGTTCGCAGAATCCGCACTCAATGCATTTATCGACGAGGGCGTGCGCGGGCGGCAGCGGCTTCAGGTGCTTGAGATGGGCCTCGGGGTCGTCGCTCAGGATGACGCCGGGATTCAGCAGCCCGCGCGGATCGAAGAGCTGCTTGATGTCCCGCATCAGCGCGCTGCCCGCGGCGCCCCACTCGAGTTCGACGTACGGCGCCATGTTCCGTCCGGTGCCGTGCTCGGCCTTCAGCGCGCCGTCGTAGCGGCCGACGACGAGCTGCGCGACCGCGTCCATGAAGCGGCCGTAGCGCCGCACTTCCTCCGCGGACCCGAAGTCCTGCGTGAATACGAAGTGCAGGTTGCCCTCGAGCGCATGGCCGAAGATGATCGCCTCACGGTAGCCGTGCTCGTGCAGCAGCGCCTGCAGGTCGAGCGTCGCGTCAGCCAGCCGGTCGACCGGGAAGGCGACGTCCTCGATGATCACGGTCGTCCCGCTGGCGCGCACCGCGCCGACGGATGGGAACGTGCCCTTGCGCACCTTCCACAGCTGCGCGATCTCGCCGGACTCGCGCGTGAAGCGGATCGGCGTGGCGGTCGGCAGCGCGGCGAGCGCTGCGAGGATGGTCCGGATGTTCCGGCCGACGCCTGTGTCGTCTTCGGCGCGTGTCTCGACCAGCAGCGCGGCCGCGCGTGGTCCGAGCATCGACAGCCCGTCCGGCATGCCGGGCTTGGTCTCGACCGACGCGAGCGCGGCGCGGTCCATCAGCTCGACGGCGGCGACCGGCGTGGTCTTCATCGCCGTGACCGCCATGCACGCGGTGCGCAGGTCGTCGAACAGGATCAGCGCCGCCGCCTTGTTCGCGTGGTCCGGCACCGTGCGGTAGGTGATCGACGACAGGAACCCGAGCGTGCCTTCGGAGCCGATCATCAGGTGCGCGAGGACGTGCACCGGGTCTTCGAAGTCGACCAGCGCGTTGAGCCCGTAGCCCGTGGTGTTCTTCATCCGGTACTTGTGCCGGATGCGGGCGGCCAGCGCGGGATCGTCCTTCGTCCGCTGTGCGAGCCTGGCCACGCCCTGCAGCAAGTCGGCATGCGAAGCGCGGAACGCGGCCATGTTCGCCGCGTCCTCGGTGTCCAGCACCGCGCCGTCGGCCAGCATCACGCGCACGCCGGCCAGCGTGTGATAGCTGTTCTCGCGCGTGCCGCAGCACATGCCGCTGGCGTTGTTGGCCGCGATGCCGCCGATCTTCGCGGCGTCGATCGACGCCGGGTCGGGGCCGATCTTGCGGCCGAGCGGCGCCAGCGCGCGGTTGGCGTGTGCACCGATCACGGCGGGCCCGAGGCGGATCGCGGCCCCGCCGTCGCGCACGTCGATCCGGCGGAACCCTTCGCCGAGCAGAACGAGCACCGAGTCGGAGATCGCCTGGCCGGACAGGCTGGTTCCCGCGGCGCGGAAGGTGAGCGGCGCGCAAGAGGAACTGCACACGTCGAGGACGGCGCGCACGTCGCCCTCGTTCTCGGCGACGACGACTACGCGCGGAACGAGGCGGTAGAAGCTGGCATCCGTGCCGTATGCGAGCCGGCGCAGCGGATCGGTGATCACGCGCGCGGCCGGCAGCCGCGCGCGCAGGGCGGCGTGGAGGTCGCTGTCGGAGGCGGGGGCGGTCATGGCGCGACTCGATCGTGCACCGTATCAGCCGCCCTGGGCACCCCTTTGCCGTGGAACAAGCATGTCCGCGTAGAGGGACGGTCGGCATGACCCGGTCGCCGCCGGTGTCTTTCGAGGGCGTGCTCTATCCAAAGTGTCCCTATCGCAACTGAAGAGCCCCTGACGCGCCTAACCTAAAAGGGGCAATGGTGAAAATGGCAACAGCCGAACGACTTGCAGGTGCGTCGCCGACCGGCGACAGCGTTCCCTTCTACGACTGGATCGTGATCGGCTCCGGTTTCGGCGGCAGCGTTGCGGCGCTGCGGCTGGCCGAGAAGGGCTACCGGGTGGCGGTGCTCGAGCGTGGCCGGCGCTACCACGACGAAGACTTCGCCGAGAGCGCCTGGGACCTGAAGCGCTTCCTGTGGGCGCCGATGCTCGGCTTGCGGGGCATCTTCCGGATGTCGGTGTTCAAGGACGTGTTCATCGCCAGCGGCTCGGGCGTGGGCGGCGGCAGCCTCGTGTGGGCCAACACGATGTACCGGGCGAAGCCCGCGTTCTTCACCCATCCGCAGTGGCCGGACACGGCCGACTGGTCGCAGGCGCTCGCGCCGCACTACGCCACCGCCGAGCGGATGCTCGGCATGGAGCGGGTTCCGCACGACAGCGACGGCCAGGCGCTGCTGCTCGAAATGGCGGAGCACTTCGGCGTGAAGGAAACGTTTGCGCGCACGTCGTGCGCGGTCTATTTCGGCACGCCGGGCGTCACCGTGGCGGATCCGTACTTCGGCGGCGAGGGCCCCGATCGCACCGGCTGCCTGAAGTGCGGCGCGTGCATGGTCGGCTGCCGGACCGGCGCCAAGAACACCCTCGTGAAGAACTACCTGTGGTTCGCCGAGCGGCTCGGCGTCGAGGTGATCCCCGAGCGCGAGGTGACCGACGTCCGGCCGGTCGGCGCGGCGGACGGCTCCACTGGCTACGTGATCGAGACCGAGCATCCCGGCGCGTGGGTGCGGCGGCGCGCGCGGAGCTTCCGCGCCGGCGGAGTGGTCGTGGCGGCCGGCGCCCTCGGCACCAACGCGCTGCTCGCCCGTTGCGCGTTGCAGGGCGGCCTGCCGCAGCTCAGCGATCGGCTCGGGCACCTGGTGCGCACCAACAGCGAGTCGCTGCTTGCCGTGACGCTGCCCGATGACTCGCTGCGGCCGTGGAACGACGTGGCGATCAGCGCGAGCTTCCACCCGGACCCGGACACGCACATCGAATTCGTCACCTACGGCAAGCACGCCGACGCGCTGTCGGCGCTGACGACGCTGCTGACCGGCAACGGCACGCGGCTGTCGCGGCCGCTGAACTGGCTCGGCGCGATCGTGCGTCATCCGCTGCAGTTCCTGCGGACGCTGTGGCCGCTGCGCTGGTCGCGCCGCACGCTGATCCTTCTCGTGATGCAGTCGCTCGACAACGCGCTGCGCTTCCAGGCTCGGCCGCGCTGGTTCGGTCGCGGCGTGTCGCTGACCACCGAGCAGGACGAGGGCAGGCCGAACCCGACCTTCATCGAAGCGGGCGACCGCGCCGCGC
>CAYGXL010000229.1:0-3972 GCA_964353935.1 uncultured Burkholderiaceae bacterium | reverse complement strand
CGAATCTGCAACCCACCTCGGAGTTCGTCCACGCTCGGTGGACCCGATGAACTATCGCGCGCGGTCGATCGCTTCGCAGAGGACCGCGATCTCGTCGACGATGCGCGGGCCGTGCCGGTTGATGCGGTCAGCGTCGAGCGTGACCAGCAGACCCCGCTTGACCGCGGTGATCCGCCCGAAGCGCTGCCAGATCGCCAGCGCACCGGAGGGCCGTGCCCCGGGCTCGGCCGTGATGATCACTTCGGGATCAGCGGCGAGCACGGCTTCCGTCGAGACGCGCGGCGCAATCGGCGCCAGGTCCGCGAAGACGTTGCGCCCTCCGCACAGGGCGATCGCCTCGCTGACGACGTGGCGACCGCCGAGCGTCATCAGCGGGTCGTTCCACACCTGGTAGAAGACGCGGACCTCGCGCCGCCCGCGGTACCGGTCTCGCAGGGTGGCGAGTTTCGCGTTGAAGGAGGCAACGGCGCGCTCCGGGGACCGTCCTGTCAGCGCTCCCAGCCGCTCGAGCGAAGTGGCGATGTCCACGAGCCGGGCCGGCTCGCTCACGAAGGTCGGGACTCCGAGCCGCCGCACGGCGTCGACCGTGGCCGGCGGAAAGCCGCTGCCCCAGACGAGGACCAGGTCGGGGCGCGCGGTGCTGACACGTTCCAGGTCGACGCTGTGAGCGCGCGCAACGCGCGGCAGTTCCCTGGCCGCCTCGGGAAAATCGGCGAAGTCGGTGGTGCCTACGATGAGGTCGCCGGCGCCGATGGCGAAGAGCTGTTCCGTCAGGTGCGGAGCGAGGCTCACGATGCGGCGCGCGGGCTGGGCGAGTTCGACGGTGCGGCCTTCGTCGTCGACCGCCGCGACTCGCGCCTGGGCCGCACCAGCGAGCGCGAGCGCGAGGACCAGCGCGAACGCGCGCATCGCTACCTCGCGGCCGCTGGCGGCGCCGGTTCGGTGACGAAGCCGATCTTCGCGAGGCCGGCCTGCTGCGCGGTCGACAGCACGAACGAGATGCGCTCGTAGCGCGTTGCCTTGTCCGCGCGCAGGTGCAACTCGGGCAGCGTGGTGGTCTTCGCCGCTTCCGCCATGCGCGCGGCGAGTTGCGCGTCGGAGACGGCCTCGCCGTCCCAGTAGACCGCGCCGGCGGCGTCGATCGACAGCCTGACGGTCGCGGGCGCCGGTTCGGACGCCGGTGCGGGGTCGTTCGGCAGGTCGAGCTTGATCGAGTAGGACAGCAGCGGCGCCGTGATGATGAAGATCACCAGCAGCACGAGCATCACGTCGACCAGCGGCGTGACGTTGATGTCGGCCATCGGCTGCGAAGGCCCGCCCCGCTGATCGAACCCGCCGAACGCCATCAGGGTGCCGTCGGCACGCGCGCGCCCACGGTGAGGAAGGCGTGCAGGTCGTGCGCGAAGCCGTCGAGCTGGGAGAGCACCAGGCGGTTCACGCGGGTGAACGCGTTGTAGGCGAGCACGGCGGGAATGGCCACGGCGAGGCCGAAGGCGGTCATGATCAGCGCCTCGCCCACCGGTCCCGCGACCTTGTCGATCGCGATCTGGCCGGAGGATGCGATGTTGAGCAGCGCGTGATAGATGCCCCACACCGTGCCGAAGAGTCCGACGAAGGGCGCGGTGCTGCCGATCGACGCGAGCATGGTCAGTCCGGCCTCGAGCCGGCCCGCGGCTTCGTTGATGCGCTGGCGCAGGGCGCGCGTGATCAGCTCCGAGCGGTCGGTCTGCGACGCGAGCGTGCCATCGACTGCTCCGTGGACCGAAGCGCGCGCGCCGCCGCTGGCCACGGGCACGAAGATGTTCTCGCGGTCGCGCGGCTTCAGGTCCGCGATCGCGGCGTCGATCGACGATGCCGACCAGAACTGTTCGAGCGCGCGTGACGCGCGCCGCACCCGCAGCCAGGCCCAGGTCTTCCAGACGATCAGGAACCAGCTGGCGACCGACATCGCGAGCAGCACGTACGCCGTCAGGCGGATGACCACGTCGGCCTGCGACCAGAAGTGCAGCAGGCCCAGCGCTCCGTTTCCGCTCATCGGATGCCCAGGACGTCGAACATGTCGAACAGGCCGGACTTGCGGCCGGCCAGGAAGCGGGCGGCGCGCATGCTTCCGGTCGCGTACGTCATGCGGCTCGACGAGCGGTGCGTGATCTCGATGCGCTCGCCAGTGCCGGCAAACAGCGCCGTGTGGTCGCCGACGATGTCACCGCCGCGCACCGTGGCGAATCCGATCGAGCCGGCCTTGCGCTCGCCGGTGTGGCCCTCGCGCGCGAAGACCGCGACATCGGCAAGCTCCTGGCCAAGGGCGGCGGCGATCGTCTCCCCCATCTTCAGCGCGGTGCCCGAGGGAGCGTCGACCTTGTGCCGATGATGGGCCTCGATGATCTCGATGTCGTAGCCGCGGTTCATCATCTTCGCGGCCATCTCGAGCAGCTTGAAGGTCGCGTTGACGCCGACGCTCATGTTCGGCGAGAAGACCACGCCGATCCTCTCCGAAGCCTTGCGGATCGCCGCCTTGCCGGCGTCGTCGAACCCGGTCGTGCCGATCACGATGCCGGTGCCGGCCGCGACGCACGCGTCGAGGTGGGCGAGCGTGGCCTCGGGTCGCGTGAAGTCGACCAGGACGTCGCACCCGGACAGCGCGCGCAGGTCAGCTGTTACGCGCGCCCCTGTCGCACGGCCGAGGAATTCCCCGCAGTCGCGGCCGATGTCCGGGCTGTCGGCGCGGTCGAAGGCTGCCGCGACACTGGTGTCCGGTTCGGCCAGCGCCGCTTCAATCAGCATCCGGCCCATCCGGCCGGACGCGCCTGCGATGGCAAGTTTCATGAGGGGCGCGTCGAGCGCTACTCGCGGGTGGGTTGCGGTGTCTGGAGGTCGGGCGGCTGCGCCTGCTGACGCGGCGCTGCCTTCGGCGGCTTCTTCGCCTTCGGGCCGAGGATCATCGAGTCCGCGATCGACTCCGACGGCATTTCGTCGGAAACGAACCGCTCGACCTTGTTGTCGACGAAGAAGATGGTGAGGCGGCGGCTCTGGACCGGGCCCTTGAGAGGGTTCAGGTAGTACGGATAGTCCCAGCGGTCCTTGTGGAATTCGCTGGTCAGCAGCGGCGTGCCCAGCATGAACCGCACCTGTTCGCGCGACATCCCCTGGCGCAACTGGTCCACCATTTCCTGCGTGATGATGTTGCCCTGATGCACGTCAGGGCGGTACGGACCGAGGAACGTCGGCGCCCATCCCGTGACCGCCGACACGCCCGTCGCCATGCTCGACGTCACGTCCGAAACGGACTGGCACCCGGCGAGCAGCGCCAGTCCGGCGAGCAGGGCGGCGGTGCGTCGAACGCGATGAAACATCGGCTGCAATCCCGGTCAGGCTCTCAATGACCGTATGATACCCATGCGGTATCCGAGTCAGGCCGCCCTTCATTTCGCTCGAGTCCCGAACCGATGTCCAACCGCAATCCGCCGAGCTCGAGCGACCTGAAGAACATTGGTCTGAAGGCGACCTTGCCGCGCCTGAAGGTGCTGGAGATCTTCCAGCGCAGTCCGGCGCAGGGCAGCGGGCGGCACATGAGCGCGGAGGACGTCTACAAGGCCCTGATCGCGGAGAACATCGACGTGGGGCTGGCCACCGTGTACCGGGTGCTCACGCAGTTCGAACAGGCCGGCCTGCTCGCGCGGAATCACTTCGAGGGCGGGCGCGCGATGTTCGAGCTGAACGAGGGATCGCACCACGACCATCTGGTGTGCCTGACCTGCGGGCGGGTCGAGGAGTTCGTCGACTCGGAGATCGAGCGGCGCCAGCACAGCATCGCCGCCGAGCGCGGCTTCAAGCTGCAGGACCACGCGCTTGCCCTCTACGGCGAGTGCACGAAACCCGACTGCGAGTTTCGCCGGAAGGAGTAGGTCAGGCGTCGACGCGCGTGCCCTTGCCCGCGTCGAACCAGTGCACGGCGTCCGGCTTGAAGCCGAG
>CAYGXL010000228.1:0-4001 GCA_964353935.1 uncultured Burkholderiaceae bacterium | reverse complement strand
GGTGCGCCTCGACCGTCTTGATCGAGATGCCGAGGTCGTCGGCGATCTGCTTGTTGAGCCGCCCGGCGACGATGCGCTCGAGCACCTGCTCCTCGCGCGGCGTGAGCTTGGCGAGCAGCGCCTCGCTCAGCTTCTGCCGCTCGTTGGCCGCCGCGTTCTCACGCGCCTCGACCAGCAACCGGTCGACGAGCGCCTTCAGGGCCGCCTGGTCGAACGGCTTCTCGATGAAGTCGACGGCGCCCTTCTTCATCGTGTTCACCGCCATCGGCACGTCGCCATGGCCGGTGATGAAGATGATCGGGAGGGTCGCCTTGCGGGCGATCAGTTCTTCCTGCAGTTCGAGCCCGCTCATGCCCGGCATGCGGACGTCGAGGATCGCCACCGCGATGGCCGCGGGGTCGTAGCCCGCGAGGAATTTCTCGGCGCTCTCGAAACCGAAGACCCGGTAGCGGCTCGCTTCGAGCAGCCACTGCAGCGAGTCGCGCACCGCGTCGTCGTCGTCGACGACGTACACCACACCCAGCGATTCTGCGTTCTCAGTCACGTTCGGCTCCAGTTCAGGCGGGCGGATTGTCGTTGACCGCCTGCTCGCGGGCAAGCGGCAGCGTGAAGCGGAAGATCGAGCCACCCTCGGGGTTTTCCTCTACGGTGAGGCGGCCGTGGTGGAACTCGACGATCGAGCGGCAGATGTTGAGGCCCATGCCCATGCCTTCCGACTTCGTGCTGAAGAACGGCTGGAACAGGCTGGCGCGCTGCGCTTCGGGAACGCCCGTGCCGCGGTCGATCACCGAGAACTCGGCCATGTCGTCGACGCGCCGCACGACCAGGTCGATCACCCGCACCCGCGCGCCTTCCATGGCCTCGACGGCGTTCTTCAGCAGGTTGAGCAGCAACTGTTCGATCAGGATCGGATCGACGTCCAGCGGCGGCATGTTCGGCGGCAACTGCGTGCGGATCGCGATGCCGCGCTTGGTCGCCTCGATCTCGGCGAAGCCGATGCTGTCCTCGACGACGCGCGCCGCCGGGGTCGGCCGGCGCCGCGGCTCGGAGCGCTTCACGAACTCGCGGATGCGGCGAATGATGTTCCCGGCCCGCTGCGCCTGTCCCGCGGCCTTCTCCAGCGCCGGCAGGACGTCGTCGACCGACGCGCCGCCGTCCTTGATGCGCGACACGGTGCCGAGGCTGTAGTTGCTGATCGCCGTCAGCGGCTGGTTCAGTTCGTGGGCGAGCGACGAGGCCATCTCGCCCATCGTCATCAGGCGCGACGTCAGCTGCACCTTCTCCTGCTGCTGGCGCACGATGTCCTCGGTGGCCTTGCGTTCCGTGATGTCGGTGGCGATCTGCAGGCGCACGTCGCGGCCGTCGACCCAGCGCACTTCGCGCGTCCGCACGTCGAACCAGCGCTGCGTCTCGCCATCGAACACCTCGCCCGCGGTCGAGGCCCCGAGCGCGCCCTGCAGTCGCCGGTGGCCGGCCGCGTCGGCCGCGTACAGGTCGCGGTAGCTGCGGTTGGCGAACAGCAGTTCCGCGTCGTCGGGCCCGGCCACCACCGACACCGCCGCGTCGAGCGACTCCAGCACCGTGGTGAATCGCTCGTGCGCGAGCTCGAGCTGCTCGCTGATGCGCTTCGGCTCGGTGATGTCGGCCATCGCCGACATCCAGCCCAGCTGCTCGCCGTCGTCGGCCAGCAGCGGCGAGACGTACATGCGCGCGTCGAACGTGGTTCCGTCCTTGCGCTGGACCTTCAGCTCGAAGCCGCTCGGCGCCGCCATGCCCGCGAGTGTCGCGGCCAGCTGGACCTGGTGCTCGGCGTGCTGGCCGGCGGGCCAGTAAGGGAAGGGCGGGCCGCGGCCGACGAGTTCGCCCGCGGACCAGCCGGTCATCTGGCAGAAGGCCGGGTTGACGTGGCGGATGACGCCCTCGCGGTCGATCACCTCCATGCCCGTGGCCAGCGAATCCTCCATCGCGCGCCGGAACGCCGTCTCCGCGCGCAACACGCGCTCGACCCGGGCCTGCCGCACGTCGCGCCGCGCCAGCGCGACCAGTGTTGCCATGACGACCAGCGACAGGCCGCCGACGAGCCAGGCAAGCGCGTTGCCGAGCAGCGGCGAGCGTTGCTTGAAGGCCGACGCCTCGATCGCGAGCCCGTCGGGCAGCAACGCGATCGGCGCCGCGTAGCGCGCGGCGTCGGGCCGCGCCTCGCTGAGCGTCGACGTCGCGAGCACCTTGCCGGCATCGTCGATCAGCGAGATCCGGTAGTTCCGCGCGAGCTCGAGGTTCACCGTGGCGCGCAGCAACTGCGGCAACGAGACGCGCGCGAGGATCGCTCCGAGGTAGACGTCCTCCCGGAACACGGGCACGACGAGGTCCGCGAACGGGCTGCCGTTGTCGCCGCCCGCCGGTCCGGAGACGTCCTCGTAGGGAGGCGAGAAGAATGCCGAGTGCGACTTGCGCGCATGCGCGATCGCCGCGCGCACTTCGTCGCCGCCGATCTCGCTGTCCGCCGGCCGGGCGGTGTCGCCGAGCGGGCCGGGCGATGCCACCGACCAGCGGACGCGCTGCTGCGCATCGACGAAGGCCATGTGCATCAGCTCCTGCTTCTGGAGCATCAGTTCGCGGGTCGCCGAGGTGAAGCGGCGGTCGTTGTAGTCCGGGTCGGAGACGTTCAGCGCGATCTTGGTCGCCGCCTCGCTCATCGTCTCGAGCCGGAGCGAGATCGACTGCACAAGCGTGTCGACGTCGCGGCTCAGCGAGTCGCGCTGCAGTTCGCGGTCTTCGTTGACGATCAGGTACGCGAGCCCGGCGAGCAGCGCGGCGAGCAGCGCAATGGCGATCGGGTAGGCATAGCGGCTGAGCTCGGGCCGCCGGCTCTTCGCGCGCGCCATCCGGTCGAAGGCGAGCAGTACCGAATCGGGAGCGGGGGGAGGAGTGGGGTCCATCGTCGTGCGCGTCGCGTGCCGCCTGGCCTCGCTGCGGCCCGAGGCTGCGCATATTATCGGCAGCAGTTCGCCGCGATCTTCCGCTCGGCCTTCTCGTTATCCCGCATTAAGAAATCCAACGCCACTATTTGAAAGAGCGGGGAAGGGCTGTTATCGTCCGTTGTTCACGCCCGCACCGGGCACCAACGTAGCGCTCCGGGCGGGGCCGGCATCGGTCGGCATCAAACAAGGAGACAGCAATGTCCGCCATTCCCCATATCGCGGCGAACGACGACGACGCGTCCGAAACCCGAGAGTGGCTCGAGGCCCTCGAAGCGGTGCTCGAGCGCGAAGGTCCCGAGCGCGCGCACTTCCTGCTCGAAGCGCTGATCGACAAGGCGCGCCGCGAAGGCGCGCACATCCCGTACTCGGCGAACACGGCCTACCTGAACACGATCCCGCCGCACCAGGAAGAACCGCTTCCGGGGGATGCCGCGATCGAGGAGCGCATCCGCTCCTACATCCGCTGGAACGCGATGGCGATGGTCGTGCGGGCCAACCGCGGCGAGGGCGACCTCGGCGGCCACATCGCCAGCTACGCGTCGGTCAACACGCTGATGGAGATCGGGTTCAACCACTTCTGGCGCGCGCCGACCGCGGACTTCGGCGGCGACCTGATCTACTTCCAGGGACACTGCGCGCCGGGCGTGTACGCCCGAGCGTTCATGGAAGGCCGCCTCACCGAGGAGCAGTTGAACAACTTCCGGCGCGACGTCGACGGCAAGGGCGTCACGTCGTACCCGCATCCAAAGCTGATGCCGGAGTTCTGGCAGTTCCCGACGGTGTCGATGGGCCTCGGGCCGATCCAGGCCATCTACATGGCGCGCTACCTGAAGTACCTGCACGCGCGCGGCATCGCGAACACCGAAGGCCGCAAGGTGTGGGTGTTCTGCGGCGACGGCGAGATGGACGAGCCGGAATCGCTCGGCGCCATCGGGATGGCGTCGCGCGAGAAGCTCGACAACCTCATCTTCGTCGTCAACTGCAACCTGCAGCGCCTCGACGGCCCGGTGCGCGGCAACG
>CAYGXL010000227.1:0-4011 GCA_964353935.1 uncultured Burkholderiaceae bacterium | reverse complement strand
CGTTGTGGAACGCCTGGGCCTTGAAGGGCTGGACCTGGGTATTGATGATTGCCATCGCTTTCGTCCTGTCTGCTGGATTGGTAAGGGGAGTGAACTTTTGACAGGGCGAAGTCTGGAGCTATCGGAAATCTTCCTCCAATTCAATTTTTCTAATGGGTCGATAGGCCGGCACCACGCCGAGGACGGGCAGCCGCCCTCGGCCTGCCAGCTTCAGAGGTCCAACGGTTTGTTGCGCTCGACTGAGTCTCGTCCGCACCGCCCGCGCTGCGGGGCACCGCGACTCCGCGCGGCTCGGCGGCGGGCGGCCGTCGCGTTGGGGCCATTGTGCGGGCCCGCAGCTTTCGGAGTGAGGTCTGCGCGTGCTTGCGCGCCGTGCCTTCCGGCCGATGGCTCGTTTGGCCCGCCGTACTGGTTGAATGATTTCGCCCGCCGCCTGAGTCGCGCTCCGCGCGGTACCCCACAGCACGGTCGGCGCGCCGCGCGGTGTGGATGCGCGTTCGCAAGCGCCCCGCCAACGAGCGACGGCATCGCGATGTTTCAATGGGATGGCAGCGGCTAAGGCCCAGGAGCTTGTCCGCCCCGACCACACGCGCGGCGCCTGGGCGGGTGGTGGGGCGCCTCGCGCAGCGCCCGTCAGGCGGCGGGCGTACCAGTTGCGCGAGGGAAGTGGGCCGGGTGGGCATAGCCGCAAGGCACCACCGTTGGCGCGGGGAAGGCAACGCTCAGAAATCTGCTGGCCCGCAGGGAGCGCGGTGCGCTGAATGACGCCCGCCGCGACGGGCGCGGAGGGAGGCACCCCGCCGCCCGTCCAGGCGCAGGAGACGACCTCACTCGGTGTTCGATCGTCGATCGAGTTCGATCGAAATCGATGCGGGGTCGCTTGTTTGCAAAACAACCAGTTCGGCGGTCACTCCTGGCCGATCTGGGAATCCCGCGAGGGTCGCTACTTCTTCGGCGACGACTCGGCGGGTTTCGGCGCGGCCGGCGAAGGCGGCGCTGCCGATGCCGTCTTGAGCTTCGCCATCATCGCTTGCTCGAGTGCCTTGAGCTTGGGTTCGACCTGCGACCGCGTTTCTTCGACGACCTTCTGCGTCAGCGCCTGCTGCGCCCCTCCGGAGAGCTGGTAATACTTGCGGCTGACCGGCGACTCGAGCCAGGCGACCAGCGTCTTCAACTCGTCCTCGGTCAATTTCTCCTCGAGCGCGGTGCCGAGGGTCGACGGCGCCCACTTCATCGCGCTCGCGCGCAGGATCGGCGTCACTTCGCCCTGGAACTTCCGCACCTCCGCCTGCAGTTCGGTGGCCACACCCTTGCGCTTGTCCTCGGGCAGGCGCGTGATGGCCGGCGTGACGATCTGAAGCAACTGACCGGCGGCCTGGTTGGCCATGGCGATACCGATGCTTTCGATGCCGGCCTGTTGAAGCTGCAGGGCCTTTTTCACCAGTTCCTTCTTCGCGGGCGAACTGGCGACCGGGGCCGCAGCGGGAGCGGCGGGCGGCGCGGCGACTTGCGCGACGCTGGGCGTTGCGCTGCACGCGAGCATCGTGATGACGGCCAATGGAGCCAGTCGGAAGGTCGGGTTCATGGAGTTCCTGGGCGGCGAGAAGTGTTGGGGGCCGAAAGAAGGAGCGCCTTGCCGACCCGAAGGCGCGAGTCTAGATGGCCCCGGATCGGGGCGGAAGCGCGGCTCGTCGCCGCGGAACTGCGGTTGACCGCCGGCAAGGCAACTCCCGCCGCGGCCGGCCGGTGCCGAGGAAGTAGCATCGGTTTCATGCGCATCGGCATCGACCTCGGCGGCACCAAGATCGAAGGCATCGTGATGGACGACGCCGGCCGCGAACGCATGCGCCGGCGCGTGCCGACGCCGAGGGGCGACTACCGCGCCACCGTCGAGGCCATCACGCTCCTGGTTGCCGCGCTCGAATCCGAATCCGGTGGTCGTGCCACCGTCGGCGTCGGAATTCCCGGCGCGATCTCGCGCGTCAGCGGGCTCGTGAAGAACGCGAACTCGACCTGCCTTATCGGCAGGGCCCTGCAGGTCGACCTCGAGGCGGCGCTGGGGCGGCCGGTCCGGCTCGCCAACGACGCCAACTGCTTCGCGCTCTCGGAAGCCGTGGACGGCGCGGGCCGTGGCGCGCGCGTGGTGTTCGGCGTGATCCTCGGCACGGGCGTCGGCGGCGGGATCGTGGTGGACGGGCGCGTGCTGGAAGGCGCCAACGCGATCGCGGGGGAGTGGGGCCACAACCCGCTGCCGCTCCCGGCCGGCGACGACCTGCCGCTGCGGCCGTGCTACTGCGGTCGCGCCGGGTGCATCGAGACCTACCTGTGCGGCCCCGCGCTCGAGCGCGAGGGTGGAGCTGCCGTGGAAAGTGCGATTGCGCGTTACGAGGCCCGGCTGGCGCGCGCGCTGGCCGGCGTCGTCAACCTGCTCGATCCCGACGTGATCGTGCTCGGCGGCGGCGTGTCGAACGTCGATCGCCTGTACGCGAACGTGCCGCGGTTGTGGCGCGCGCACGTCTTCTCCGATCACGTCGCCACCCGCCTCGCGAAGCACGCGCACGGCGACGCGAGCGGCGTGCGGGGCGCGGCGTGGCTGTGGGGCGGTCCGCCGGCCGCGTGAGCGGCGGGCAGGCCGAGGCTCAGTTCACCATGCCGTGGTGGCGCAGCAGGGCATCGATCGTCGGCTTGCGCCCGCGGAAGGCGACGAACGACTGCATCGCCGGTCGGCTGCCGCCGACGGCGAGGATCTCGTCGTGGAAGCGGCGGCCGATCACCGGGTTCAGCACGCCGCCTTCCTCGAATGCCGAGTAGGCGTCGGCCGACAGCACTTCGGCCCACTTGTAGCTGTAGTAGCCGGCGGCGTAGCCGCCCGCGAAGATGTGCGAGAACGCGTGCGGGAAGCGGTTGTACTCGGGCGGCTGAAGCACCGATGCCTCGCGCCGGATCTCGTCCAGTTGCGCCATGACCTCGCGCTCCGTGGCGGGCGGCGGGCCGCCGTGCAGCCGCATGTCGAACAGCGAGAACTCGATCTGCCGCATCGTGTGGAAGCCGCTCTGGAAGTTGCGCGCGGCGATCATCTTGTCGAACAGCGCCCGCGGCAGATGCGCGCCGGTGTCGACGTGCCCGGTCAGCAGTTGCAGGACTTCCCACTCCCAGGCGAAGTTCTCCATGAACTGCGACGGGAGTTCGACCGCGTCCCACTCGACGCCGTGGATGCCGGACACCGACGGTTCGTCGACGCGGGTCAGCATGTGGTGCAGCCCGTGGCCGAATTCGTGGAACAGCGTCAGCACCTCGTCGTGCTGGAACGTGGCGGGCTTGCCGCCGACCGGGCGCGAGAAATTGCACGTCAGGTACGACACCGGGGTGGGCAGCCCGGGCCGACGGCCGCGGCGCGCGCGCGCGTCGTCCTGCCACGCGCCGCCCTGCTTGTGGTCGCGCGCGTAGAGGTCGAGGTAGAACTGCCCGATCAGCTGGCCCTCCAGGTTCTCGATGCGGAAGAACTTCACGTCCGGGTGCCACACCGGCGCCTTGTCCTCGCGGATCGCGACGGAGAACAGCGTCTCGATCACCTTGAACAGGCCCGCCAGCACCCGCGGCTCGGTGAAGTACTTCTTCAGTTCCTGCTCCGAGTACGCGTAGCGCGCCTCGCGCAGCTTCTCGCTCGCATACGAGAAGTCCCACGGCTGCAGGTCCGCGATGTCGAGCTGGCTGGCCGCGAACTCGCGGACTTCGCGCACGTCGCGCTCGGCGTGCGACCGGGCGCGGCGCCCGAGGTCGCGCAGGAAGTCGAGCACCTCCGCGGGCGTGTCGGCCATCTTCGGCACCAGCGACACCTCGGCGAAGCTCGCGTACCCGAGCAGCCGCGCGTGCTCCTGCCGCAGCGACAGCAGCTCGACCATCAGGGGTCCGTTGTTCCACTCCGGCTTGCCGAACTCGGAGGCCTTTGTGACGTAGGCGCGATAGAGTTGCTGGCGCAACGCCCGGTCGTCGGCGTAGTCGACGATCGCC
>CAYGXL010000226.1:0-4022 GCA_964353935.1 uncultured Burkholderiaceae bacterium | reverse complement strand
TCAGCGGGCCGTGCGCGATGGTGATCTTCTTCGTGTCGGCGTTCACGCGGCGCACTTCGCCGGTGTTGTCGAGCTGGCCGGTGGCGGGTTTTGCCGCAGTCGGCATCGCGTGGTGGTCGTGTCCGGCCTGGGCCCAGGCGGTCGCGGCGAAGAGCGACACGGCGGCCACGAGCAGAAAGTGCTTCATTCGTATCTCCGTTTCCAGGAAGTCGGCGGATTGTGCCAAACCTCTGGCAATGGCAAACGGGATCAGTTCACGCCCGCCGCGCGCCGCCTGTCACGATTGGTCAACGCCGGCCAGCGGCGTTCGCAAAGTCCAGTTCGACGACAGTGTCTTTGTGGCCTGGGGTTCCCACGCATGAAAAGCAAACGCCGCCCCGCAGGACGGCGTTCCGTCGCTGGACCGCTCACAAGATCCCGATGAACCAGCCCGGGAACAGCGCGACGAGCACCGCCGGCACGAGGCACAGCACGCTCGCCGACAGCGCGAGGGCCCGCTCGCTGGACGGCTGCGGCACGGCGTCGGCGCTCATGAACGCGTACTGGATCACGCGCAGGTAGAAGTAGATGCCGAGATAGCTTCCCAGCAGGCCCAGCACCGCGTAGACCGTGTAGCCGGCCGCGATGACGTTCTTGAAGATCAGGAACTTCGCGACGAATCCCGGCAGCGGCGGAATGCCGGCGAGCGACAGCATGGCCAGGCCGAGCATCAGTGCCGCGAACGGGCGGCGCTGGTACATGCCCTTCAGGCTGTCGAGCCGGTCGGCGGCGGCATCGTCGCTGCCACGCGGCAGCGAAGCGAACGCGAGCAGGTTCATCAGCGCGTAGGCGAGGATGTAGAACATCACGGCCTGGAACCGGCCCGGGCCCGCGCCGAGGAACGCGAAGAACAGATACCCCGCGTGCGCGATCGAGGAGTACGCGATCATCCGGCGGAAGCTCGTCTGCCGGATCGCGGCGAGGTTGCCCCACACCATCGAGATCAGCGGCAGCAGCGTCAGCAGGTCCGCCATCGGGCGGCCGACCGGAGTCGTGCCGAACAGGCGCAGGGCGGCGAGCAGCACGCCCGCCTTGACGACGGTCGCCATGTACGCGGTGACCGGCACGCTCGCGCCTTCGTACGCATCCGGCGCCCAGGCGTGGAAGGGCACGATCGCGGCCTTCAGGAAGAACGCGACCACGACCAGCACCACGGCCGCCTGCGCCATCGTGTTCGAAGACCCGAGCGCCTGGCTGAACGCCGTGAGCGCCAGCGTCCCGGTGCCCCCGTAGAGGAACGACACGCCCATCAGGAAGGTCGCGGTGGCGGCGCTGCTGAGCACCAGGTACTTCAGCGCGGCCTCGGGACCCTCCGGCCGCTGGAACCCGAGCAGCACCAGCACGTAGACGGGCAGCGACATGATCTCGAGCCCGAGGAACATCGTGAGGAAGCTGTCGGCCGAAAGCAGCAGGCAGACGCCGTAGACCGACGACAGCAGCAGGATGTGGAAGCGGGTCTCGCTGAAGTCGTCGCGCGACAGCAGCAGCGTCGGCAGCACGAGCGCGAGCAGCAATGCCTTGGCGGTGAGCGTCGCGGGATCCACCGAGAAGTGACCGGCGAACGGCGCCGAGGCGTAGCCGCTGGTCGCGAGGAATGCGGCCGCCGCGGTGGCCGCAACGACGGCCAGCACTGCCAGCCAGAGCGCGCCGCGCGGGCGGTCGGACACCAGTTCCAGAACGATCAGCAGCACGATGCCGACCAGGAGCAGGTGCTCCGGCAGCATGGCCAGCCCCACGTCTTGCCAGTTCATCGCGTGCTCCCCAGGGTGGCGGCCACCGGCGTAGCGACAGCGGGAGTGGCCCCCTCAGCCGTCCGCTGCGGCGCCGGCGCGCCGACCACCATCTGCTGGTACTGGCGCGCCGCGACCTCGGTCTTCCGCATCGCCTCCTGCGGGAAGAGGCCGAGCCAGAACACCGCGACCACGAGGATCGCCATGATCGCCTTCTCGCGCAGGTTGATGTCCGTGAGCGGGAGGTGCGGCGCCTTCACCGCGCCGAACAGCATCCGCTGTGCCAGCCAGAGCATGTACATCGCGCCGAGCACGACGCCTGACACGGCCGTCACGGCCATGACGAGCGAGAAGCTTGACCCGGCCACGTGCAGCGGCCACGCGGCGTTGAACGCGCCGAGCAGCACGAGGAACTCGCCGGTGAAGCCGCTGGTCGTCGGCAGGCCGACGGCCGCGAGCGTCATGATCGCGAAGAACACCGAGTACACCGGCATGATCTTGGCGAGGCCGCCGTAGGCCGCGATTTCGCGCGTGTGGCAGCGCTCGTAGATCATCCCGACCAGGAAGAACAGGCCGGCCGCCGTCAGGCCGTGGCTCACCATCTGGATCACCGCGCCCTGGATGCCGAGGATGTCCAGGCTCAGCAGGCCCAGCATCACGTAGCCGAGGTGGCTGATCGAGGAGTAGGCGATGACCTTCTTGATGTCGGTCTGCACCAGCGCGAGGCAGGCGCCGACGACGATGCTGATCACCGCCAGCGCCATGATCAGCGGCGTGTAGATCTGCGTGGCGTCCGGGAACAGCGGGAAGCCGAGCTTCATGAAGCCGTACGTGCCCATCTTCAGCAGCACGCCGGCCAGGATCACCGAGCCGGCCGTCGGCGCCTCGACGTGCGCGTCCGGCAGCCAGGTGTGCAGCGGGAACATCGGCACCTTGATCGCGAACGACAGCGCGAAGGCGCCGAGCAGCAGCGTCTGCGTCTGCACCGGCAGCTTGACCTTGTAGAGGTCGGCGAACGCGAAGGAAAGCTGCCCGGTCGCGTTCTGCAGCGACCACACCAGGTAGATCAGCGCGGCCAGCATCAGGATCGACCCGAAGGCCGTGTACAGCACGAACTTGATCGTCGCGTAGATGCGGCGCTGCCCGCCCCAGATGCCGATGATCAGGAACATCGGGATCAGCATCGTTTCCCAGAACACGTAGAACAGGAACAGGTCCTGGGCGACGAAGGTGCCCATCATCGCGAACTGGATGAAGAACACCATCGCGTAGAAGAGCTTCACGTCCTTGGTGATCGCGCTGAACGCGCCGGCGACCACGAGGGGGCCGAGAAACGCCGTCAGCATCACCAGCAGGATGTTGATGCCGTCGAGCCCGATGTGATAACTGACGCCCCAGCTCTCGATCCACGGCACGCGCGTCTCGAACTGCAGCCCGGTCGCGGACGAGTCGAAGTTCACGTACAGGACCGCGGTTGCGACGAACTGCACGATCATCAGCCAGAGCGTCAGCTGGCGAACCACGTTTTCCTGCGAGGCAGGAATCAGGGCGATGGCCAGCATGCCCGCGATCGGCAGCCAGACGACGAAGTTCAGCAGCTCAGCCATGTGCCCAGCTCCAGACGAGCGCGAGGAAACTGCCGATCATCACCAGCAGGATGTAGAGGTGCAGGCTGCCCGTCTGCACGCGCGCCAGCAAGCCGCCGCTCGCATTGGCCATGCTGGCCATGCCGTTCAGCGTGCCGTCGAACAGGCGCCGGTCGCCGAAGTCCAGGAACACCTTCTCCGAGATCCAGTGCAGCGGGCGCTGGATCATGTTCTCGTACAGCTCGTCGATGAAGTACTTGCCCGACAGCAGCGCGTGCAGGCCGGAGAAGCTTTCGCGCAGGCGCTTCGGCAGGGCGAGGTCGCCGCGGTACACGAACGCCGCCGCGATCAGGCCGGCGACGCCTATCGCGATCGCCAGGCCGATCAGCGGCACGTGGTACGCCTGCATCGACTCCAGCGTCTTCGGCAGCGGTGCGATCGGCTCGAGGAAGTGCGGGATCGGGATGAAGCCGCCGACCGCCGCCAGCGCCGCCAGGACCATCAGCACGCCCGTCATCGAGAACGGCGACTCGTGGACGTGGTGCTCGACCTCGTGGTCCATGCGCGACGCGCCCATGAACGTGAGCCACAGCAGGCGGAACATGTAGAAGGCGGTCATCAGCGCCGTCACGGCCATCACCGCCATCAGCGCCACCGAACCGCCGCG
>CAYGXL010000225.1:0-4041 GCA_964353935.1 uncultured Burkholderiaceae bacterium | reverse complement strand
CGCTGTCGACATACGGCATAGAGACCTTCACCCGGCCAAAAGCCTGGCATTTAAAACAAGCGTGAGCAGCGACACCTTCATTTCGAATGCGGTGCCGCCGAGCGCCGCCCGGATCGTCATCATCGGCGGCGGCATCATGGGTTGCTCGGTCGCGTATCACTTGAGCCAGCTTGGCGAGAAGGACGTCGTGCTGCTCGAGCAGGGTCGCCTCACGTCCGGCACGACCTGGCACGCGGCTGGCCTCGTGGGGCAGTTGCGCGCGCACGAGAGCATGACGCGCCTGATCCGGTACTCGACGGACCTGTACGCGAAGCTCGAGGCGGAGACCGGGCTCGCGACCGGGTGGAAGCCGTGTGGTTCGCTCGCGGTCGCGCGCACGGCCGACCGCATGACGCAGCTGAAGCGCACTGCCGCCGTGGCCCGCGCGTACGGCGTCGCGTGCGACGTGATCGGCGCCGCCGAGGCCGGCAAGCTCTTCCCGCTGATGCGCACCGACGACCTGCAGGGCGCCGCGTGGCTCCCGGGTGACGGCAAGGCGAACCCGGCCGACCTGACGCTCGCGCTGGCAAAGGGAGCGCGCAACCGCGGCGTGAAGGTCTTCGAAGGCGTGCGCGTCACGGAACCCTCGCTAGTCAGTTTCGACGGCCGGCGCAGCGTGCGCGCGCTCGAGTGGAGCGACAAGCAGGGCCGCAGCGGCGCGATCGCCGCCGACGTCGTCGTGCTGTGCGGCGGCCAGTGGTCGCGGGAGCTTGGGCGCCGCATGGGCGTCACGGTGCCCCTCTTCTCGTGCGAACACTTCTACATCGTCACCGACGTGATCCCCGGCGTGTTCCGCGACCTGCCGGTGATGCGCGACCCCGACGGCTACATCTACTTCAAGGAGGAGGTCGGCGGCCTGCTGATGGGCGGCTTCGAGCCCGATGCCACGCCGTGGCTGCAGAGCGCGCGGCACCGCGGCGGCATCCCCGAGAACTTCGAGTTCCAGCTGCTGCCCGACAACTGGGACGCGTTCCAGATCCTGATGGAGAACGCGATCCTGCGCGTGCCGGCGCTCGAGACCGCGCAGGTCAAGCAGTTCTACAACGGCCCGGAATCGTTCACGGCGGACAACAACTTCATCCTCGGCCCCGCGCCGGGGCTGGAGAACGTCTGGGTCGGCGGCGGCTTCAACTCGATGGGCATCGCCTCGGCGGGCGGGGCCGGCAAGGCGCTCGCCGAGTGGATCGTGCAGGGCGAGCCGACGCTCGACCTGTGGCCGGTGGACATCCGTCGATTCGCGCGCTTCAACGGCAACGAGAGCTGGCTGCCCGACCGCATCAAGGAAGTGCTCGGCCTGCACTACAAGATGCCGTGGCCGAACCGCGAGCTCGACAGCGCGCGGCCGTTCCGCCGCTCTCCGCTGTACGCGCACCTGCGCGACGCGGGTGCCTGCTTCGGCTCGAAGATGGGCTGGGAGCGCGCCAACTTCTTCGCGCCCTCGCCCGCCGAGGCCAGGATCGAGTACGGCTGGGGCCACCAGAACTGGCACCCGTGGGTGGCCGCGGAGCACCGCGCCTGCCGCGAGCGCGTGGCGCTGTTCGACATGAGCTCGTTCGCGAAGCTGCTGGTGAAGGGACCGGACGCGCACACGCTGCTCGACCGGCTGGTCGCGAACGTCGTGCCGACCGAGCCCGGCCGCACCGTGTACACCGGAATGCTGAACGAGCGCGGCGGCTACGAAAGCGACTTCACGATCACCTGCCTGGACGCCGGCGAGTACATGATCGTGACCGGCAGCGCGCAGGCGGTGCGCGACCGCGACGTCATCGAGCGGGAACTCGCGAAGGCGAACCTGCGCTGCGCGGTGGTCGACGTCACCGCGATGTTCGCGATGATCGCGGTGATGGGCCCGCACTCGCGCGAGCTGATGCAGCGCGTGTCGACCGACGACTTCTCCAACGATGCCTTTCCGTTCGGCACCTCGCGCGAGATCGACCTCGGATACGCAACCGTGCGCGCGACGCGCCTCACCTACGTGGGCGAGCTCGGGTGGGAGCTGTACACGCCCGTCGAGTTCGCGGTCGGCGTTTACGAAACGCTGCTCGCCGCCGGTCGCGACCTGGGCGTGGCCAATGCCGGCTATTACGCAATCGACTCGCTGCGGCTGGAGAAGGGCTACCGCGCGTGGGGCCGCGAACTCTCGCCGGACATCACTCCGTACGAAGCCGGGCTGGGATTCGCAGTTGCGCTCGACAAGCCGGGCGGATTCAAGGGCTGCGCGAAGCTGGCGGCACTGAAGGGACAGGTGCCGTCGCGGCGCGTGGTTTCGCTCGTCGTCGAAGCCCCGCACACGAACCTCTGGGGCGGCGAACTGATCCTGCGCGACGGCGCGACGGCCGGCTTCGTCACGTCGGCCGCATTCGGACACACGATCGGCCGGCCGGTTGCGCTTGGCATCGTCAACGCGGGCGACGCGCCACTGACGAAGGAGTGGATCGGAGCCGGCCGCTGGGAGATCGACCTTGCCGGCGACAGGTACGTGGCGTCCGTGTCGCTGAAAGCCCCGTACGATCCGGCTTCGCTGCGCGTGAAGGGCTAGGGTCTGCTGACACTTGGATCGCACATGCGCGAGCCAGGCGTCAACAGGCCCTGACAAGGAGAAAATGATGCTGGTCGGCGTACCGAAGGAGATCAAGGTCCATGAGTACCGCGTCGGGCTGACGCCCTCGTCGGTGCGCGAGATGACGGCGCACGGCCACGAGGTGCTGGTGCAGACCGACGCCGGCATCGGCATTGGCGCGGGCGACGACGAGTTCCGGCGCGCCGGGGCGAAGATCACGGCAACCGCGGAGGATGTGTTCCGGCGCGCCGACATGATCGTCAAGGTCAAGGAGCCGCAGGCGATCGAGCGCGCCATGCTGCGCGACGGCCAGATCCTCTTCACGTACCTGCACCTGGCGCCGGACCCGGAGCAGGCCGCCGGCCTCGTCCGGAGCGGCGCGATCTGCGTGGCCTACGAAACCGTCACGTCGCCGTCCGGCGGGCTCCCGCTGCTGGCGCCGATGTCCGAAGTCGCCGGCCGCCTCGCCGTCCAGGCCGGCGCGCATTGCCTCGAGAAGTCGGCGGGCGGAATGGGCGTGCTGCTCGGCGGCGTTCCCGGCGTCGAGCCCGGCCGCATCGTGATCCTCGGCGCCGGCGTGGTCGGCACCAACGCGGCGCAGATGGCCGCCGGCACCGGCGCGCAGGTCGTCGTGATCGACAAGTCGATCGAGGCGCTGCGCCGCATCGACGCGATGTTCAACGGGCGTTTGATGACGCTTTTCTCCAACCGCGACAACGTCGAGCGCGAAGCGCTGCAGGCCGACCTGCTGATCTCGGGCGTTCTGATCCCGGGCGACTCCGCGCCGAAGCTCGTGACGAAGGCGATGCTGCCGAAGATGAAGCGCGGCTCGGTGATCGTCGACGTGGCGATCGACCAGGGCGGCAGCTGCGAGACGTCGCGGGCGACGACGCACGCCGACCCGACCTACGTGATCGACGGCGTCGTCCACTACATGGTGGCGAACATGCCGGGCGCCGTGCCACGAACGTCGACGTACGCCCTGAACAACGCCACGCTGCCCTTCGCGCTGCAACTCGCCGACAAGGGCTGGCGACGCGCGCTGTCCGAGAACCCGCACCTGAAGGCCGGCCTGAACATCGCGGCCGGGAAAGTGACCTACAAGGCCGTGGCAAAGGCCCTGAACCTCGACTACACGCCGGCCGACGCGGTATTGCCGCCCTGAGGCGTCGCGTCCGGCGCTACTCGGCCGGCCAGACGCCTGCGGCTCGCAGCTGGGTGTCGCCTTCGGCAGGCTGGAAGAAGTCGACCTTCACCTTGTCGCCAGGTTTCAGCTTCGACAGGTCGTAGACGTGCTGCTGGACGTGCACGTCCGCTGACTTGCCTTCCTTGTCGCGGAGCCGGATCACGCGGTCGGCCGGGCGCACGGACAGCACTTCGAGCGTGCCGACGGCCATCGGCGCATAGAGCTCGTCGGCCGGGATCGTGCCGGGCCGGAGCAC
>CAYGXL010000224.1:0-4156 GCA_964353935.1 uncultured Burkholderiaceae bacterium | reverse complement strand
GTGTACTGGTCCATGAACATCAGGTGCAGCGTGTTGAACATGGGCCCTTCCACGTTCCAGTGGAAGCTGTGTGTCTTCAGGTACAGCCCGTAGGTGTCCGCCAGCAGCCGCGCCAGCCCGTCCGCGATCCTTGCCCTGTCGCGCGTGGGAATGCCGATGTCGATCGCCAGCCCGCCGTCGTTGCCGTTGTCCGTGATCTTGCTCTTCGCCATGTGGCCTCCGTTGATGATGAGTCGATGCTAGGCGAGCGCCGCTCGCCGCGGCAAGTCGTGAATCGCTAACGGTCCGATAGGTCCGCGCTACCAGTTCTCCACCGGAGCGTCGGGCAGCATCTTCACGCCCGGCAGCGGCACCTCGAGGATCGACTGGCGCAAGGCCTCGATCGCCGCCATGCGCGTGAACGACTTGCGCCAGGCGAGCACCACCCGCCGGTCGGGCACGGGCGACTTGAACGGCACGTACTCGAGCAGCGCGTCGCGCGGCGGCTTCACGGGCACCGAGGTGCGCGGCAGCACGGTGACGCCGAGGCCCGACGCCACCATGTGGCGGATCGTTTCGAGCGACGAGCCTTCGAAGGTCTTCTGCATGCCTGCGGCCGAGCTCGAGAAGCGCGACAGCTCGGGGCACACCTCGAGCACCTGGTCGCGGAAGCAGTGGCCGGTGCCGAGCAGCAGCATCGTCTCGCGTTTCAGGTCCTCGCTCGGGATCGTCTTGCGCTTCGCCCACGGGTGGGTCTTCGCCACCGCGACGATGAACTCCTCGTCGTACACGGCCTGCATCGTCAGCCCGCTCTCGGGCAGCGGCAGCGCCATGATGGCGACGTCGATCTCGCCGGTCTTCAGCAGCTCGAGCAGCCTGACCGTGAAGTTCTCGGTCAGCAGCAGCGGCATCTGCGGCACGTCCTTCAGCAACTGGCGCACGAGGCCCGGCAGCAGGTACGGGCCGATCGTGTAGATGACGCCGAGCTGCAGCGGTCCCGCGAGCGGGTCCTTGCCCTGGCGCGCGATCTCCTTGATCTGCGCCGCTTCGTCCAGCACGCGCTGCGCCTGGTTGACGATGCGCTCGCCGGCCGGCGTCATCGTGACGTCGTTGGTGCGGCGCTCGAAGATCTGCGTGCCGAGTTCGTCCTCCAGCTTCTTGATCGCCACCGACAGCGTCGGCTGGCTGACGAAGCAGGCTTCCGCCGCGCGGCCGAAGTGGCGCTCGCGGGCAACTGCAACGATGTACTTGAGTTCGGTGAGTGTCATGCGATCAGGAAGGCATGGCGGCCCTCATACCAGCGCCTCACATGGGCTGCGGCCGCGGCCGGTTCATTTGCGAGCAGTTCGGTGGCCGCTCCCCGCGCCTGCTCGACCAGCGTCGCATCGCGCTCGAGGTCGGCAAAGCGCAGCAGCGGTGCGCCGGACTGCCGCGCGCCGAGGAACTCGCCCGGCCCCCGCATCATAAGGTCTCGGCGCGCCACCTCGAATCCGTCCGCCGTCTCGTAGATCACCTTCAGCCGCTCGCGGGCGACGTCGGAGAGCGCATCGTCGTAGAGCAGGATGCAGAAGCTCTTGTCGGCCCCGCGCCCGACCCGGCCGCGCAACTGGTGAAGCTGCGCCAGCCCGAAGCGCTCGGCGTGTTCGATCACCATCAGCGTTGCGTTGGCCACGTCGACGCCGACTTCGATCACGGTGGTCGCCACCAGCACGTCGAGCGCGCGGGAGACGAAAGCCTGCATCACCGCGGACTTCTCGCCCGCGGGCAGCTGGCCGTGCAGCAGCCCGATCCGCAGGTCCGGGAGCAGTTCCGTGATGCGCGCGTGCGTCTCGGTGGCCGCGGTCGCCTCGATCACGTCGCTGGCCTCGATCAGCGGGCAGACCCAGTACGCCTGGCGCCCCGCGCTCACCTCGGACCGGATGCGCTCCATCACTTCCTCGCGCCGCCGCATCGAAACGAGCTTCGTCATCACGGGCCGGCGGCCAGGCGGCAGCTCGTCGATCACCGAGACATCGAGGTCGGCGAGGTAGCTCATCGCCAGCGTGCGCGGAATCGGCGTCGCCGACAGCATCAGCAGGTGCGGCAGCAGCTCCGCCCGACCCTCGCCGCGCAGCGCGAGGCGCTGCGCCACGCCGAAGCGATGCTGTTCATCGACGATGGCCAGCCCCAGTCGAGGGAACTCGACGGCGTCCTGGATCAGCGCGTGCGTGCCTACCACCAGCTGGGCCGCGCCGCTCGCGACCGCCTGCTGCGCGCTGCGCTTGGCCGTGGCCGTCAGGCGACCCACGAGCCACGCGACGTTGACGTCGAGCGGCGCCAGCCACTGGGCGATCTTGCGGAAGTGCTGTTCGGCGAGGATCTCGGTCGGCGCCATCAGCGCGACCTGGAATCCGCACTCGATCGCGCGCGCCGCCGCCAGCGCCGCGATCACCGTCTTGCCGCTGCCGACGTCGCCCTGCACCAGGCGGTGCATCGGGCGCGCTCCGGCCAGGTCGCGTTCGACTTCGATCCACACGCGGTCCTGCGCGGCCGTGAGCCTGAACGGCAGCGCGTTGCGCAGCTTCGTCGTGAGTTCGCCCGAGCCCTGCAGCGGGTCGGCGCGCCGCTCGTCGCGCGCCTTGCGCGCCGCGCGCAGAGCGATCTGCTGCGCGAGCAGTTCGTCGAACTTCAGGCGTTGCCAGGCAGGGTCGGTGCGCTCGGCCAGCGCGTGTGCGTCGGCATCGGGCGGTGGGTGATGCAGGCGCCCGATCGAGGGCTGCAGCGCCGCCAGGCCGAGCTGGTCGAGCAGCCGCGCGGGCAGCACCTCGATGATGTCGACGTCGCGCAGCGCGCGGTCGATGCGCTTGCGCAGCCAGCCCTGCGGCACGCCCTCGGGCGCCGGGTAGATCGGCGTCAGCGCCGTCGGCAGACAAGCGTCCTCGACGAACGCGCGCACGCGCGGGTGGACCATCTCCGCGCCGGCCAGGCCGCCGCGCACGCTGCCGAACGCGCGCACGCGCCGTCCGACCTCGAACTGCTTCAGCTGCGACGGATAGAAGTGAAGGAAGCGCAGTACCAGTTCGCCGCTGGCGTCGCGCACGGTGACGCGCAGCTGGCGACGGCCGCGGTAGACGACGTCGGCGGAAAGCACCTCGGCCTCGACCTGCGCCTCGGCGCCGGGCACGAGATCGGCAATCGCCGTCACGCGCGTTTCGTCCTCGTAGCGCAGCGGCAGGTGCAGGACGAAGTCCCAGTCGCGCGACAGGCCGGCGCGTGCGAGCTTCGCCGCGATGGTGTTGCGCGACGACGCCGCGCGATCGTCGGCAGCGGGTTTCTTGCGGGCCGGTCTCGGCAAGCTCGACGATCTAAAGGACGAGGATCGCTTCGACCTCGAACTGCGCGCCCTTCGGCAGGCTGGCGACGCCGACGGTGGAACGCGCCGGATACGGCCTGGCCACCATCTCGGTCATGATCTCGTTGACCTTGGCGAACTTCGACAGGTCGGTCAGGAACAGCGTGAACTTCACCGCGTTGGCGAGCGACCCGCCGGCGGCCTGCGCGACGGCGGCGAGGTTCGAGAACGACTGCCGCACCTGCGCCTCGAAGTCCTGGCTCACCAGCTCGCCGGTCGCCGGATCGAGCCCGATCTGGCCGGATGTGAACACCACCAGCCCCGTCTTCACCGCCTGCGAATATGGCCCGATGGCGCCCGGCGCCTTCGGCGTCGAGACGATTTCCTTGTTCATGCAGGATCTCCGTGAGAACTGATCCCGCAGTCTAGTTGTGAACCCTCACCTGCGCCTGAGGGGTCTCGTCCTCTCCTGCGCTTGGATCCACGTATCCCTCCCTGCGCCTGGATCCACGTGTCCCTCCCTGCGCCTGGCTCCGTATGCCATCACCTGCGCCTGAGCGGCCGTCGGCGTACCTCGACTTCGCGGGCGTCGCGGCGGGTGTCATTCGCATTCCCTCCTGCGTCTGATCGGCCGACGGCGTGCCTCGCTTCGGGGGCGTGGCGGCGGGCGCAATTCAGCGGCTGAGAATCCCTGCGGGCGCGCAGCTTTCGGGCTGGCGATGACAGGAACGGGTGGGGCGTGCCTTCCGGCCAGTCGCTTCCCGGCCCGCCATCCTGGCGCGCCTGGCACGCCCGCCGCCTGACGCCCGCGGCGCGAGGCACACCGCCGTCCGCCCAGACGCCTCG
>CAYGXL010000223.1:0-4207 GCA_964353935.1 uncultured Burkholderiaceae bacterium | reverse complement strand
GGTCGCGCGCGTGGAGAAGATGGTCTACGTCCGGCGCAAGCGCGAAGGAAACGGAACATGACGATGCACCGGCCGTGGCCGTGGGCGCGCGTGCTCGCGCATCGCGGCGGCGGGACGCTGGCGCCCGAGAACACGATCGGCGCGATCCGCGTCGGCATCGAGCACGGGTACCGCGCGATCGAGCTCGACGCGATGCTGCCGCGCGACGACGCGCCGATCCTCATGCACGACCCGAAGCTCGGCCGGACGGTGGCAGGCAAGGGCGCGATCACCGAGTACACGGCAGTGGAGCTCACGCGACTCGACGCGGGACGGTGGCACTCGCCGCGCTTCCGTGGCGAGCCGGTGCCGGCGCTGGAGGAGGCGCTGGCGTTCTGCCGTCGCGAGGGCGTCTGGTGCAACGTCGAGATCAAGCCGGCGCCGGGCCGTGAGGCGGCGACGGGCCGTGTGGTCGCGATGACCGTCGCCGCGGCCTACGCGGATCGGGTGCGGGCGGGCGGCGCGCAGCAGGCCGCCATCGAGCCTTCGGTGCCGCTGCTCTCGTCGTTTTCGATCGACGCGCTCGAGGCGGCCCGCGCGGCGGCGCCCGACCTGCCGCGCGGCTGGCTGGTCGACCGCGTGCCGTCGGATTGGGGCGCGCGCTTCGACGCGCTGGGCTGCGTTGCCGTGCACACCAATCACCGGCGCCTGACGCCGGCGCGGGCGGCGGAGATCAAGGCGCGCGGCGCGTGGCTCTTCTGTTACACGGTCAACGAGCCGGCGCGCGCGCGGGAACTCCTGGCGTGGGGCGTCGATGCGTTCTGCACCGACCGCATCGACCTGATCGGTCCGGACTTCGCGACGCGCGCCTGAGCGCTGGGTTTCGCCGCGCTACTGCGGGGGCTGGGTCTCGGCGAACGACGGTCGCGCCATGAGCTTCTCGTGGAGCCTGGCGAGATTCGGGTAGGAGTCGCGCCACTTGATGTGCGCGAAGCGGAAGTCGAGATAGCCCAGCGCGCAGCCGACCGCGATGTCAGCCAGCGTGTAACCGTGGCCGTTGCACCAGGGCTTCTCGCCGAGGCCGCGGCTCATCGCCGCGAGGCCCGCGTTGACCTTGCCCATCTGGCGCTCGATCCACTTCTGGCTCTGCTGCTCGGACGGGCGCTGGGTCTGTTCGAGGCGGGTGAGTATCAGCGCGTCGATCACTCCGTCGGCCAGCGCTTCCCAGGTGCGGACTTCCGCGCGCTCACGGCCGCTCGGCGGCAGGAGCTTGGAGACCGGGGTCGCAGTGTCGAGGTACTCGACGATCACGCGGGAGTCGAAGACCGCGCCGCCGTCTTCCATGATCAGGCAGGGCACCTTGCCGAGCGGGTTCGCTTCCTGGATCTTGCTGTCCGGCGCCCAGACGTCTTCGAGGTCGAGGTGATGTTCGATGCGCTTCTCCGCCATCACGATGCGGACCTTGCGCACATAGGGGCTCGTGAGCGAGCCGATGAGACGGAGGTTCTTGGACACCGGGCGGCACCTGGAAAAGACGGCGATGCAGTATATCGGGCGGCGCTCGCCCCGCAATGCCGAGCGAAGCCGGGGACGGGTCCGATGGTCCGTTTGCTACACTGATTTCACTCTTCTGGCGCCGGATTCTTCCGATTCTTCCGATTCTTCCGGTGCCCGTGTCCGCGCCAACATGTCCCTCGAACTCCTTTCCCTGACCGCCCTGTCGCCGCTGGACGGGCGCTACGGCCGCCAGACCGCCGAACTCCGTGAGATCTTTTCGGAGTTCGCGTTCATGCGCGAGCGCCTGCGCGTCGAGATCGAGTGGCTGATCGCCCTCTCGTCGATCGGCCTGCCCGAACTCCCGCCGCTGGCCGAGCCCGTGAAGGCCGACCTGCGCCAGCTCGTCGTGCACTTCGGCATCGAGGACTGCACCGAGATCAAGGCGATCGAGGCCGAGACGAACCACGACGTCAAGGCGGTCGAGTATTTCATCAAGGCGCGCGCCGGGGCGGCGCTCGGCAAGGCATCCGAGTTCATCCACTTCGCCTGCACGTCCGAGGACATCAACAACGTCTCGCACGCGCTGATGCTCGAGCGCGGCCGCTTCGTGCTGCAGGGCCGGCTGCGCGCGATCCACGCGCAGCTGCGCGAATACGCGCACGGCCACGCCGACCTGCCGATGATGTCGCGCACGCACGGCCAGCCGGCGACGCCGACCACCGTCGGCAAGGAGTTCGCCAACGTCGCGGTGCGCCTCGGCCATGCGATCGACGCGATCGCGCGCGTGCCGCTGCTCGCCAAGATGAACGGCGCCGTCGGCAACTTCAACGCGCATCTCGCGGCCTGTCCGAACGTCGACTGGGAGCGCTTTTCGCGCGAGCTGGTCGAAGGGCTGGGCCTGACCTTCAACGAGCACACGATCCAGATCGAACCGCACGACTACATGGCGGAACTGTTCGACGCCGTCGCGCGCGCGAACACGATCCTGCTGGACCTGGACCGCGACGTCTGGGGCTACATCTCGCTGGGTTACTTCAAGCAGAAGCTGAAGGCCGGCGAAGTGGGATCGTCGACGATGCCGCACAAGGTCAACCCGATCGACTTCGAGAATTCCGAAGGCAACCTCGGCCTCGCCAACGCGGTGCTGCGGCACCTGGCCGAGAAGCTTCCGGTGTCGCGCTGGCAGCGCGACCTCACCGACTCCACCGTGCTGCGCAACCTCGGGGTGGCGTTCGGCTATTCGCTGGTGGCGTACGAAGCCTGCCTGCGCGGGCTGCGCAAGCTCGAGGTCAACGAGGCGCGGCTGAAGGCCGACCTCGACGACGCGTGGGAAGTGCTTGCCGAGCCGGTGCAGACGGTGATGCGCCGCTACGGCGTCGAGAATCCGTACGAACAGCTGAAGGCGCTCACGCGCGGCCAGGGCATCACGCGCGACGCGCTGCACGCGTTCATCCGCGGCCTCGCTATCCCGGCGGACGCCCGTGATCGCCTGCTCGCCCTCACACCCGCCAGCTATCTAGGCAAGGCGGGGGAACTCGCCCGCCGGGCCTGACCGCCACCGGCACATAGGAACAAGCCCGGGCTGCGCAGCGTTCGTGCAGTCGGGCAGCATTGCAGGCTGGCAAGCCAGCCTCTCGTCCAGCTCGAACCACGAAGGAGTGTCGAAGTGAAAGCCAGGTTGTTGACCACCGCCGTTCTGCTCGCCGTTGCCGTTCCCGCCTCGGCCCAGTTCTCGAAACCCGAGGATGCGATCCGCTACCGCCAGTCGGCGTACGTGATCATGGGCCACCAGATGGGCCAGATCTTCACGCAGTTGAAGGCCGAAAAGCCCGACGTCGACGCCATCCAGCGCAGCGCCGCCATCGTCGATTTCGCCTCGCAGTTGCCGGGTGCCGGCTATGTGCCAGGCTCGGAAAAGGGCGGCAACCCGGCGACGCGCGCCAAGGCCGAGATCTTCACCGATCCGAAGGTCCGCGATGTGGGTCGCGCCATGCGCCAGGAAGTGATCAAGCTGGTCGACGTGTCGAAGACCGGCGACGTCGCCGCCATTCGCACGCAGTTCCAGGCGACGGTCAAGTCGTGTGACAACTGCCACGACAACTATCGCAACAAGTAGCCGCTGGCGTGACAACGAACGCCGCCCGGGCATTGGCCCCGGCGGCGTTTCTTCTGGTGCCCGCCGGGGTGAGAAGTCCCGTGAGTTGCTGCGTGCGGCAGCGTCCCCTGCGCGCCGAGCGTGCTGCGGTGGCGCGAGGTGGTTCCCCTGTCTTCTCGCGAGTCTCCTGCGCGCCGAGCGCGCTGCGGGGCGCCTCGACTCCGCGCGACGCGCGGCGGGCGACACTGGGTCAAGGGCACTTCTCGCGGGCCGGCAGCTTTCGGAGTGAGCTCTCGCGGTTTCGGCGGTCGTGCCTTCCGGCCGGTGTTCCTCTCGGCCCGCCGCAGTTTCTGGAATGCGACGCCCGCCGCACGGCGCCGCGCTCCGCGAGACACCCCGCAGCGCGCTCGGCGCGCCGCGCGATGTGGATGCGCATTGCCGTCGCCCGGTCAACGAGCGGCCGCATCGCGGTGACTCCAAGGGGCATCCAAGGCCGACGCCAATGCCAAGGAGGTTGCCGGCTTTGACCACACGCGCGGCGCCTGGGCGGGTGGTGGGGTGCCTCGCGGAGCGACCGTCAGGCGGCGGGCGTACCAGTTGCGCGAGGGCAGCGGGCCAGGTGGGCGCAGCCGCGAG
>CAYGXL010000222.1:0-4221 GCA_964353935.1 uncultured Burkholderiaceae bacterium | reverse complement strand
CGCGTGGAAGGTGACGATGATCGGCGCCTGCACCTCCGGCAGAAGGAACGCGCGGAATCCCAGTTCCGCCATGCCGCTCACGAGCGTTTCACAGTTGCGCGTGTACCGCGCGAGCCGAGCCGGCTGGCCGCCCTCTTCCTTGAACTGGTCGACCGCGACGCGCAGCGCGGCAACGACGTGCGTCGGCGGCGTGTAGCGCCACTGCGTCGTCTTCTCCATGTACACGTACTGGTCGTGCAGGTCCATCGCGAGCGAGTGGGCGTTGCCGGCGCGGGCCTCGAGCACGGCCTTGCGCACGATGACGAACCCCATGCCCGGCACGCCTTCGAGGCACTTGCCGCTCGCCGCGATCAGCGCGTCGAACGGCGTCGCGCGGACGTCGATCGGAAGCGCCGCGAACGAACTCATGGCATCGACGATCAGCGCCTTGCCGCGCTTCGCGCACACCTCGGCGATCGAGGCGAGGTCGTTCAGCACGCCGGCGCCGGTCTCGCAGTGAACCTGAGCGACGTGCGTGATGGCCGGGTCGGCCGCCAGCGCGGCCTCGACGATGGCGCCGGTCACCGGCTGGTCCTCCGGAACCGGAAGGTCCACCACCGCGCGGCCCAGGACCTTGCAGATCCGGACGACGCGCGCGCAGTACGCGCCGTTGTTCGGCACCAGCACCCTGCCCGCGCGCGGCACGACCGTGCCGATCGCCGCCTCGACCGAGAACGTCCCGCTGCCCTGCAGCGGCACGCAGGTGTACTCGGCTCCGCCGCCGACGATGTCGACGAGGTCCTTGCGCAGGCTCGCGGTGATCGCGTTGAAGGCGGAGTCCCACGAGCCCCAGTCGTTCAGCATCGCCTGCTTGGTGCGAAGCGAAGTGGACAGCGGGCCGGGGGTCAGCAGGATCGGATCGTTGCCGCGAATCATGTGTTTCTCCCTCGAGCTATTGCCGGGTGTTGCGCCACGCCTGTGTGCGCCGGATCAGCCACCGTTCGCCGGCGAACATTACGCCCGTGACGACGGCCGACGTCAGCACGATCAGCGTCGCCATCGCCGCCGCCGGGCCGATCGCGCCCGCCTCGTCGAGCTGCAGGATGGAGATCGACGCGAGCGTCGTCTTCGGCGAATACAGGAACACGACGGCCGAGATGGTGGTCATCGCGTTGACGAAGTAGTAGCGGCCGATGTCGAGGATCGACGGCAGGCAGACCGGGACCGTGACGCGCCAGAAGGTCTTGTAGAAGGGCACCTTCAGCGACGCGGACACGGACTCGAACTCGCTGTCGATCTGCTTCAGCGCCGTCACCGCCGTCAGGTGACTCGACGAGTAGAAGTGGACCAGCGTCGACAGCACCAGGATGGCCATCGTGCCGTACAGGAAGTTGAGCGGATTGTCGGGCAGGTTGAAGAACAGGATGTAGCCGATGCCGAGCACCATGCCGGGCACGGCCATCGGCAGCATCGCCTGGAACCGGATCAGTGGCCGCAGCGAATCGGCCCCCTTGGTCTTCTCGAGCCAGTAGGCTCCGGCGAACGTGACCGCCGCGCCGATGACCGCGCACCACGCCGCCATGACCAGGCTGTTCCGGTAGGCGTGCTCGAGCCCTGCCTCCTCCAGCCCGTAGGTGTAGTGATTGAGCGTCAGCGACATGTTGTACGGCCAGAACTTGACCACCGAGCCGTAGGCCGCCATGCCGACGACCAGCAGCATCAGCGCCGACATGATCACCACCAGCAGCAGCAGCGCCCAGTCGCGCCCGCGCGCCGGCTTGGCCCGGTACGGCACGCTGCGCGCCGTCAGCAGCGCCTGCTGCCTGCGCTGCACGATGTGGTCGATCACGAACGCGATCACGGCCGGCAGCAGCAGCACGAGCCCGACGACCGCGCCCATCGAGAAGTTCTGCTGGCCGATCACCTGCTTGTAGATGTCGACGGCCAGCACGTTGGTGTTGCCGCCGATCACCTTCGGCACGCCGAACTCGGAAACCGCCATCGTGAAGACGACCATGCTGGCGGAGATCAGTCCGTACTTCGCACCCGGCAGCGTGATCGTCATGAACTTGCGGAACTCGCTCGTTCCCATCGAGTCGGCGGCCTCGTAGAGCCGCGCATCCGACAGCGCGAGCGCCGCCGTCAGGATCATCACCGCGTGCGGGAACGAGGCGAAGGTCATCGCCATCACCATGCCCGGCATGCCGTAGATCGACTTCAGCCCGACCCACTCGAGCATGAACCTGAACGCGCCCTGGTTGCCGAACAGGTAGATGAACGAGATCGCTGCGAGCAGCGATGGCGCGAGGATCGGGATCAGCGCGATGTTGCGCCACAGACCCCTGAACGGGATGCAGCTGCGCTGCATCGCATAGGCGAACAGGAAGGCGAGCGGAACGGTGACCGCCGTTGTCCAGATCGCGAAGGTCAGCGTGTTCCACGTCGACTGCGCCAGCGCCGGCGACTGGACGTACTGGACGAAGTTGGCGATCCCGACGAACTCGCCGCCGCGTCCCTCGACGCTGCGCACGAGGATCATCGCCAGCGGCACCGTCAGGAAGACCACCAGCGCGACCAGCAGCAGGACGATGCCCCCGCGCGCGGCGAGCGCCTCCTTCGCGAGGGCGAAGCGTGACGGCATCGGAGTGCCGACGGGCACTGCCGCCGCGCTCATGCCGACACCGGCTCCGGGAACACTCGCACGCGGTCGGTCCGCAGCGCGATCTCGACCTCACCGCCCTCGCGCACGTCGAGGTCGTGCAGCTGGTTCAGCGAGTAGGAGATGGTCATCGGCTGGCCGAGCGCTTCGCAGCGCAGTTCCGCCAGGCACACGGTGCCGAGGTAGTCGATGCGCGCGATGCGGCCTCGCAGCCGGTTCGGAAACTGCGCGATGTCGCCCTCGACGTGACGATCCTCGGGGCGCAGATAGATCCGGACCGGATCGCCCGCGGCGTTGCCGTCGGCCGGCAAGGTGAGCTCCACCGACCCCACCTTGAAACGCCCGCCGCCGAGCGCGGTGGCCTTCAGCACGTTCACCTTGCCGAGGAAGTCGGCCACGAACGGCGTCGCCGGACGCTCGTAGACGTCGCTCGGCGAGCCGATCTGGTCGATCCCGCCGTGGTTCATCACGACGACGCGATCGGCCATCGACAGCGCCTCTTCCTGGTCGTGCGTGACCATGATGGTCGTCACGCGGAGCCGGCGCTGCAGCTGGCGGATCTCGCCGCGCAGGCGCTCCCGCACCTTGGCGTCGAGCGCGGACAGCGGCTCGTCGAGCAGCAGCAGGCTGGGCGAGGTCGCGAGCGCGCGCGCGAGCGCGACACGCTGCTGCTGGCCGCCCGACATCTGGCTCGGGTACTTGGAGCCCGCGTCCGGCAGTCCGACCAGCGTGAGGAGTTCCGCGACACGCGCCGAAACCTCCCCGCGCCCCTTGCGCCGGTTCACGAGGCCATAGGCGACGTTCTGCGCGATCGTCAGGTTCGGGAACAGCGCGTACGACTGGAACACGATGCCGTAGTCGCGCGCCGCCGGCGGCGCATCCGAGATGTCGCGGCCGTTCTGGAAGATCGTTCCCCGCGTCTGGCGCTCGAGCCCGGCGATGATCCGCAGCAGCGTCGTCTTGCCGCAGCCCGAGGGGCCGAGGAAGCAGACAAGTTCGCCGGGCCGGATGACGAGATCGATCGACTTCAGCGCGACGAAGTCGCCGAACGCCTTGTGGACGGACTCGAGGCGCAGCGCTTCGCTGGAAGAATTCGGCTGGGAGGCCGCCATGATGCCGGGTCTCAAAAGACTCGGGTCAGCTCCGGGCGTGCGACGGTGCCCGAAGCTGACCCGAGCCCGCTCGCGCGGCGCGCGAGCGGTGGAGGATCACTTGGGCGCGGCCTTGGACTCGTAGCGCTTGCCCCACTCCGCGAGGATGCGATCGCGGTTCTTCGCGGCCCACGCGAAGTCGTTCTTCACGAGACGGCTGGCGTAGTCGGCCGGCACGTTCGGCAGCGGCTTCGACAGGCTCGGGACGGCGACGATCGCGAAGTTCGCCGCGTACAGCCCCATCGCCTCGTCGCTGATGGACCAGTCGAGCAGCTTCTGCGCCGCGGCCATGTTCTTCGTGCCCTTGTGGATCCCGATCGCTTCGAGGTCCCAGCCGAGGCCTTCCTTCGGGAACACGAGGTCGATCGGGGCGCCGCGCGCCTTCTCGCGGTTGGCGCGGTACTCGAAGGAGATGCCGACCACGAACTCGCC
>CAYGXL010000221.1:0-4260 GCA_964353935.1 uncultured Burkholderiaceae bacterium | reverse complement strand
CAAGCGCATCGACCGCAACTCCGACGACAACCTCGCGCGCGTCGAGGCGCGCTGAAGCGTCACCTCGGCGGGGCGAGCGGCATCAGACGGGCGCGGGGCGCGCGTCCCGGCCCGCGCTGCGTGCCCCGTTACACTGCCGCCGGCAAGCGAGCGAGCGCCGCCCCGCTTGCCCACCCTCATGACCATCCTCGGCTACATCATCCTCGCCAACCTGCTGTCGACACTGCTGTCGGTCGCGCTCGCGGCGTGGCTCGGATTCAACTATCTCGCGCGGGTCATCGACAAACTGGTGCCGGTGTCGGCCGGGCTGCTGCTCGCGACGGCGATCACGCACCTGCTGCCCGAGGCGTTCCACAGCGAGGCCGATCCGCACGTGCTCGGATGGGTCATCCTCGCTGGAATCCTGGGTCTCTTCCTGCTGGAGAAGCTCTCGCTGATCCATCACACGCACCACCACGAAGGCGACCTGCATCACCACGCGCACGGCCACGATCGCCACGAGGCGGGACGCGGCGGCGTGCCGATCCTGATCGGCGATGCGTTCCACAACTTCGCCGATGGCGTGGTCATCGCCGGGGCGTTCCTGGTGGACGTGCACCTCGGGGTGATCGCCACCCTGGCCGTGATGGCGCACGAGATCCCGCACGAGGTCGGCGACTTCATGATCCTGCTGAACGCCGGCTTCACGCGGCGGCGCGCGTTCGCCTTCAACCTGCTGTCGGGCATGTCGGCGGTGGTCGGCGGCATCGTCGGCTACTTCGTGCTCGAGGCCTCGCAGTCGCTGCTGCCGTATGCGCTGGCGATCGCCGCGGCGAGCTTCATCTACATCGCGCTGTCCGACCTGCTGCCGGAAATGATGCGGCGCTCGTCGCTTGCCAGGTCGCTGCCTGAGGTGGGACTCGTGCTGCTCGGCGTGGTGATCGCCGCCGTCGCCACCGGCAGCGTGCACGCGCACTAGCGTCAGGTGGCCTGTTCGTCGCCGGTCGCGACGGGCCGGCCCGGGTCCGCGATCCACTCGCTCCACGAGCCCGCATACAGCGCCGAGCCGGCCAGGCCCGCGATCTCCATGGCGAGGATGTTGTGGCACGCCGTCACGCCGGATCCGCACTGGTGAATCACCCGGGACGGAGGCGTCGATGCGAGCGCGGCTTCGAACTCCTGCCGCAGCGCCTGCGGCGACTTGAACGTCTGGTCCGCTTCGAGATTGCGTTGCCACGGACGGTTGCGCGCTCCCGGGATGTGTCCCGCGACCGGATCGATCGGTTCCTGCTCGCCGCGATAACGCTCCGGCGTGCGAGCGTCGAGCACGAGCTGTCCGTGCGTGCCGAGGTTGCGCACGACGGCGTCGACCCCGACCAGCGCCATCGAGGACGAGCGATCGGTGAATCGTCCTGGCGCCAGCGCGGCGGTTCCGGTGCTCGACAGTCCGGTCTTCGCCACCCATCGCGGCCACCCGCCGTCGAGGACCGCAACCGGCGTGTGGCCGAGCCAGCGTGCCAGCCACCACAGCCGCACCGCAAAGTTGCCGCCATTGGCGTCGTACGCGACGACCTGCGTGTCGTCGTTCACGCCCCATCGGCGGAACGCCCGCACGACATCGGCGCGCTCCGGCAGCGGATGGCGGCCGTTGCGGCCGGTCTTCCTTCCCGACAGGTCGTCGTCGGTGTGGGCGAACACGGCGCCGGGGATGTGACCCCCCTCGTAGGCCCGCGGACCGGCTTCGACGTCCATCAGGTCGTGGCGCACGTCGATCACGCGCCACGCGGGATCCTGGAGGTGTTCCTGCAGCTGCTCGACCGTGACCAGCGTCGTGAAAGGCATGTTCAACTCCTGTCGGGAGACTCGGTGGAAGTGGTGCGCAGGGCTCGCCGGCGCGCGGTCAGAGCGGTCGAGGCGATGCCGCTCGCGATGATGACCGCGATGCCGGCCCAGCCGATCAGCGGGATCTTGTCGTCGAACAGCAATACCCCGAGGACGGACGCGAACACGACCGCGGAGAATTGCAGGCTCGCCGCCGTCTCGGTGCGGCCCTGGCCGTAGGCGCGCGTCATCGCGAGTTGCGCCAGCAGCGTCGAGATGCCGATGAAGAGCAGCAGCAAGGCGCCGCCAGGCGTGTGCTCCGTGAAGCCGATCGCGAGGCTTCCGATCCCGCCCAGGATGGCGCCGGTCAGCGAAAAGTAGAAGACGACCCGCCACTCCGGCTCTCCGAGTTCGCCGAGTCCCTTGACCTGCCAGTACGCGATCGCCGACAGCACGCCGGAGAACAGTCCGGCCGCTGCGCCGATCGCCTGGCCGGGCGTGAAGTTCGGCTGCAGCACGAGGATCACGCCGACGAACCCGATGCCCACGGTGGCCATGAGCGGCCAGTCGATGCGCCCGCGCGAACGCATGGCCACTCCCATGACGAGCAGCGCAAGGAAGAGCGGCGAGGTGTAGTTGAGCGTCAGCGCGGTTCCCAGCGGCAGCAGCGTCGTGGCGTAGAACCAGAGGAAGACGGCAGCGGTGCCGACCACACCTCGACGCAGATGGAGGCCGGCGAGCGGCGTGGAGAGCGACACGCCGCGGAAGTGAACGAACGCGAACAGGCAGGCCGCGCCGATCAGGGATCGATAGAACAGGATCTCGGTGACGCCATAGTGGCGGCTGGCGAGCTTCACGCATGCGCCCATCACCGAGAACAGCACGGACGCCACCAACATCCACAGTGCGTTCATCGCGGTGATTCTAGTGGGCGCGCCGAGCCGGTCCCGTCCGGGGCGCCGCGCTCACTGCACTAGAATCCCGGTCTGCGACTCCATACTGCCGGCATGACCAAGAAAGCGTCCTCACCCGTCGACAGCCTCTCCTTCGAGCAGGCGATCGACGAACTCGACCAGCTCGTGCGCAAGATGGAGTCGGGCGAACTGTCGCTCGACGATTCGATCGCGGCCTACCGTCGGGGTGCCGAACTGGCGCGCTACTGCCAGGGACGGCTCGCCAACGCGGAGCAGGAAATCAAGCAGCTCGAAGGCGACCTGCTGAAGCCGCTGGATCTCGGCGAGCTGAAAGGCGGAACGGAATGAGCTGCGCGGCGGTGGTGTCGCCGACGAGCGCGGGCACCGTCTCCTTCGACACCTGGGCTGCGGAGAGAGCGGAACGGTTCGAGGCCGCGGCGCAGAGGATGCTGCCGCTCGCCGCCGCCGTGCCGCAACGGCTGCACGAGGCGATGCGCTACGCGGTGCTCGACGGTGGAAAGCGGGTTCGCCCGCTGCTCGTCTTTGCGGGCGGCGAGGTGACCGGCGCGGAGGACGAGGCGCTCGACCGCGCCGCGCTGGCCGTCGAGTACGTGCACGCGTATTCGCTGGCGCACGACGACATGCCGTGCATGGACAACGACGTGCTGCGGCGGGGCAAGCCGACGGTTCACGTGGCGTTCGACGAGGCCACCGCCATGCTCGCCGGCGATGCCCTGCAGGCCGAGGCGTTCAAGGTCCTGGCGGAGGGCACGTTGCCGGCAGCGCAGGCCGCTTCGCTGATGCGCGAACTCGCGCAGGCGTCCGGCACGACCGGCATGTGCGGCGGGCAGGCGATCGACCTGGCGGCGGTCGGCAACATGAACATGACGTTCGCCGACCTGGAGCGCATGCATCGCATGAAGACCGGCGCCCTGCTGAAGGCCTCGGTGCTGATGGGCGCGCTGTCCGGCCAGGCGCCGCTGCTCACCGAATGCACCCGCGAGGCGCTTGCGCGCTATGGAGACGCAATCGGACTGGCCTTCCAGGTCGTGGACGACATCCTCGACGTCGAGTCCACCAGCGCGGACCTCGGCAAGACCGCCGGCAAGGACGCCGCGCATGGCAAGCCGACCTATGTTTCGGTGCTGGGCATGGAGGCGGCGAAGGCCTGGTCGCTGCGATTGCGCGCCCAGGCGCTCGAGGCGCTGAACGGACTGGGCGCGCGAGCCACCCGGCTGCGGGAACTGGCCGACTTCATGGTGTGCCGGTCACACTGAACCGACGGAACGACGGATGTACGAACTGCTCGAAAGCGTGTCTTCCCCGGCTGACCTGCGGCGCCTCGATCGCACCCGGCTGCAGCAGCTGGCCGTCGAGCTGCGCGGGTACCTGCTCGAGTCGGTTTCGAGGACAGGCGGGCACCTCAGTTCGAACCTCGGCACCGTCGAGCTGACCGTCGCGTTGCACTACGTGTTCGACACGCCGGACGATCGACTGGTGTGGGACGTCGGCCACCAGACCTACGCGCACAAGATCCTCACGGGTC
>CAYGXL010000220.1:0-4266 GCA_964353935.1 uncultured Burkholderiaceae bacterium | reverse complement strand
TGGCCGTGGCGACGTTCGCGATCCTGATCGGCATGGAGCGGCTGTGGCCGCACTCGCCGGCACCGCTCGTCGCGGTGGGCGGCGCCATCGCCGCGTCCTGGCTGCTGGGCCTGCACGCGATGGGCGTGTCCATCGTCGGGACGATCCCGCAGGGGTTTCCCGCGCTGACCTTGCCGGACCTTCAGCTCGTCACCGAACTCATGCCGGGCGCGCTCGGCATCGCGCTGATGAGCTTCACGGAAACCATCGCCGCGGGCCGCGCCTTCGCCCGCCCGTCCGACCCCACGATCAGCGCCAACCGCGAGCTCGTCGCCACCGGCGCAGCGAACCTCGGCGGCGCTCTCTTCGGTGCGATGCCGGCCGGTGGCGGAACGTCGCAGACCGCGGTCGTGCGCTCGGCCGGCGGACAGTCGCAGCGCGCTTCGATGGTGACGGCAGGCGCCGCCGTGGCCACGATGCTGCTGCTGGCGCCGCTGCTGGGCCTGATGCCGAACGCCACGCTCGCTGCGGTGGTCATCGTCTACTCCATCGGGCTGATCCAGCCGGCCGAGTTCCGCGCGATCCGGAAAGTGCGCACGATGGAGTTCCGCTGGGCGCTGGCCGCCTGCGTCGGCGTCCTGCTGTTCGGCACGCTGAAGGGCATCGTGGTGGCGATCATCGTGTCGATGATCGGGCTCGCCAGCCAGACCTCGCGCCCTCGGGTGTCGGTCATCGGTCGCAAACGGGGCGCCGACGTGCTGCGGCCGCTGTCCCCCGAACATCCCGACGACGAGACGTTCGAGGGCCTCCTCATCATCCGGCCCGAGGGGAGGTTGTTCTTCGTGAACTCGGACTACGTCAGGGAGACTATCCGCGACCTGGTCGCGCAGCACGCTCCGCGCGTGCTGGCCCTGGACATGAGCCGTGTTCCCGATCTCGAGTACTCCGCCCTGCAGTCGTTGACCGAGGGCGAGACGCGCTTGACCGAGTCAGGCGTGGAAGTCTGGCTCGTGGGCCTGAATCCCGGCGTGCTCGAGATGGTGAGGCACTCCGGGCTGGCCGACCGACTGGGCCGCGAGCGGATGCTGTTCAACGCGCGCGCGGCCATCGAGCGCTACCGGGAGTTGCAGCAGCAGCGAGCGACAGCGCCGGCTGCGGCGTCCGCGTGACGCCGGCGTGACGCCTTCAGCGGGTCGTCGCGTAGACCCGCATCGTGCGGCGCGTGCCGTCCGGGTCGCAGCGCTCGCTCTTCAGCGTGCCTTCGTGTTCGAAGCCCAGGCGTTCGGCGACGCGCCAGCTGCGCGCGTTCTCTTCGTCGGCTCCGCACCAGACGCGCCGACTGCGGTCTCCTGGACTCTGATCTCGATCAAGTTTGCGGGAGCCGCGTCTTCGACGTCAGCAGGGGTGACCTGGCCAGCTCCGGGCGGCCTTGACGTGAGTCACGGACGAGGCGCGCCGAAGCTTGCCCTTGCGGCCTTCATCGCCGATGTTGACTGAAGGACGAGGAGGCACGATGGCGGGCATCGGAAAGGCGAGCGGCGCACCGGGACGTGTCGGTGGAGCCGGGATGTTGCAGGCGATGTACGCAGCCGCGAGGCGGGAAGTCTTCGCGGATCCGGCGGCTGCGCTTCGCAAGTACCAGCCCACCTGGGCGCTGTCGATGCCGAATCCGGTCCGGAAGGGACTGCACCACCGTTAGTGCGCGCTTCTTCACTCCGCGAGGCTGTTGCAAATCGCCCTCATCGAGCGCCGTCCATCGGGCCGGGTCGACGGAAAGGATGAGCGGTCATACCGCGGCCACGGGAGCTCGCGGAAGATTGGTGGCAACGCACCGAACCTGAGGGACGCATGAGCAGCAGTGGGATGAAGCGCCGTCGCAAGAGGGAACGACGTTTCCTCGATTTCTACGACACGATTTCGATCCGCGCGACGATCGCCGGCGTCGGCGGCAGCATCGCGCTGCTCGCGTGGGTCGCCGCGCGCTCGGTGCTCTCAATCTGACCGAGGCGGCCGCGCCCGTGCGCGAGCCGCCCGCAACCCCGCACTTGTCAGGCGACTGCCATTTCCGCGGCCGGGGCCGCCGCCTCCGCCGCGCTTTCGCCATGGCGGATCAGGTGGTCAAACGCCGACAGCGCGGCCTTCGCGCCATCCCCGGCCGCGATGATGATCTGCTTGTAGGGCGTCGTCGTGGCGTCGCCCGCGGCGAACACGCCCGGCACGCTGGTCGCGCCCTTCGCGTCGACCACGATTTCGCCGTACTTCGACAGTTCGAGCGTGCCGCGCAACCACTCGGTATTGGGGACGAGTCCGATCTGCACGAAGACACCGGCGAGGTCGATCGCGTGCTCGGCGCCCGTGGCGCGGTTGCGGTAGCGCAGCCCGTTCACCTTCTGTCCGTCGCCCGTGATCTCGGTGGTCTGGGCGTTCGTGTGGATCGTCACGTTCGGCAGGCTTCCGAGCTTGCTCACGAGCACCGCGTCGGCCTTGAGCCGGTCGGCGAACTCGATCAGCGTGACGTGCTCGACCACGCCGGCGAGATCGATCGCCGCCTCGACGCCTGAATTGCCGCCGCCGATCACGGCGACCTTGCGGCCCTTGAACAGGGGGCCGTCGCAGTGCGGGCAGTACGCCACGCCCTTGTTGCGGTACTCCTGTTCACCCGCCACGTTGACGGTGCGCCAGCGGGCGCCCGTGGAGAGGATCACGGTACGACCCTGCAGCTGCGCACCGTTGGCGAGCGTCACCGTCGCGGCGCCTCCCGGCGCGGACGCGGATTGCAGCGCCTCGACGCGCTGGCCGCCGATGATGTCGACGTCGTAGCGGCGCGCGTGCGCTTCCAGCGCGGCGGCAAACTGGGGTCCCTCGGTTTCGAGGACCGAGATGAAGTTCTCGATCCCAAGCGTGTCGAGGGTCTGGCCGCCGAGCCGCTCGGCGACGATGCCGGTGCGGATGCCCTTGCGCGCCGCGTACACCGCGGCCGCCGCGCCGGCCGGGCCGCCGCCGACGATCAGCACGTCGAACACGTCCTTCTGCGCGAGCTTCGCGGCGTCACGCGCCGCCGCACCGGTGTCGATCTTCGCGAGGATCTCGCCGATTTCCATCCGGCCCGAGCCGAACGGCTGGCCGTTCAGGTAGATCGCCGGCACCGCCATGACCTGGCGCGCCTCGACCTCGTCCTGGAACAGCGCGCCGTCGATCGCGACGTGGCGGATGCGCGGATTGAGCACCGCCATCAGGTTCAGCGCCTGCACGACGTCGGGACAGTTGTGACAGGTCAGCGACATGTACGTCTCGAACGCGAAGTCGCCCTCGAGCGCCTGGATCTGCTCGATCACTTCCGGCTCGAGCTTCGGCGGGTGGCCGCCGGCCTGCAGCAGCGCCAGCACGAGCGACGTGAACTCGTGGCCCATCGGGATCGCCGCGAAGCGCACGCCCATGTCGTGGCCGGCCCGGCTGACCGAGAACGACGGACGCCGCGCATCGGTGCCGTCGTGCCGCACTCGCAGCAGCGGACTCAGCGCCGCGATCTCGTCGAGCAGTTCGCGCATCTCGCCCGAGGCGGTGCGCTCGTCGAGCGAGGCGACGATCTCGACCGGCTGCGTCAGGCGCTGCAGGTAGCCGGCAAGCTGGGTCTTCAGGGTGTCGTCCAACATGGGGTGTCCAGGAAGCGGGTAGGGGAGCGCCGCCGGCGTCCGCCGGCGGCGTATTCGACGCGATGTATGGCTAGATCTTCCCGACGAGGTCGAGCGACGGCGCGATCGTCTTGGCGCCTTCCTTCCATTTGGCCGGGCAGACCTGGCCCGGGTTCTTGGCGACGTACTGCGCGGCCTGCAGCTTGCGCAGCGTTTCCTTGACGTCGCGAGCGATCGCGTTGTCGTGGATCTCGGCGGTCTTGACCACGCCGTCGGGGTTGACGACGAACGTGCCGCGCAGCGCCAGGCCTTCCTCGTCGATGTGCACGCCGAACATGCGCGTCAGGGTGTGCGTCGGATCGCCGACCAGCGGGAACTTCGCCTTCTTCACCGCCGGGCTGGTCTCGTGCCACACCTTGTGCGCGAAGTGCGTGTCGGTCGTGACGATGTAGACCTCGGCGCCGAGCGCCTGGAACATGTGGTAGTTGTCCGCCGCGTCCTCCACTTCGGTCGGGCAGTTGAACGTGAACGCCGCCGGCATGAACACGAACACGGACCACTTGCCCTTGATCGACTGGTCGGTGACCTCGACGAACTTGCCGTTGTGGAACGCCTGGGCCTTGAAGGGCTGGACCTGGGTATTGATGATTGCCAT
>CAYGXL010000219.1:3939-4301 GCA_964353935.1 uncultured Burkholderiaceae bacterium | reverse complement strand
TCGTCGGCCGGATCGAGCGCCGCTGCTCGCTTCTGACGATCGGCGTCCATCGCCTGGACGCGCGATTTCTGCTGGTCGAGCGCGGCCTGCTCCTGGTCGACCTTGGTCCGGATCACCTGCAAGCGATCCTGCTCGTTCAAGCATGCGCGCAGTTCGTCGCGCGTCATCAGGTTGGCCTTGCTCTTGGGCGCCGCCTTGGTCATGGTCTTGGCGGGCGGCTTTGTCGAGGTTTTCTCCTGCGCGACGGCGGGCGGGAGCAGCAGGAGCGCGGCGAGGGCGGCGGCGATCAGCGGCAGGTCGCGCGTCGGGCCGTGGGTGTGTCTGGCTTGCATTGGAGACGAGGGCATTCGGTCAGGGGGCCG
>CAYGXL010000219.1:0-3929 GCA_964353935.1 uncultured Burkholderiaceae bacterium | reverse complement strand
GGGGGCCGAACGATAGCAGCCGGCCGAGGCAAGCCCGTCTCCCATCGCGTCACTGCGCAAGGTCGACGAGCCACGGCGCCAGCCATGGCGCGATGAATGCGGTCAGCAGCGCGGTGAGTCCCATGGCGAGTCCCGCGAAGGCGCCCATCTCCTCGCTGACCTGGAACGCGCGCGCCGTGCCGATGCCGTGCGCCGCAACGCCGACCGCGAAGCCGCGCGTGGGGTGAGCGCTGATGCGCAGCGCGTTCAGCAGCGGTCGCGCGATGATCGCGCCCGTCATTCCGGTCAGGATCACGAACACCGCGGTCAGGGACGGCAGCCCGCCGATCTTCTCGGCGATGCCCATCGCGATCGGGGTGGTGACCGACTTCGGCGCGAGCGACAGCAGCGTCTGCCGGCTCGCGCCGAGCGCCCACGCGATGCCGACCGCCGACACGATCGCGGTGACGACTCCGGCGGTGAGGCCGAGCGTCAAGGGGACCCACAGCCGTTTCAGCTTGGCACGCTGGTCGTACAGCGGGAGCGCCAGCGCGACGGTGGCCGGGCCGAGCAGGAAGTGCACGAACTGCGCGCCCTCGAAGTACGTCGCGTACGGCGTGCGCGTGATCGTCAGCACGAGCACCAGCAGCACCACGGCGATCGCGACCGGGTTGGCAAGCGGATTGAAGCGCACGCGCTCGTAGAGCCGGTACGCGAGCAGGTAGGCGAGCAGCGTGACGGTCAGGCCCAGCAGCGGCGTGGCCGACAGGTAGACCCAGATCTCGCCGAGTTGCCGCGTCACGGCGAGGGCTCCCGCGCGAGCCACCGCGAGGTCCACTCGATCACGAGCGCTGTGACGACGATCGCCAGCGCGGTGCTCGCGAGCAGCGCGACCGCGATCGGCAGCCACTCGCTGGCGATGCGCGCGACGTGCAGCATCACGCCGACGCCGGCGGGCACGAACAGCAGCGACAGGTGCTTCAGCAGCTCGACGCAGGTGGGCCGCAGCGCCGCGACCGCCTTTTCGTTGACCAGCAGGAAGGCGAGCAGCAGTGCCATGCCGAGCACGGGGCCCGGGATCGGCAGCGCCAGCGCGTAGGAGAGCACCTCGCCGATCGTCTGGAACACGAGCAGCGTCGCGAGCGCCTGCAGCATGGAGTCAGGTCAGCGGCTGCGCAGCCGCTCGTCGAGCCACTCGATCCAGTGCATCACGCGCGTGTCGGTGCCGCTGGCGAGATGCTGGATGCAACCGATGTTGGCCGACAGGATCACGTCCGGCTTCGGGGCCTGCAGGTGACCGAGGCGGCGATCGCGCAGCTCGATGGCCAGGTCCGCCTGCAGCACCGAGTAGGTGCCGGCCGAGCCGCAGCAGAAGTGGGACTCGCCGACCGGCAGCACCTGAGCGCCGAGCGACGCGAGGAGCGACTCGACCGCGCCTTTCACCTTCAGCCCGTGCTGCAGCGTGCAAGGCGGGTGGAACACCACGCGGCCCTCGGCCGGCGCCGGCAGTGCCTGCTTCAGCTCGGCGGCGAGCGCGGGCAGCAGTTCCGCCGGGTCCTGCGCCATCGCGCTGATGCGCTCGGCCTTCTTCGCATACGCCGGATCGCGCGCGAGCAGGTGCGCGTACTCGCGCACCTGGACGCCGCAGCCGCTGGCGTTGACGACGATCGCGATCACGCCTTCGGCTTCGGCGTCCTTGACGTACGGCCACCACGCGTCGATGTTGCGGCGTGCGTCGGCGAGCCCGCCGTCGTGGTCGTTCAGGTGGTAGCGGATGGCGCCGCAGCAGCCCGCGGCCTTCGGCCGCAGCGACTCGATGCCCAGCGCGTCGAGCACGCGCGCGGTCGAGGTGTTGATGTTCGGCGCCATCGCCGGCTGCACGCAGCCCTCGAGCAGCAGCACGCGCTTGTCGTGCGTGCGTGCCGGCCACGCGCCGGCGTCCTGCGGCGCGGGAATCTTGGCCTTCAGCGACGCGGGCAGCAGCGGCCGCATCATCTTGCCGAGCGCCATCGCCGGCGCGAACGCCACGCTGGTCAGGCCTTCCTTCAGCGCGGTGCGCATCAGGCGTTCGCCGGCCGGACGCACCACGTGGTCGTCGACGATCTTGCGGCCGATGTCGACCAGGCGGCCATACTGCACGCCCGACGGGCACGTCGTTTCGCAGTTGCGGCAGGTGAGGCAGCGGTCGAGGTGGACCTGCGTCGAGCGCGTGACCTCCTTGCCCTCGAGCACCTGCTTCATCAGGTAGATGCGGCCGCGCGGGCTGTCGAGCTCGTCGCCGAGCAGCTGGTAGGTCGGGCAGGTGGCGGTGCAGAAACCGCAGTGCACGCACTTGCGCAGGATGGCGTCGGCCTCCCTGCCTTCCGGCGTGTTGCGAATGAAGTCGGCGAGGGCGGTCTGCATCAGGGCTCTGCGTACAGGCGGCCGGGGTTGAAGATGCCGGCCGGGTCGAATTCGGCTTTCAGCCTCCGGTGGATCGCCGCCAGCGCGGGCGGCAGCGGGTGGAACGTCGCACGGCGGTCGCCGCCGCGGAACTGCGTCGCGTGCCCACCTGCCGCCTCGACCCGCGCGCGGATCTTCTCCGCCGGCGCGCTCGACCACACCCAGCGCTGCCCCCCGTTCCACTCGACCAGCGTCGCACCGAGGTCGAGCGGGCCGGTGGTCGGCGGCACGGCCAGGCGCCACAGCGTTCCGCTGGCCGACAGGAAGAAGTCGTGCGATTGCTCGCGCAGTTCGGCCCAGAGCAGCGCGGCCTCGGGCACCGGGCTGCCGCCCATCTTCGCGTGCGCGGCCTTCACGCCGGCCGCGGCGCCGGACAGGCGCACATAGAGCTGGCCGCCGCACCAGGCGGTCGCCGAAATCGGCAGCGGCTGGCCGCCCCACTCGTTGGCACGACGGATCGACTCCGCCTCGTTCATCTCGAAGAGCAGCGTCTGCTCGGCGACCGGCCGCGGCAGCACCTTCAACGACACTTCGACGATCACGCCGAGCGTACCGAGCGAGCCGGGCAGCGCGCGCGCCACGTCGTAGCCGGCCACGTTCTTCATCACGCGACCGCCGAACGACAGCACGTTGCCGCGGCCGTCGAGCAGCTTCGCGCCGAGCACGAAGTCGCGCACCGCGCCCGCCGCCATGCGGCGCGGGCCCGCGAGGCCCGCGGACACCGTGCCGCCCACGGTCGCCGTCGGGCCGAAGTGCGGCGGCTCGAACGCCAGCATCTGGTTCTGCTCCGCGAGGCGAGCTTCGAGTTCGGCCAGCGGCGTGCCGCCGCGCACGGTGACGACGAGTTCGGTCGGCTCGTAGTCGACGATGCCGTTCACGCTGCGCGCGTCGAGCGCCTCGCCGCGCGGTTCGTTGCCGTAGAAGGCCTTGGTGGCGCCGCCGACGACCATGAGAGGGGACTTCGCCGCCACAGCCGCGCGCACACGCTCCTGCAACGTCTGCAGAGTCGGGTCCATGTTCAGAAACGGGGGAGTTCGGGGAACTTCAGCGCGCCCGCGTGCACGTGCATCTTCCCGTACTCGGCGCAGCGGTTGAGCGTGGGGATCGCCTTGCCGGGATTCAGCAGGCCGGGCGGATCGAACGCGCGCTTCACCGCGAAGAAGGACTCCAGCGTGGCCGGATCGAACTGCAGGCACATCTGGTGAACCTTCTCCACGCCGACGCCGTGCTCGCCGGTGACCGTGCCGCCGACGGCGATCGACAGTTCGAGGATCTCGAAGCCGAACTCCTCGGCGCGCACCACCGAGTCGGGGTCGTTGGCGTCGAACATGATCAGCGGATGCAGGTTGCCGTCGCCGGCGTGGAACACGTTGGCGCAGCGCAGGCTGTACTTCTTCTCCATCGCCGCGATCGCCTTCAGCACTTCGCCGAGCCGCTTGCGCGGGATCGTGCCGTCCATGCAGTAGTAGTCGGGCGAGATGCGTCCGACCGCGGGGAAGGCCGCCTTG
>CAYGXL010000218.1:0-4305 GCA_964353935.1 uncultured Burkholderiaceae bacterium | reverse complement strand
GCGTCTTCGGGTGGGCGTCGCGCAGCGTGCCGCCCTTGGCATAGTCGCGTGCCATCTTGCGGCGCAGGATCCCGATCATCTCCGCCGTCAGGGCGGCCTCGTTGGCTTCGCGCTTCTCGACGGGGCCGGAGTTCACTGTGCGATTCTCATCTCGGTGGTACAACCTAAGCCCGCGCGCAAGTCTTCATTGAACGTCTTGCTTCGAAGGGTGCAGGACGACGGTAGCTGCGCACGTTGGCACGGTCGGTGCGGTGCCGCACATGAGGTTGAAGTTCAACGGCCCGTACTGCTCCGTGCTCGAGTGCGACGGCTGCCTCTGGCAATTGCTGCCGCGATCGCCTCCCACGTTGCATCGAACGCTTCGGGCGTGAAGCCCGCGCCCGACGGCAGCCAGTTCGCCGTGCCCCCGCCCGCCAGCGTGTAGTGACCGACCAGGTCGAGGTGATCGGCGCGCGCGACGTGGACGACCCGGCCGTGCAGCTGGCTCAGCGTCGGCACGATGCCGTCGCTGATCTGCGGGGTCGCCTCGAAGCCGAGCCCGCGATCGAGCAGTCGCTGAGTCGCCTTCGTCGGCTTCGGATACGGATAGCGCGGGTGCGGTCGCGCGGTCAGCACGTGCAGCAGCCTGAACAGCGCACGCAGCACGACGTACTCGGGATCCACGAGCTCCTTCAACTTGAACTCCTCGCACGGCTTCGGCACGCCGGCGACGACGCAGCCGTAGTCGATGTGCGGGCTGTCCGCAACAGCGGCGTCGAACAGATCGATCCCCTCCGGTGTCAGTTGCAGCACGGCGCCCTGGTCGCTCTCGATTTCGCCGAGGTACATCCACGCTGGATCGGCGCGGTCCAGGCGGATGCGTCGGAGCAGGCGTTCGGCAAGGCGATCGAGGGGCGTGTCCGCGCCACCCAGCCAGTCGTCGAGGCGGGCGATCAGCGCAATCGCCTTCGCCGCGGCGAGAATCGCGCCGCGGCCCTGGCCCGACGTCGCCAGCGCGCTCAGCACCAGCAGCAACGTCTGGCCCTGGATGGTCGCGAAGTGGTTGGCCAACGGCGTGCCGTGGTGCGGCGTGGCGACCGTAATGGCCGTCCGCGTCAGGCCGGCGATGCGCTCTTCGGAGTCACCGCGCGCGATCTTGACTCCGGGCGTCAGCAGCATCCGCACGTCGAGGCCGCCGGTCGAGTGGCCGACGAAGTGCAACTCGCTGGCTCCGAGGCCGCCGCTCGCAATCACCTGCCGACGCAGCACGTCGGCGCGCCGCGGGATCGAAGCGGTCGGCTGCGTCTTGCATCGCACGATGCGGGCGACCACGCCGCGTCGGCGCAGCGCTGCGTCGAGCGAACGCTCGACGTCGTCGAAGTAGCTCATCGCGCCGACGGAGTCGAAGCCGAAGAAGCCCGGCACCAGGAAGACCAATTTCTTCGTCATCGTCGGCTGTGTCCTTGCGTGCTGGCGTCGTGCACTGATCCGGTGGAGTCCATGGGCGAAGGGCAGTCGGTGCAGGAGGGGCGAGCCAGGCATCAACAGATCCTAGATCACGGTGGCGATGATGTTGATGCTGAGGGCCAGCACGGCCATGTTGAACACGAACGCCAGCACGCTGTGAACCAGCGTGAGCCTGCGCATCGAGCGCGACGTCACCGCGACGTCGGAGACCTGCGAGGTCATTCCGACGACGAACGAGTAGTACGCAAAGTCGAGGTAGTCGGGCTCCTTGCCTCCCGGGAAGTGCAGCTCGGGTGTGGTCGATCGTTCACGGTGGAGGATCGCGTAGTAGCGACGCGCGTAGTGGAACGCAAAGACGGTCTGGATCAGCAGCCATGACGAGATCAGTGCGCCGATGGTCAGGGCGATGTGCCACGCCCGCGCCCAGAACTCGAGTTCGCGGATGGTGCTGACGACAAAGCCGATCGCGACGACGCTGACGCAGGCGGCCACGACAACGAAAAGGAAGATGACGAAGCCGCTCTGGTCCTGGCTCAGTGCGTGATCGCGCGTCGTTGCCGCGTCAGTGCTGGCGATGAGCCACCACGCCAGGCCAAGGTAGATCAACACGCTGAGGTCCCAGCTCGCCACGGCGCGCGTGTGCCACGAGACGAGCGGCGGCTGCGCGAAATACACAACGACGCCGACGACCATCACCACCGCGAGGCGCTGCATGGCGCCAACACGGATGATCCATGCCGCTTTGCCGGACGTCGACCCGCTCATCGAGGTGGCGACCCCGCCGCCGCCTGCGGGCGGGGAGCGACGTGGCCGCGAGAGTTCACTGGGCAATCATCGCATTGCGAAGGCTGCCCCGCATCGGACAAGAGGCCTTACCCGGGAATCACTTCTTGTAATCGCCGCCGCCTTGTTCAGGCGCACTTCATCCCGATACTGATGTATGTCGTTGTTTGACGGACCGGTGCCGCGGTCGCGCGTGTTGAACGACCACTCTGTGCGAGGCAGAGACCGGGCCGGCCCGAGAACCGGCCCGCGATACGCAGTCGCCTACTTCAGGCGCATGTCGTTCTTGACGGACTTCACCCCGCTGACGCCACGCGCAACCACGACCGCCTTGTCGATGTCGGCGCGCGAGTTGACGAAGCCGCTCAACTGGACCACGCCCTTGAACGTCTCGACATTGATCTCGGCCGACTTCAGCGTGGGTTCGTTGAAGATGGCTGCCTTCACCTTGGTGGTGATGGCCGTATCGTCGATGTATTCGCCGGTCCCTTCCTTCTGCGGCGTGCTCGCGCAGCCGACGACGGACACCAGCGAAACGGCGACGAAGAGTGCGGAAAGAAGCTTGCCAGCATGTTTCATGGTTGATTCCCAGAGTGTCAAAGAAAGACAGCGAGGCTCGATCCAGACTTCCGGTCGTGAATCCGCGACCTCGTTCGAACGTCGTTGCCTGGTGAGTTGCTTCGACGTGAAACGAACTTCAAGCAAAAAGGGTAACTGCGCGAGTCGCTGCAGTCGGTTCGGTACCGCACATAGGCACAGGATCCGGGCGCGAATCCTGCGCATGCAGGCCGGGCAGGCCGGTCACAGCCAATACTCCCAGACCCGGGCGAACAGCTCCTTGATCCGAAGGTCGAGCGAGCGGCGCTGCCACTGATCGAGCGTTATCCGATCCGACGCGGCCAGATCCTTGTCGAACATCGCCTGCACCTGGCTGCCGAACTCGGCCCCGAGCACCACGGCATTCAATTCGTAGTTGTGCAGGAAGCTGCGCCAGTCGAGGTTGGTCGAGCCGACCGTGGCCCACACGCCGTCGACCAGCGCAGTCTTGGAATGGAGGATCACTCCGCGCCGCTCATGGATCTTCACTCCCGCTCGCAGCAACTGCTCGTAGTAGTTCCGCCCGGCGTGGAACACCAGCCAGGAGTCGGTCTGGCTGGGCAGGATCAGCGTCACCTCGACGCCGCGCCGGACCGCGGCTTCGAGCGCCGCAAGCAGCTGCGGATCGGGTGCGAAGTAGGCATTGGTCAGGCGAACGCTGGTCTCGGCGTTGGCGATCGCCGACAGCAGCGTGGCGTAGATCAGGCTGTACGGTTCTTCCGGGGAACTGCCGATCGCGCGCACGACCAGGCGGCCGGCCTTCTCGGGCGGCGGGAAGTAATTCTTCGCCGGCAGCGGTTCACCCTTCTGTGCCTCCCAGGTCGCGAGAAACAGTTTCTGGAGTTCGGCGACCACGGGTCCCCGCAACTGCAGGTCGGTATCGCGCCACGGCGGGCTGCCGTCGGGCCGGGCCCGCGAGTGCTGGCTGAACGAGCCCCCGGAGTACACGCTGCTGATGTTGATGCCACCCAGGAACGCCGTGCGCCCGTCGACGATCAGCAGCTTGCGGTGGTCGCGCTGGTTCAGCTCCCAGTCCTTGCGGGCTACCAGCGGGTTGAGCGGGTTGAATTCGAGCACCTTGATGCCGCTCTCCTTCAACCGATCAAAGAACGCCTGCGGAGTGCCGATGGTGCCGACGCTGTCGCGGATGAGATTGACCTGGACGCCTTGCCGCTGCTTGTCGATCAGTGCCTGCGCAAAGCGCTGGCCGACATCGTCGTCGTCCAGGATGTAGGTCTCCATGTTGATGTGGTCGCGCGCCGCCAGGATGGCCGCATGCATTGCCTGGAACGTGGCCGGGCCATCCTGAAGCAACAACACCTGGTTGCCGATGGTCAGCGGACTGCCGACGATGGCTTCTTCGATCGCGAGGTGCCGGTCGAAGATGTCGGTGGCCGGGCCGCGGCTCGCCAGCCCGTCGAGGATCGCCTTGCTCTGGGCCGCCGACAGCGGGCCGTGCGCCCCTTCCAGCTGGACGGG
>CAYGXL010000217.1:0-4332 GCA_964353935.1 uncultured Burkholderiaceae bacterium | reverse complement strand
AGCAGAAGATCCGCTACATGCACTACAAGAGCGGCCGCAAGGTGAGCCTCGTCGGCTGGAGCCTGGGCGGCATGTTCGCCATGTACGGTGCGCATGAGGCCACGGAGTGCGTTCGCTCGGTGATCACGCTCGGCAGCCCGGTGACGTTCGACCCGGAGGGCAGCCAGTCGCCCCCGCTGGTCAAGGCGCTCTACCGCCTCATCTCGCACCCGATGGGAACGACGGCGCACCTGACGCAGTCGCGCGCGAAGTACCTGCGGCGTCCCAAGACGCTGCCGGTGCCGATCTCCTGCATCTATTCCGTGGCCGATGGCGTCGTGCCGCCGCAGGAGGCGACCATCGACGGCAACCGGGCGCTGCACGAGAACATCCGCGTGCCGGGCAGCCACCTCGGGCTGGGGTTCAACCCGCTCGTGCTCTGGGTCGTCGCCGATCGGCTCGCGCAGCCCGAGGGCCAGTGGCGGCCGTTCGTGCCGCCGGCTGGGCTGCTCGGGCGGATCTACCGCCTGACGACTTCGCAGCGCCCCGTGCCGGCCTAGCCTTGCGCTTCGCCGCCGCCTTGTCTCGCGCGCGCTTGCGGGCGAGGGCGAGGTACTCCTGGAAGCAATCGCGCAGGCACTGCGCGAAGACCTCGGGATCGGGCATCTGCTCGCGGCACGAGGTCGGCGAAATGATGATCTTGCCGTCGTAGCTCGTGACCGCGAAGACGAGCCCGAGGCCGTCGTTGATCGGCATGATCGCGGAGAAGTACGTCATGCGCGCGCCGTTGAGGTAGATCGGGACCGACGGGCCCGGCACGTTGGTGATCGCGCAGTTCGCCATCGGCGCGCGGCGGCCCACCCCGAGCAGGGCGCGGCCCAGCAGCTTGCCGGTGATCGCCAGCGTGGCGGCCGGCGAGTGCGTGCCGATGTCGGTGAGCTCGCGCGCGCCGATCGCCTGCGACATGAGCTTCGAGGACGCCGTCTGCGCCTTGATGAACGCCAGCCGCTTCAGCGGGTCGGCGATGTTCACGCCCAGCCCCAGGCGCTCCCACTCCACCTCGGGCCGGCTGGCAGGGCCGGCTTCCGGGTCGCGCACGTAGACCGGCGTCAGCGTTGTCAGGTCCCGCTCCGGCAATTCGTCGTTGCCTTCGAGGTACCTGCGCAGGCCGCCGGCGCACACGGCAAGCACGGCGTCGTTGATCTTCGCGGCGGGAACGAGCCGGCGGATCTCGCGGAACTCGTCGATCAGGAAGCGCCGCGTCTCGAACACCCGGTAGGGCGACACGATGGAGTTGAAGCGTGTGACCGGAGGCGCTTCGTTCCTCTGCAGCAAGTCGGACGCGAACGAGCGGGCGGCCGGAGCGACGCTCGCGAGCGCGTTCGTGAACGGGCGCGCCAGCCGCTGCGGCGAGGCCACCGCGCTCGCAAGGCCACGGCAGACGAGTTCCAGCGATCCCGGCGGCGACTCCGGAAACCACGGCTCGGGCGGCTCGGGCGCCGGCGGCTGCGGCGTCAGGTCGTGCAGCAGCGTGATGATCGCGGTGCCGCGCCGGAAGTCGATCGCCGCGTGGTGCAGCTTGGTGAGCAGCGCGAAGCTGTCCTTCGGCAGGTCGAGCAGGCTGTCGAGCCCCTCGATGAGGTAGAGCTCCCACAGCGGCCGCTTGAGGTCGAGCGGGCGGGCGTGGATGCGCGACGTCTGGATGCAGAACTGCCGCCAGTCGCCGGGCTTCGGCAGGGCGATGTGGCGGACGTGGTACTCGAGGTCGAAGTTCTCGTCCTCCACCCAGTACGGATCGTCGAGCCCGAGCGGAACGCTGCGAAGCTTCTGGCGGAACACCGGCGAGCGGTGCAGCCGGCTCTGCACGTGCGCGAGAAGGCTCTTGAACTGGAGCCGGCCGCCGGGCGCGGTCGATGGGTCGTAGATCTGGATCAGGCTGACGTTCGAGTTGGAATGGGCACTTTCCGAGGCGAGGAAGAGAGCATCGTTCCTGCTGAGCTGGCGCATGTGGGCGGGTTCCTGCAGCGGCCGGCCTGCGCCGCGGTTGCGAGGATCCGATTATCTCCGACAGCGGCGGTGCATGGCCCGGCAGTGCAGCATTGCGCCTACAGCAGCCTCTCCACCCGAACCACGCCCGCGTCGTCTGGCTCGGGGTGCGACTTGAACCCGAGCTTGCGCGACAGCGCCAGCATCTTCGAGTTGTCCGCGACGACCGCACCTTCGATCCGCGTGTAGCCATCACGCCGGGCGCGACGCACCAGGCTGGCGAGCAGTTCCCTTGCGAGGCCCGAGCCGCGCCAGTCTTCGGCCACGGTGATCGCGAACTCGCAGGTCGAGGGGTCGTCGTCCTTGACCCGCACGTACTGCGCGGCGCCCACGATGTCGATGCCGTCGGTCGCGGGGATCGTGGCCACGAACGCGAAGTCGAGCCCCGGACGCGGGTGAACGCCGCGATCGAGCGCCGCCGGATCGAGCTTTCGCTTGTGCTGCATGAAGCGGGAGTAGCGCGACTCGGCGGACAGGCGCTCGAACGCCTGCGCGATCTCCGGGGCGTCCGCCGGGCGGATCGCGCGCAGCGTCACCTCGCGGCCGTCGCGCAGCCGCAGGCGACGCGGACGGTACGCCGATGTCGGCTTCGCCATGCGCTATCCGCGATCGGCCGGAGCGGGCGCCGTGCTCGGCGCCGCACCGTTGTCGCGCAGCTCGCGCCGGAGGATCTTGCCGATGTTGGTCTTGGGCAATGGCTCGTCGCGGAACTCGACGATGCGCGGCACCTTGTATCCCGTCAGTTGCTGCTTGCAGTGCGCGATCAGGTCGCCCTCGGTCAGCGTCGGGTCCTTGCGCACCACGACGACCTTCACCGCTTCGCCGGAGCGATCGTCGTGCATGCCGATCGCCGCGGCCTCGAGCACGCCGGGGTGCATCGTCAGCACGTCCTCGACCTCGTTGGGGAACACCTTGAATCCGGAGACGACGATCATGTCCTTCTTGCGGTCGGTGATGCGGATGCCGCCGCGGTCGTCCATCACGCCCATGTCGCCGGTGCGCAGCCAGCCATCGGCGGTGAAGACGTGGGCGGACTCCTCGGGGCGGTTCCAGTAGCCCTTCATCACCTGCGGGCCGCGCAGGCAGATCTCGCCCACTTCACCCAGCTCGACCGGGCGCCCGTCGTCGTCGAGTATCGCCGCGTCCGTGCTGGGCAGCGGCACGCCGATCTGGCCGCTCCACTCGTCGATGGTGACCGGGTTGGCGATCGCCACCGGCGCGCTCTCGGTCAGGCCGTAGCCTTCCACCAGCGGCACCCCGGTCATCTGCTTCCAGCGATGCGCCACGACGTGCTGCACGGCCATGCCGCCCGCGACCGCGAGCTTCAGGCGGCTCCAGTCGACCGTGCGGGAGTCCGGCGCCTCGAGCAGCGCGCGAAACAGCGTGTTGACGCCGATGATCGCGCTGAAGGGCACCTCCCTGAGTGTCTTGATGAAGGCCGGCAGGTCGCGCGGGTTGGCGACGAGCACGGCCTGCGCCCCCTTGCTGAAGAAGGACAGGCATCCGGTCAATGCGAACACGTGGTACAGCGGCAGCGGCAGGACCACCGTCTCGACGCCGTCGCTGAGGTTGGGCGACATCCACGCGGCGACCTGCAGCACGTTGGCCACCATGTTGCCGTGGCTCAGCATGGCGCCCTTGGCGACGCCGGTCGTGCCGCCCGTGTACTGCAGGAAGGCGAGGTCGGCGCGGGTGAGCGCAGGTTCGTCGAGCGACTGCGCGCGGCCCGCGGCGATCACCCGGTTGAAGCCGATCGCGCCCTCGAGCCGCCAGCGCGGCACCAGTTTCTTCACGTGCTTGACCACCGCGTTCGTCAGGAGCCGCTTGACGGGTGGCAGCAGGTCGCCGACCTGCGTCGTGACCACGACTCGCACGCGCGTGGTCCGGATCACCTGCTCGAGCGTGTGCGCGAAATTCTCCAGCACCACGATGGCCACGGCGCCGCTGTCGTTCAGCTGGTGCTCGAGTTCGCGCGGCGTGTAGAGCGGGTTGACGTTGACCACCACCATCCCGGCCCGCAACGCCCCGAACATGGCCACCGGGTACTGCAGCAGGTTGGGCATCATCAGGGCGACGCGGTCGCCGCGCTTCAGCCCGGCGACCTTCTGCAGCCAGGCGGCGAAGGCACGGCTCGCCTCGTCGAGCTGCCGGAAGGTCATCACCGTGCCCATCGAGTTGAAGGCCGGCCGCTCCGCGAAGCGCGTGCAACCGACGCCGAGCACGTCCTTGAGCGAGGCCAACGTCCCGAAGTCGATCTCGGCTGGAACGGCGGGCGGGTACTGGGCAAGCCAGGGCCTGTGCATGTGA
>CAYGXL010000216.1:0-4334 GCA_964353935.1 uncultured Burkholderiaceae bacterium | reverse complement strand
GCGCCGGGCTACGACCACATCACGAGCGCCATCGGCGCGGCGATGATCGGCTGGTACGGCACCGCCATGCTCTGCTACGTGACGCCGAAGGAGCACCTCGGCCTGCCGAACAAGAAGGACGTCAAGGACGGCATCATGGCGTACAAGGTCGCGGCGCACGCGGCCGACCTCGCCAAGGGCCACCCGGGCGCGCAGCTGCGCGACAACGCGCTCTCGAAGGCGCGCTTCGAGTTCCGCTGGGAAGACCAGTTCAACCTCGGCCTCGATCCGGACACCGCCAAGGACTTCCACGACGAGACCCTGCCCAAGGACAGCATGAAGAGCGCGCACTTCTGCTCGATGTGCGGCCCGCACTTCTGCAGCATGAAGATCACGCAGGACGTGCGCGAGTACGCCGAGAAGCAGGGCCTCGCCGCGGACGAGGCGCTGAAGCGCGGCATGGAAGAGAAAGCGGTCGAGTTCGTGAAGAAGGGCAGCGAGATCTACCAGCGCGCCTAGACTCCGCGGCGTCGCGGCCCACGCCCGCGACGCCGACGTGCTCCGGCCTGCGCGGCACGCTTCGAGATTCCCGATCCCGATGATCCCCGTCCTCTCGCCCCTCGAAACCCGCGTCCTCGGCGTCCTGATCGAGAAGGAACGCACCGTTCCCGACACGTATCCGCTGTCGCTCAACGCGCTCACCGCCGGATGCAACCAGAAGAACAACCGCGATCCGCTGATGGCGGCGAGTGAAGGCGAGGTGCAGGCGGCGGTCGACCGGCTGCGGCCGCTGTCGCTGGTGATCGAGTCGAGCGGTTCGCGCGTGATGCGCTATTCGCAGAACGTGCAGCGCGTGCTCAAGGTGCCGAGCGAAGCGGTCGCGCTGCTTGCCACGCTGTGGCTGCGCGGACCGCAGACCGCCGCGGAACTGCGCTCGGCGAGCGAGCGGCTGCATCGCTTCGCCGACGTCAGCTCGGTCGAGGGCTATCTCGAGGAGCTCGCGACGAGACCAGCCGAGCAGGGCGGCCCGCTGGTGACGCTGCTGCCACGCCGGCCCGGCACGCGCGAACAGCGCTGGGCGCACCTGCTGTCCGGTCCCGTTGCGGAAGAGGCAGGACACTCGCCCGCGCCGGTCGATGCGGCTGGCAAGGACGAAGTGACGCACCTGCGCGACGAGGTTCGCCGCCTGTCCGACGAAGTCGCGGCGCTGACGGAACTCGTGCGGCGCCTGGCGGCCGAGCGGGCCTCACCCGGCTGAGCCTGACTGGGCCGACCAGCGCAAGATCGCCCGTTTCCGGCCGGCGGGCACGTTCGTCCCGTTGAGCATGGTCAAGGGCCGCGCGGCCAGCGGCCAGACAATCGCCCGAAATCCCAAAAAACGACTGGAGACACTGATGGCTTCCGCTTCGCTCGCCGGCCTGTCCGGCGTTGCGCTTCTGCGCGATCCCAGCCTGAACAAGGGCACCGCCTTCACCGACATCGAGCGCGACAAGCTGGGCCTGCGCGGCCTGCTGCCGCCGCACGTGGCCAGCCAGGAAGAGCAGGTCGGCCGCGTGCTCGAGAACTTCCGCAAGCTGCGCGAGCCGCTGAACAAGTACGTGCTCCTCGAAGCGCTGCAGGACCGCAACGAGACGCTGTTCTACAAGGTCGTGATCGACAACATCGACGAGATGCTGCCGATCATCTACACGCCGACCGTCGGCCTCGCGTGCCAGCAGTTCGGCCACATCTATCGCCGGCCGCGCGGGCTGTACGTCACGGCGGCCGATCGCGGCCGCGTGGCGCGCGTGCTCGCCAACTGGCCGGTGCCCGATCCGGCGATCATCGTCGTCACCGACGGCGAGCGCATCCTCGGGCTCGGCGACCTCGGCACCAACGGCATGGGAATCCCGATCGGCAAGCTGGCGCTGTACACCGCGTGCGCCGGCATCGACCCGACGCGCTGCCTGCCGATCCTGCTCGACGTCGGCACCAACAACGAGGCGGCGCTGAGCGATCCGCTGTATCTCGGCCTGAAGCAGAAGCGGCTCAACGGCCCCGAGTACGACGCGCTGGTCGACGAGTTCGTGATGGCCACGCAGCAGGTCTTCCCCGGCGTGATGGTGCAGTTCGAGGACTTCGCCAATCACCACGCCTTCACGCTGCTGGAGCGCTATCGCAACCGCGTGCCGTGCTTCAACGACGACATCCAGGGCACCGCGGCGGTCTCGGTCGCGGGCGTGTTCTCCGCGCTGCACGTGACCAAGCAGAAGCTCGCCGACCAGCGGATCCTCTTCATGGGCGCGGGCGAGGCGGCCACCGGCATCGCGGATCTCTTCACGGCGGCGCTGGTCGACGAGGGCATGAAGCCGGAGGAAGCGCGCAAGCGCAGCTGGCTGTTCGACAGCAAGGGCCTGGTGGTCGCGGGCCGCGGCGAACTCGCCCACCACAAGCAGCCGTACGCGCACCAGCACGCGCCGGTCGCGGACTTCCTCCAGGCCATCGAGCAACTGAAGCCGACGGCGATCATCGGCGTCGCGGCGACGGCCGGGACGTTCACCGAGCCGGTGCTGCGCGCGATGGCGCGCATCAACGCACGGCCGATCGTCTTCGCGCTGTCGAACCCGACGTCGAAAGCGGAGTGCACGGCCGAGCAGGCGTATCGCTACACGGAAGGACGCGCGCTGTTCGCATCCGGCAGCCCGTTCGACCCGGTCGACTTCGACGGCATGCACCACGTGCCGCGCCAGGGCAACAACTCGTACATCTTCCCGGGCGTCGGGCTCGGCGCGATCGTCAGCCGTGCCCAGCGCGTGACCGACGAGATGTTCCTCGCGTCGGCGCGCTCGCTGGCCGCGCAGGTCACCGACGTGGATCTCGCGCAGGGCAGCCTCTATCCGCCGCTGAAGAACGTGCGCGACGTGTCGGCACGCATCGCGGTCGACGTCGCGGAGGTGGCCTACAAGCGGGGCCTGGCCGGCAAGACGCGGCCGGCCGACGTGATGGCCGACATCCGTGCCAACATGTACGAGCCGGTGTACCGGCCGTTCGTTTGAGGGCGCGCTGCGGCCCGCCGTGATGGAGGCAAGCGATGAGTGACGTCAGGCACGACCAGGTCCGGCAGATCGTCCGACAGCAGTACGCCCGCGTGGCCGAGAGCAGCGACGCGTGCTGCAGCAGCGCGCCGTCGTGCTGCGGCACGAGCAGCCCGGAGGTGGTGTCGCAGGCGCTCGGCTACTCGGCGGACGAAACGGCGGCCGTGCCCACCGGCGCCAACATGGGCCTCGGCTGCGGCAACCCGCAGGCGATCGCGGCGCTGAAGCCCGGCGAGACCGTGCTCGACCTCGGCAGCGGCGGCGGCTTCGACTGCTTTCTCGCGGCGCGGCAGGTCGGCGCGTCGGGCCGCGTGATCGGCGTCGACATGACGCCCGCCATGCTGTCGAAGGCGCGCGCCAACGCGGAGCAGGGCGGCTACGCCAACGTCGAGTTCCGTCTCGGAGAGATCGAGCACCTGCCGATCGCCGACCGCTCGATCGACGTGATCCTCTCCAACTGCGTGATCAACCTGTCGCCCGACAAGCCGCGTGTCTTCGCCGAGTGCTTCCGCGTGCTCAGGCCCGGCGGCCGGCTCGCGATCTCGGACGTGGTCGCGTTCGCCGACATCCCGGCGCACATCCAGGAGGACATGGCGTTGCTCACCGGCTGCATGGCCGGCGCGACGCCGATCGCCGAACTCGAGGAGGTGCTGCACGCGCTCGGCTTCGAGGACGTGCGCATCGCGCCGAAGGAAGAGAGCAAGTCGTTCATCCGCGAGTGGGCGCCGGGCACGCCGGTGACCGACTACGTCGTGGCGGCGACGATCGAGGCGGTCAGGCCCGCCGCCTGACTCGTCAGGGGCGCGCTAGGAACCTGCAGGGCCGGGAAACAGCGACAGGTCGATCTCGAACCGGTCCAGCACTTCCTGGAACTGCAGCCGCTTCTGGCCGGCCGACACGGCCATCACCTTGGCCAGGACTTCGCACACGTCGCCCTTCGAGATGCCGGCCTTGCGGCACTCGAGGAGGTAGAACCGCTGGCACGGAATGCAGTTGACGGCCATCGCGGCCGCCAGTCCGACGAGCAGCGCTTCCCTCGGGCTCAGGTGCTGGTTGTCCCTGGTCGAGTTGTAGAACTCCGCGTAGAGCTTCTCCTGGCGTTCCGTCAGTCCGGCGAGCATGGTGGTCTCCTCAGCGTCCCAGCCACTGCCTGATCTCGGCCGCCGTCGGAATGCGTCCGGTGCTGACGACCTTGTCGTCGATGACGAGGCCGGGCGTGGCGAACACGTCGTGCGCCAGGATCTCGTCGATGTTCGTGACCTTCACGAACTCGGCGTCGAC
>CAYGXL010000215.1:0-4353 GCA_964353935.1 uncultured Burkholderiaceae bacterium | reverse complement strand
GAACTTCTTGTGCCGGCGCGCCACGAGCGGGGCGCCGTCGGCGATGCGCTCGGCCGTCGCCCGCGCCTCCGCGGCGACCTGGTCGTCCGGCACGACGCGGGTGACGAGGCCCTTGTCCTTTGCTTCGGCCGCGTCGAACACGCGGCCCTCGAGCAGGATCTCGAGCGCGACGCTCTTGCCGACCAGCCGCACCAGCGGCGCCATCTCCGCGTACGCCATCACGAGGCCGAGGTTCTTGATCGGCGCGCCGAAGCGGCTCGACTGCCCGCAGATGCGGAGGTCGGCCAGCGCGGCGATCTCGAGCCCGCCGCCGACGCAGATGCCGTGGATCTGCGCGACGATCGGCGTCGGGCAGCTGGCGAGCTTGTCGGCGGTGGCGTGCATCACCTTGCCGTACTCGATCGCCTGCGCCTTGCTGGAGCGTTGCGTCTCGAACTCGCCGATGTCGTTGCCGGGCGAGAACGCCTTCTCGCCCGCCCCGCGCAGGATGATGCAGCGGACGCTCGTGTCCTGCGACAGGCTCCACACGGTGTCGCCCAGTTCGCCCCACATGGCGCGGGTGAGGGCGTTCAGCTTGTGGGGGCGGTTCAGCACGACGGTGGCGATGGCGCCGTCGCGTTCGACGAGGATCGACGAGTCGGTCAACGCGTGACCCTCGTCATGCGGCAGCGGGCTTGGAGCCGCGCATCCTGCGCCAGGCGGCCGAGAGCGCCGGCCAGAACAGCATCACCAGTGCGAGGGTCGTGATGGTGCCGACCAGCGAATTCGACCAGAAGACACTGAGTTCGCCCCGGGACGCCAGCATGCTCTGGCGAAAGGCATTCTCCGCGCGATCCCCGAGCACGAGCGACAGGACCAGCGGCGCCAGCGGATAGTCGAGCTTCTTCATCACGTAGCCGACGATGCCGAACAGGATCATCAGCCAGACGTCGAGCATCGCGCTGTGCACCGTGAAGGCACCGATCGCGCAGACGACGATGATGATCGGCGCGATGATGGAGAACGGGATGCGCAGGATCGCGGCGAACAGCGGCACCGTGGTCAGCACGATGATCAACCCGGCGATGTTCGAGAGATACATGCTGGCGATCAGGCCCCAGACGAACTCCTTCTGCTCGACGAAGAGCAGCGGCCCCGGCTGCAGGCCCCAGATCATCAGGCCGCCGAGCAGCACGGCGGCGGTGGCCGAACCGGGAATGCCCAGGGCCAGCATCGGCAGCAGCGCGGCGGTGCCCGACGCGTGCGCGGCGGTCTCCGGAGCGATCACGCCTTCCACCTCGCCGGTGCCGAACTTGCTGCCGCGGCTGGAGAACTTCTTGGCGATGCCGTAGCCCATGAACGAGGCGGCGGTGGCACCGCCCGGCGTGATGCCCATCCAGCAGCCGATCGCCGAACTGCGGATCAGCGTCGCCCAGTACTTCGGCAGTTGCTTCCACGTCTGCAGCACGACCTTCAGGTTGATCTTCGCGTTCTTGCCCTCGAATGCCAGCCCTTCCTCCATGCTCAGGAGGATTTCGCCGAGGCCGAACAGGCCGATCACGACGACCAGGAAGTCGACCCCGCGCAGCAGTTCCGACCAGCCGAAGGTCATGCGCAGGTCGCCGCTCACGGTGTCCATGCCGATCGCGGCGAGGCCGAAGCCGATCATCATCGAGATGATCGTCTTGGCCGGGTCCTTGCCCGTGCCGACGAAACTGCAGAAGGTGAGCAGGTAGACCGCGAAGAACTCCGGCGGGCCGAAGCGCAGCGCGAACTTCGCCACCAGCGGGGCGAGGAAGGTGATGAGCAGAACCGCGACAAACGCCCCGATGAACGAACCCGTGAACGAGGCGGTCAGCGCTTCGCCGGCGCGTCCCTGTTGCGCCATCGGGTAGCCGTCGAACGTCGTCGCGACCGAGTGCGTCTCTCCGGGGATGTTGAAGAGCACGGACGTGATAGCGCCCGCGAACAGCGTGCCCCAGTAGATGCACGACAGCATGATGATGGCCGACGTGGGCTGCATCGTGAACGTCAGTGGCAGCAGTATCGCCACTCCGTTCGGACCGCCGAGTCCGGGCAACACTCCGATGATGATGCCGAGCACGATGCCGATCGCCATCATGCCGACGTTGTACCAGGACAGTGCAACGCCGAAGCCGTGCAGCAGTGCGCCGAGTTCGTCCACGTGCGTTCGCCTCTTTACGCTCGGTCAGTATCCGAACATCGCTTCGAGTGGCCCCTTGGGCAGCGGGACCAGGAACTGGAGCTCGAACAGCCAGAACAGCATTGCGCTCACCCCAATGCTTATGACGACGGTCTTCAGCCAGCTGAAGCGGTCCATCGCGCGCATGAACGCAGCGATGAACAAGGCGGAAGCGACATAGATCCCGAGGAACTTGATCGCCAGCACGAAGACGATCGTCGGAACGAGCACCACGAGCACGTGCCTCAGGCGGGCGAAGGTCACGAAGGCCTTGCCGCGTTCTCCTCGCAGGGTCTGGACGACGACCACCGCGGCGGCGATGCAGATGATGACGCCGATGCGCAGCGGGAAGTAACCGGCCTGAGGACCGTCCGAGGCCCAGCCGGCGCCAATGCGGTAGTTATCGACGATCATCACGACGCCGATCAGGAAGAACACGATCGCCATGACGACGCCGACGGTGCGCTCCGACACCGCACCGCGCATGGGTGCTGCCGTCTCCCGGTCTTTCTCCACGAGCTGCCTCCTCAGCCTTCGCCGGGCGGCACGCCGTTGCGGGGTCGTGCCACCCGGGAGGGAGTCTTCGGTTCTTCTTCTACTTCTTCGCGAAGCCCGCTTCGGTCATCAGCGTGCGGTGATAGGCGTCGTCCTTCTCGAGGAACTTGACGAACTCCGCGCCCGTCTGGAACGTTTCCTTCAGCGCATTGCGCGCGACGTATTCCTTCCACTCCGGCGTTGCGACGACCTTGCGCAGCACGTCGGCGTAGTAGGCAGACTGGTCGGGCGTCGTGCCGGGCGGCAGGAAGAAGGCGCGCAGCATCTGGTACTGGACGTCCACGCCCGCTTCCTTGCAGGTCGGGATGTCAGCCCACGACTCGTCCTTGGTGATCTTCTCCTTGTACGCCATGCGCTGGTCGGAGAACACGCAGAGCGCGCGCAACTGGCCGGCGCGCCACTGGGCAACGTTTTCGCTCGGATTGTTCACGTTCGCGTCGGTGTGCTTCCCGACCAGCTGGGTCGCGGCCTCGCCGCCGCTCTTGTACGGGATGTACGTGAACTTGGCGCCGTACACCTTCTCCAGCGCAAACGAGATCAGGTGATCCTCGCGCTTCGATCCGGTGCCGCCCATCTTGAAGGTGCCCGCAGGCGCGGCCTTCACCGCGTCGAGGAACTGCTTCGGAGTCTTGTACTGGGACTCGGAATTGACCCACAGCAGGAACTCGTCCATCGCGATCATCGCGACCGGGTTCATCTTGCGCCACTCCAGCGGCAGGCCGGTCGCCATCGGCAGCGTGTAGATGAGCGAGAACGCGACCATGATCTTGTGCGGGTCGCCCTTCGATTCCATCACGTCCATCGCGCCCTCGGCACCGCTCGAGCCGCCCTTGATCTGGATGATCATCGGCTGCTTCATCAACTGGTGTTTGGTGACGATGTTCTGGATCGTCCGCGCCATCTGGTCGGATGCGCCGCCCGCGCCCGCGGGGACGACCACTTCGACCGGTTTGGTCGGCTCCCACGCGGCGGCCGGGGCACTGGCTGCCATCGTGCCGGCAAACGCCAGCGTGCCGATGGTGGCGCAGCGCGCGAACTTGGTCTTGGTAAAGGGCATCAATGTCTCCTTGGCTGTTCTTCTGTCTCGACTCGTGTGTCCGGCTTCCTCATTCAGCGGCAGGGTCGGACGCGCCCGCCGCCTCTGCTTTCGGGAGTGTGACTTACGCGGCCCGTGCTGCTTCAGCGGCCGGCACTTCGGCGAGGTAGGCCATCGCGGCGTCAACGCCGCCCTTGCGATGCGGCACGCCGGCGAGCGCGAGTCCCATCTCGACCCCGGCGAGTGTGCCGCACAACATCAGGTCGTTGAAGTAGCCGAGGTGGCCGATGCGGAAGATCTTTCCGGACACCTTGCCCAGGCCCTGGCCGAGCGACATGTTGAAGCGCTCCAGCACGATCCTGCGGAACGCGTCGGCGTTGTGGCCCTCGGGCATCAGCACCGCGGTCAGCGACGAGCTGTACTCGGCCGGATTCACGCACAGGATCTCGAGGCCCCAGGCGCGCACCGCGCGCCGCGTCGCTTCGGCGAAGCGGTCGTGCCGCGCGAAGACGTTGGGCAGGCCCTCGGCGAACAGCATGTCGAGCGCCTCGTGCAGGCCGTAGAGCAGGTTTGTCGCGGG
>CAYGXL010000214.1:0-4376 GCA_964353935.1 uncultured Burkholderiaceae bacterium | reverse complement strand
AAGAGTCACTGCACTACGAGCACCTGAAGCACACCGGCGAGTACCCGATCATCGGGGTGAACACGTTCCGCAATCCGCACGTGCCTGACACGCCGCAGAAGATAGAACTCGCGCGCTCGACCGAGGAAGAGAAGCAGGGCCAGCTCGCGCGCCTGCAGGACTTCCACAAGCGGCATGCCAAGGAAGCGCCGAAGATGCTGAAGAAGCTTCAGCAGGCGGTGATCCGCAACGAGAACGTGTTCGCGGTGCTGATGGACGCGGTGCGGGTGTGCTCGCTGGGGCAGATCACGAATTCGCTGTTCGAGGTGGGGGGGCAGTATCGGCGCAGCATGTAGCGCGCCAGCGCCGCACGCGGGCGAGCGAACGCCTCCGTCCCCTCAAACGAACGGCATCGACAGCTTCTCAACTGCGAACGCCCGCTGCACCGCAGGCCGCGCCAGCATCCGCTGCAGGTAAGGCCCTAGCCGAGGAAGGCTGCGCGCCGGCCGTGCGAAGTTGCGGGTCCAGCGGCAGAGCATCAGCGCATACGGGTCGACCGCGCTGAACACCGAGCCGAGCAGCCAGTCGCCGCCGTGCGCGGCCAGCTGTTCGTCGAGCCGGTCGAGCATGGCGCCGGCCCGCGCCTCGGCGCGATTCCTCACCTGCGCCGCCGCGTCGGCGTCGCCGTCGTCGACCATGCGCTCGCCGTAGAAGTAATGCATCAGCATCGCCTGCAGCGTGTTGGTGCACCAGAAGAGCCACTGGTAGAAGTGCGCGCGCTCCGGCGAGCGCAGCGGCGGCACGAGCTTCGCGTCCGGGTACCGGTCCGCCAGGTAGAGGCAGATGGCGGCGGCCTCGTAGACGACGAAGTCGCCTTCCACGAGCACCGGGATCTGCCCGTTCGGGTTCAGCTTCAGGTACTCGGGCGATCTGTGGGCCGCATGCGCGCGGTCGACGAACACGAGCTCATACGGCGCCCCGATCTCCTCGAGCAGCATGTGGGGCGCCAGGCTGGCGTTGCCGGGGTGGTAGTAGAGCTGGATCATCGCGAGCTGCGCATCGGCGGGACGAAGAGCCCTCGTGCATCGACCGCCGCGATCATAGGCGCCCACGATCCGATCCCATCCGTTTCGGCGGCCGTGGCCCGACCCGCGGTGCGCGCGGACGAGGCGGCGAGCTCGTGCCTGGCGGGCGACAATCACTGCGCCGGACGCTGTGAATTCGCCACCCGGTCGCCGCGGGACGGCGACCCGGGGACGGACCGTCCGAGTCAGTGAGCGATCGACCGCCCGCGGGCCCGGAACTCGGCGCTGCGCAGCAGCGTCTGCCGGTCGGCGGCGTCGCACACCATGAACGCGGCGACGAGGCGGCCGACCTGCGTGGCGAGGTCCGGCGCCGGTGCAGGCTTGCGCGGCGCGGTGCCGTGAATCAGTTCCTCGACCGTGATGCCGAGGGCGTTCGAGAGATTCACCCACTTGTCGCGGGCCGGGCGCGCGCATCCGGTCTCCCACAGCTCGATCTTCTGCTCGCTGACGCCGATCCGCGCCGCCAGTTCCTCCGTCGACATGTGCCGCGCCTCGCGCTTCGACTTCAGCAGCGCCGGGAAGTGCTCGCTCAGTACTCCGGTCTTCCGCATCGGTGTGCCTCCTCGTAAAGGGCCTTCGACTGGGCCTTGGGCGCCCGCCGGCGAAACGCGGTGGCTCCCGGCGCCGTGACTGCCATGGCGCGCGGGGCCGTGCGATCGTGCCGGGGGCATCGTGCAAACAGGACTGCGGGGTCAGGCTAGCGCAGGGAAGCCGGGGCCAGCGCTACCCCATTTGCGTCGGGCGTGGCGCCACCCTCGGGGGTCAGAGGGCGTAAGGGCTCTGGCGTTCGAGCTGCTGCACGTTGACCGCGAGCTGCTGCGCACGCACGGTCAGCACATCGATGCGGGCGGCGAGTTCCGTGCGGTCCTGTCCGAGGCGGACGAGTTCCTGCGCGAGGAACAGGCGGCGGTCCTTCGATAGGTTGGACAGCACCAGCTCCGCAGTCGCGCTTGCGATCGCGTTGTCCGTGTGCACGAGTCCGTCGCGCGCGCTGCGCAGCCGCGCCTGCGTGCCGCGCAGGTCGACGCGCGCATCGTGGATCTGCCGTCCCCATTGGTAGCCGTTCAGGAATCCCGCCTCAGTCACCGCCGGGCACACGTTCGCGTAGCCGCTGCCGTTCAGCCCGACGCGGTAGCCGTTCCGCGGCTGGCAGTACTCGACAAGGCCGCGGTCGCGGCCATCCATGTACGCCGCGAGGTCGGGCGTGACCTGGTGCTTCGCGCAGGCAACGCGATGCGTCCCGATGCGGTCGGCCGGGAATCCGCGCAGGCCGTCTTCATAGCCGATCGTGCGCCAGTCCGCCGCCGCGCACTCGTCCTTGCCCATGCCGGTGGCACAGGCGGACAGCAGCGCGATGGCGAGCACGGCGGCGAGGCAGGCGAGGGATCTCGGGGACGCGTTCATCGTCCTCGATTTTCGGCGTCGACCGCGCCGGCAAAGCAGCGAAATGACGCGCCAAACTCGCCCTCACCCGTGCTGAAAGCCTGGATCGGGCGGGATGATGATCTCGGGTACCAAGGCGTCCTCGGGGCAGTGCGTGACTTCCTGCGCGTGCAAGATTCTGAAAGGGGCGGGCTGACCTAAGATCGGACCTTTCGCAGGCCCCTTCTCCATCCGGCAGCGCCCCATGTCCACCGCCTACATCCTCTCCGCCGTCCGCACCGCCGGCGGCCGCCGCAACGGCCGCCTCGCCGGCTGGCATCCCGTCGACCTCGCCGCGCAGGTGCTGGACGCAATCGTCGAGCGAAGCGGCGTCGATCCCGCGCAGGTCGACGACGTGATCCTCGGCTGCGTGATGCAGGTCGGCGAGCAGGCGGTGAACGTCGCGCGCAACGCGGTGCTCGCGTCGAAACTGCCGGAGTCGGTGCCGGGCACTTCGATCGACCGGCAGTGCGGCTCGTCGCAGCAGGCGCTGCACTTCGCCGCGCAGGCGGTGATGGCGGGTTCCATGGACCTCGTGATCGCAGGCGGCGTCGAGAGCATGACGCGCGTGCCGCTCGGCGCGTCGGTCGGCCTCGCGAAGCAGGCGGGCATGGGCGGCTACATGAGCCCCGCGATGAAGCAGCGCTACGGCGACATCGTGTTCAGCCAGTTCGACGGCGCCGAGATGCTGGCGCAGAAGTGCGCGTTCGATCGCGCCGCTCTCGACGCCTGGTCGCTCGAGTCGCATCGCCGCGCAGCAGCGGCGACCAGGTCCGGCTTCTTCGACGACGAGATCCTGCCTGTTCCCGTGCGCCTGCATGACGGCAGCGGCGAAGGGCTGCACACGGTCGACGAAGGCATCCGCTTCGACGCGTCGCCCGAGTCGATCGGCAGCGTGAAGCTGCTGCGCGACGGCGGCGTGCTCAGCGCCGCGAGCGCAAGCCAGATCTGCGACGGCGCGTCGGCCGTGCTGGTGGCGAGCGAGCGCGCCGTCAACGCGCTTGGCGCGACGCCGCTCGCCCGCATCCATCACCTGTCGGTGATGGGTCACGACCCGGTGATCATGCTCGAAGCGCCGATTCCCGCGACCGAGGCAGCGCTTCGCAAGGCGGGCATGAAGCTCGACGACATCGACCTCTTCGAGGTGAACGAGGCGTTCGCGTCCGTTCCGCTCGCGTGGCTGAAGGCCACCGGCGCCGATCCCGCGAAGCTGAACGTGCATGGCGGCGCGGTCGCGCTCGGCCACCCGCTCGGCGCGTCGGGCACCAAGCTGGCCACGACCCTGCTGCACGCGCTGCGCCGACGCGGCGGGCGGTTCGGCCTGCAGACGATGTGCGAGGGCGGCGGGATGGCAAACGTGACGATCTTCGAAGCACTGCGCTGAGCGGCCGATGGCCCAGCGCGCCACCGTCTACCGCGCCGACCTCACCGTTTCCGATCTCGACCGCGGCGTCTACTCGCAGCACGCGCTGACGCTGGCGCGGCATCCGTCCGAGACCGAGGAGCGCCTGATGGTGCGGCTGCTGGCGTTCGCGCTGCACGCCGACGAGGCGCTCGTCTTCGGGCGCGGGCTGTCGACCGAGGACGAGGCCGACCTGTGGCAGCGCGATGCGACCGGCACGATCGAGCTGTGGATCGACGTCGGGCTGCCCGCCGACAAGGACATCCGCAAGGCGTGCGGGCGCGCGCGGGAGGTCGTCGTGCTGGCCTACGGCGCGCGGCGCGTCGAGCAGTGGTGGAGCGACAACGCGGCCGCCCTGTCGCGGCTCGCGAACCTGAAGGTGTTCACGCTGACCGCCGCGGAGACCGAGGCGCTGCAGGCGCTCGCCGCGCGGTCGATGGCGCTGACCTGCACCGTCCAGGACGGCCACGTGTGGCTCGCGAGCGAGC
>CAYGXL010000213.1:0-4396 GCA_964353935.1 uncultured Burkholderiaceae bacterium | reverse complement strand
GACCGACGTGCACGCGCAGTGGTCGACCAACGAGAAGGTGGCGCTGGACGTGGCTATCGGCGCATCGTTCGCGGGAGCGCGCGCCCTCGCGGCGATGAAGCACGTCGGCCTGAACGTCGCCGCCGACTCGCTGATGTCGCAGACCTACATCGGCGTCAACGGCGGGCTGGTCGTCGTCGTCGCCGATGACCCCGGAATCCACAGTTCGCAGAACGAGCAGGACACGCGCTTCTACGGCCAGTTCGCGCAGGTCCCGGTGCTCGAGCCTAGCGATGCGCAGGAAGCGCTGGAGTTCACGCGCCTCGCGTTCGATCTGTCGGAGCGCTTCGACACGCCGGTCATCGTTCGCACCACCACCCGCCTGTCGCACACGCGCAGCACCGTCGAGCTCGGCGCGCGGCGGGAGGTCGCCGTCCGCGGCTTCGTCGACGACCGCGCGAAGAACGTGATGATCCCGGTGAACGCGCGGCCCCGCCACTTGGCGCTGATCGAGCGCGAACGCCGGCTCGAGGAGTATCTGCGCGACGCGCCGCTGAACCGGATCGAAATGCGCGACCCGGCGCTGGGCGTCATCACCGCGGGCACGTGCTACCCGTACGTGCGCGAAGTGCTGCCGACCGCGAGCGTGCTGAAGCTCGGCGCGTCGTGGCCGCTCGCCGGCGACCTGCTGCGCGATTTCTGCGCGAGGTTCGAGCGCGTCGTCGTCGTGGAGGAACTCGAGCCGCTGATCGAGCGCGAACTGCGGGCCTTGGGCCTCGCCATCGCGGGCAAGACGGCCGCAGGCGGCGCGCTCTTTCCGCGCACCGGCGAGTTTTCCCCCGAGGTCGTGCGCGCTGGCTTCGAGAAGGCGGGCCTGCTGCCGGCGCGCGCGCCGCGGGCGGCGCCGTGGATTCCGCAGCCGGTGGTGCGGCCGCCAGTGCTGTGCGCCGGCTGCCCGCACACGTCGATGTTCATGGCGGTGCGCGCCACGGGCGCGCGCGTGGCGGGCGACATCGGCTGCTACACGCTCGGGGCGCTCGACCCGCTGCGCGGCCTCGACACCAGCGTCGCGATGGGCTGTTCGATCGGCGTGGCGGCGGGCATGGCCCGGGCCGGCGAGAGCCGGCCGGTGCTGGCGACGATCGGCGACTCGACCTTCCTGCACGCGGGCCTGCCGGCGCTGATCGACGCGGTCTACAACGGCGCCGACATCACGGTGCTGCTGCTCGACAACCACACCACCGCGATGACCGGCGGCCAGGACCACGCCGGCACGGGCCGGACGCTGCGTGGCGAGACCGCGCCACGGGTCGACTTCGAAGCCCTGGTGCGCGCCGCCGGCGTCACGTGGGTGCGCAAGGTCGACTCCTACGACCTCGCGGTCGTTCACCAGACGCTGCGCGAGGCGATCGCCCAGCGCGGCGTGTCCGTGGTGATCTCCGACCGGCCCTGCGTGATCGACCCGGTGCGGATCAAGGGACCGGCGCTGCAGGTCGTGGAGCCGCAGTGCAACGCCTGCCAGTCGTGCATGAACCTCGGCTGCCCGGCACTGACCTGGTCGGAGGCGACCTTCGAGGGCCGCCACAAGGTGATGATCGACGCCTCGCTGTGCATCGGCTGCTCGCTGTGCGCGCAGGTGTGCACGGCCGACTGCATCCGCGCGCCGGAGGCGCCGCTGCAATGACGGACGCGGCCGCGCCGGCCAACCGGCCCGCGCTCAGCGCGGACGGAGGCGACACGCCGGTCAACGTGCTGATCGTCGGCGTCGGCGGCCAGGGCGTGATCCTCGTGTCCAAGGTGCTCGCGTGGCTGGCCCAGCAGCGCGGCTACCAGGTCAAGCAGAGCGAGGTGCACGGCATGGCCAAGCGCGGCGGCTCGGTGTTCAGCCACGTGCGCTACGGCCGCGAGGTGTGGTCACCGACGATCGCGCGCGGCGAGGTCGACCTGCTGGTCGCCCTCGAGTGGGCGGAGGCGCTGCGCTGGCTGCCGTGGCTGAAGGCCGGCAGCGGGATGCTCGTGTGCGACACGCGGCGCATCGTGCCGCCGTTTTCCTGCCTGAACCGCCGACCGGGCGCGGCGCTGCGCTACTCGAGCGAGACGCCCGCCGAAGTGCAGGAACACGTCGCCGAGGGTCACGCGATCGACGCCACGGCGATCGCCGAGGAACTCGGCAGCGAGCGCGCCTCCAACGTGGTGCTGCTCGGCGCGGTGTCGACGGCGCTGGAGTTCACGGACGAGGAGTGGGAGGCCGGGCTCGCCGAGTTCGTCCCACCGAAGCCGCTGGTCGTGAACGTGGCGGCGCTGCGCCGCGGGCGCGACTGGATCGACCGCGCGCGCCGCGGCGACGAGCCCGCGCGCGCGCCGGTTGCCGCGCTCACGGCGCAGGCCGGCACCGAAGTGCGGCTCGAGATCACGCGCGCGTGGTGCAAGAGCTGCGACATCTGCGTCAAGCTCTGCCCCGAGCGCTGCCTGCGCCTCGACGACGACCGGATCGTCGAACTGGCCGATCCCGCCAGGTGCACCGGCTGCCGGTTGTGCGAGTGGCTGTGCCCCGACTTCGCGATCCGGGTTCACCTCGAACCGCGCCCCGAGGCCGCCACCGGCGAAGCCGCTGGCGCCGCGGCGGGAGCGCGCGCGTGAACGCGCCCGAGGTCGGCGCCGTCCGCGGAGCCACGACGCCCGCGCGCCTGCTCTCGGGCAACCACGCGGCCGCGCTCGGCGCGCTGGCGGCCGGGTGCCGCTTCTTCGCCGGCTACCCGATCACGCCGTCGTCGGAAGTGGCCGAGCGCATGGCGCGGCTGCTGCCGCCGGTCGGCGGCGTCTTCGTGCAGATGGAAGACGAGATCGCGTCGATGGCGGCCGTGATCGGCGCCTCGATGGGCGGCGTGAAGGCGATGACCGCGACCAGCGGGCCGGGCTTCTCGCTGAAGCTGGAGAACCTGGGCTACGCCGCCGCCGCGGAAATTCCATGCGTGATCGTCGACGTGATGCGCGGCGGCCCGTCGACCGGCATGCCGACGCGTCCCGCGCAGGGCGACCTGATGCAGTCGCGCTGGGGCAGCCACGGCGACTATCCGGTCATCGTGGTCACGCCCGCGTCGGTGCGCGAAGTGCACGACGAAACGGTGCGCGCGTTCGCGCTGTCCGAGTCCCTGCGCACGCCGGTCGTCGTTCTGTACGACCAGGCGATCGCGCAGCTGACCGAGACGGTCGAACTGCCGGCGGCCGACACCATCCGCGGCGTCGAGCGGCGCTGGGCCGAGTGCGCGCCCGGCGACTTCCAGCCTTACGCGGCCGGCGACGACCAGGTGCCGCCGATGGCGCGCCCCGGTGATGGCTACCGCACCCACACCACCGGGCTCACGCACGCCGAGAGCGGGTTCCCGACGCAGGCCCCGGCGGTCGTCGAACGCAACCAGACGCGCCTCCTCACAAAGCTGCAGAAGAACCGGGCGCGCATCGAGTCGTTCGAGGCCGAGCACACCGACGATGCCGAGGTGCTGGTCGTGGCCATCGGCATCAGCGCGCGCGCCGCGAAGCGCGCCGTGGCGGCCGTGCGCGCGCGCGGCATTCCGGCAGGACTGTTCCGCCCGATCACCCTGTGGCCGTTCCCGGAGGATGCCCTGCGGGCGGCCGCCGCCCGCGCTCGCGTGGTGCTTGTGCCGGAACTGAACGCCGGGCAGCTCGTGCTCGAAGTCGAGCGCTTGCTGCGTGGCCACCGCGTGGTCGGCCTGAACCGCTACGACGGCGAGCCCATCGCGCCGGCGCAGATCGAGGCGCGCATCGGGCAACTGGCGCAGGAGGCCAGATGAGCGCGCCGGGCCGCCCCAAGCGCGAATTCCCCCTCGGGGGGACGGCGCGAAGCGCCAAGGGGGCAGCATGATGTTCGACACCGCGGCGGACTTCGACGTCCGCCGGTACCTGCGGCCCGAGCGCATGCCGCACCACCTGTGCCCCGGCTGCGGGCACGGCATCGCGCTGCGCGCGCTGCTGTGGGCGATCGACGACGAGGGCATCGCCAAGGACCGGCTCGCCGTGGTCTCCGGCATCGGTTGCGCCGGCCGGCTGTCCGCGAACATCGACGCGAACACCTTCCACGTCACGCACGGCCGTCCGCTCGCGTTCGCCACCGGTCTTGCGCTGGCGCGGCCCGACCTGCACGTGATCGTGATCACCGGCGACGGCGACTGCCTCGCGATCGGCGGCAATCACCTGATCCACGCCTGCCGCCGCAACCTGAAGCTGACGTGCCTGATGCTGAACAACGAGACCTACGGCATGACCGGCGGGCAGGTCTCGCCCACCACGTCCGAGAGCATGCTGACCACCACGACTCCGCTCGGCAACGCGGAACCCGCGTTCGATGCGTGCGCGCTGGCGGCCGCGGCGGGCGCGGGGTTCGTCGGGCGCGAGGTCA
>CAYGXL010000212.1:0-4407 GCA_964353935.1 uncultured Burkholderiaceae bacterium | reverse complement strand
GCGCTGGACCGACGCCTGGTCGCGCCTGAACCGGCGGCACGCGCTCGGCCTCGCGCTCGCCGTCCTGCTGATGACGGCGGTCGACCTCGGCACGATGGCCGACAAGCTCGACAAGCCCGGCGTCGTGAAGGTCATCGTCTTCGACCTGTTCGTTTCGGTCTCCTTGTTCTCCATCACGCTGCTTGCCTGGTCCGCGGCCGTGGCCGGCAAGCCGCCGGGCGGCCCGATGCGGATGCGGGCGGTCGTGATCGCCATCGTCGCGAGCGGCGTGCTGTCGGCCGCCATCGTGGTCCCGACCATGAACGCCGCCGGGATCCCGGAGATCTGGTACGAGCTGCTGGGCAAGAAGAGACCGGTGCCGCCGCTTTGGATCGGCATCCTCGGCAACACGGTCCATCTTGCGCTGTTCGCGGCACTCTTCGTCCTCGTCGCCGAGGTGCTGCAGCGGCGATCGGCCACCAGCGCCGCGATCCTCGCCGCCCGCCGCGAGCAGGCCGCGGTGGCGCACGAGGTGCTCGAGTCGCGCCTCGCAGCCATGCAGGCGCAGGTCGAGCCGCAGTTCCTTTTCAATTCGCTGGTCGGCATCGAGGCGCTGTACCGGAAGGACGCGGACGCGGCCGCGGAGAACCTCGACCGCCTGATCCAGTACCTTCGCGTTGCGCTTCCCCGGCTGCGTGCGCCCGGCTCGACGATCGCCGGCGAGATCGACCTCGTGCGTGCCTATCTCGCCGTGGTCACGTCGCTGCACGGCGGCCGGCCCGCGCTGAGCGTGACGCTCAGTGACGACTGCGCGGACGCGCGCTTCTATCCGATGCTGCTGCTGCCGCTGATCCAGCGGGCCGTGCGGGAGCCCGACGACCACCTGCCGGAGTCGATCCGCATCGGCGTGCAGAAGCTGCATGGCGATGTCGTCATCGTGACGCGCATCGCGTGTTCCGGCGGATGCGTGGAGGACTTCGAACTGGCCCGGGTGCGCGAACGGCTCGAGGGCCTCTATGGCGACCGCGCGACGCTCGCATGCACCGAGCTCGAGGGGAGCACGACGCAGTTCACCCTGAGGGTGCCGGCCGCCGGCTAGGGCCTGTTTACACTTCGATCGCACCCCATGAGCACGCCCACCGCGATCATTGCCGAGGACGAAGCGACGCTGCGCGGCCAGCTGGTGGAGCAGCTCGGCCAGCTGTGGCCGGAACTCGCGATCGTCGGCGAAGCCGCCGATGGCGTTCAGGCGCTGCGCCTGCTCGACGAGCATCGCCCCGACGTGCTGTTCCTCGACATCCAGATGCCGGGCGCCACCGGCCTCGAGGTGGCGCGCCAGGCGAGCGGACGCTGCCACGTCGTGTTCGTCACCGCCTACGACCAGCACGCGGTCGCGGCGTTCGACCAGGGCGCCGTCGATTACGTGCTGAAGCCGGTCTCGGCGGCGCGCCTGTTCACGGCCGTGTCGCGCCTCAAGCAGCGCCTCGGCACGCCGCCCGCGCGACTGGAAGCGACGCTGAACGGGCTCGGCGGAGGGGGAGCGTCGCAGCCGGCGACCACCAGGCAGTACCTCCGCTGGATCAACGCGTCGGTCGGCCAGAACGTGAAGCTGATCACGGTCGACGAGATCAGCTACTTCCAGGCCGACAACAAGTACACGCGCGTGGTGACCGGTGAAGGCGAGGCGCTGATCCGCAAGCCGCTGAAGGAACTGGTCGAGGAACTCGATCCGAACCAGTTCTGGCAGATCCACCGGTCGACGCTGGTCAACGCAATCTCGATCGCCGGTGTGACGCGCGACTTCCGCGGCCGGATGCTGGTGAAGCTGAAGTCGCGTCCCGAAACGCTGCTGGTGTCCGACAGCTACACCCACCTCTTCCGCCAGATGTGATCCTCGCAGGTTTGCGGGCGTCGGGATGGCCGACATCGTCCCCATATAATTCGCTCGAACCTGGGGAAACGATATGGCCAACACGAAGCATGCCCGCGTCCTGATCCTCGGATCCGGCCCGGCCGGATACACCGCCGCCGTCTACGCCGCTCGCGCCAACCTCAAGCCCGTGCTGATCACCGGCCTGGCGCAGGGCGGGCAACTGATGACGACCACCGAGGTCGACAACTGGCCGGCGGATCACCACGGCGTCCAGGGCCCTGACCTGATGGCCCGCTTCCTGGCGCACGCCGAGCGGTTCCACACCGAGATCGTGTTCGATCACATCCACACCGCGAAGCTGGCGGCCAAGCCCATCCGCCTCATCGGCGACAGCGGCGAATACACCTGCGACGCGCTGATCATCGCCACCGGCGCCAGCGCGATGTACCTCGGGCTGCCGTCCGAAGAAGCGTTCATGGGGCGCGGCGTGTCCGGCTGCGCGACGTGCGACGGGTTTTTCTACAAGGGCCAGAACGTCGCGGTCGTCGGCGGCGGCAACACCGCCGTCGAGGAAGCCCTGTACCTCGCGAACATCGCGAAGAAGGTCACGCTGGTCCATCGTCGCGACAAGTTCCGCGCCGAGCCGATCATGGTCGACCGCCTGATGGACAAGGTGAAGGAAGGCCGCATCGAGCTGAAGCTCTTCAGCGTGCTCGACGAGGTGCTCGGCGACGACGGCGGCGTCACCGGCATCCGCATCAGGAGCACGCAGTCCGGCGCCGCCGAAGACATCACCCTGCAGGGAGTGTTCATCGCGATCGGCCACCGGCCCAACACCGAGATCTTCGCCGGACAGCTCGAGATGGCGAACGGCTACATCATCACGAAGACCGGCCTCGCCGGCATGGCGACCGCGACCAGCGTCCCGGGCGTGTTCGCGTCCGGGGACGTGCAGGACCACGTGTACCGCCAGGCCATCACCAGCGCGGGGACCGGCTGCATGGCCGCGCTCGACGCGCAGCGCTACCTCGAGAACCAGGAGCCCGCGACGGCCGGAACCGAGCAGGCGCTGGCGGCCTGACGGCCGCGCGGAGCCGGCGGTGGCCCGCTCGCTGAAGGACCTCGCACAACTCGGCGCGCTGCGCGACCGGCTCGCCGCCGAAGACCGCGAGCGCGAACGCACCGAGGCCAGGCAGCGCGAACGCGCGGACCAGGCGCGCAAGTCCGCGAACGAGTTCCGCGATGCGGTCGGACCCGTCACGCCGCTGACGATCCGCGCGCGCGTCGAACACGACCGCCCGCCCCACCCTCCGCTGCCGAAGAAGCGCTGGGAAGACGACGAACAGGTGCTCATCGCTTCCGTCTCCGACGAGTTCGAGATCGACACGCTGCTGCACACGGACGACGAACTGTCGTTTCGCCGCCCGGGCGTCGGTCCCGACGTTCTGCGCAAGCTGCGCCGCGGCGACTGGGTGATCCAGGACGAAGTCGACCTGCACGGATGCCGCACCGACGAAGCGCGCGAACTGATCGCGGGCTTCCTCCGCGACGCCGTGAAGCGCGGCGTGCGCTGCGTCCGCGTGATCCACGGCAAGGGGCTCGGTTCGAAGGGCAAGCAACCGGTGCTGCGAGGCAAGACGCGCGTTTGGCTGGCGCAGCGCGACGAAGTCATCGCGTTCTGCCAGGCGCGGCCGGCCGAAGGCGGCGGCGGCGCGCTCGTCGTGCTGCTGAAGCCGGCGGGCAACCGGCCGTGACCGGGACGTCCGGCCTGCTGTTCGCGGTCGAGCTCGTCGCCGTGCTCGCGGCGGCGTTCTCCGGCTTTGCCGAATCGCAGCGCAAGGCCATGGACGTCGTGGGCGTGTTCACCGTCGCGTTCATCACCGCCTTCGGCGGCGGCACGCTGCGCGACGTGCTGCTCGATCGCCGGCCCTTCTTCTGGGTCGAGCACGAGACCTACGTGATCCTGATCTTCGCGCTGTCGCTGGTCGCCACGCCGATCATGCGGCACGCGCACCGCATCATTCCGAACGCCGGCTTCATCGCCGCCGACGCGATCGGCCTCGGCTTCTTCAGCATCGCCGGCGTTTCGCTCGCACTGGAGGCCGGCATGCCGACGTTCACGGCGACGATGATGGGCGTGATCACCGGCGTGTTCGGCGGCGTCCTGCGCGACGTGATCCTCAACGAGGTGCCGATCGTCCTGCGCGACAACCGCCCTTACGCAATCACCGCCTTCATCGGCTGCTGGTTCTATGTGCTGCTGCGCGGCGTCGGCGCCGAGGAAGCGCTGGCGCTGTGGACCTCGGCCGGGCTGATCACGGCCACGCGACTGATCGCGTGGCGCCGCGACTGGTCGCTGAAATGAGCGCGCGGCGAGGGACCGTTGACGCCAGGGCCCGGCGCATGCGCGATCCCGGCGTCACGAGGCCCTAGACCGCCGCCTCGCCCTCTTCGCCGGTGCGGATGCGGATCACCTGCTCGACCGACCGCACGAAGATCTTGCCGTCGCCGATCTTGCCGGTGCGGGCCGCCTTCGTGATGGCTTCGATCGCGCG
>CAYGXL010000211.1:0-4426 GCA_964353935.1 uncultured Burkholderiaceae bacterium | reverse complement strand
ACACGAAGTCGCGCGGCGCCAGGTCCTTGAGGGTCGGCGCGTAGCGCTCCATGAAGCGCTCGCCGTTCGAGTTGAGCAGGATGCCACCCTCGCCGCGGACGCCTTCGGTGATCAGCACGCCCGCACCGGCCACGCCGGTCGGGTGGAACTGCCAGAACTCCATGTCCTCGAGCGGCATGCCCGCCCGCGCGACGAGCCCGAGGCCGTCGCCGGTGTTGATGTAGGCGTTGGTCGACGCGTCGAAGATGCGCCCGGCGCCGCCGGTGGCGAGCACCGTGACCTTCCCCTCGAAGATCATCGGCTCGCCGGTCTCCATCTCGAGCGCGATCACGCCGACGACGTCGCCGTCGGAATTGCGGATCAGGTCGAGCGCCATCCACTCGACGAAGAACTGCGTGCGCGAAGCGACGTTGCGCTGGTACAGCGTGTGCAGCAGCGCGTGCCCGGTGCGGTCCGCGGCCGCGCATGCGCGCGGCACCGGCTTCTCGCCGAAGTTCGCCGAGTGGCCGCCGAACGGGCGCTGGTAGATCGTGCCGTCCGGGTTGCGGTCGAACGGCATGCCGAAGTGCTCGAGCTCGTACACGACCTTCGGCGCCTCGCGGCACATGAACTCGATGGCGTCCTGGTCGCCGAGGTAGTCCGACCCCTTGACGGTGTCGAACATGTGCCAGAGCCAGTTGTCCTCGGTCATGTTGCCGAGCGACGCGCCGATGCCGCCCTGCGCGGCCACCGTGTGCGAACGGGTCGGGAACACCTTCGACAGCACGGCCACGTTCATGCCCGCGTTCGCGAGCTGCAGCGAGCAGCGCATGCCGGAGCCGCCGGCACCCACGATGACGGCGTCGAAACGACGGCGCGCGACTTTCGATGCAGCCATGCTCACACTCTCCAGAGGATCTGAACGGACCAGACGGCGCAGGCCAGCAGCCACAGCACCGTGAGCGTCTGCAGCGCGAGGCGCAACCACACGGGCTTCACGTAATCCAGCCAGATGTCCTTCACCCCGATCCACGCGTGGTACAGCAGCGCGAGCAGGGCGACCAGCGTCAGGACCTTCATCCACATCGGGACGAAGATCGACGCCCAAGCGACGTAGTCGAGCGGCGCGGCGAGCAGCAGGCGCACGCCGAGGATCGCGAAGAAGACGACGAGGATCAGCGCGGTCAGTCGCTGCAGCAGGTAGTTGCCGACGCCGTAGTGCGCGCCGACGACGAGGCGCCTGGTGCCGATTCCGGCGGGAGGGGGTGCGAAGGCCATCAGAACGCTCCGAAGAGTTTCAGCGCCGCAACGAGCGTCAGCGGCAGGCTGATCGCAAAGACCGCGAGCGCGTTTCCACGCGCCTGCGGCAGGTCGAGCCCGATGTGCAGGTCGAGGACCAGGTAGCGGATCCCGGCAACCAGGTGGTGCAGGAAGCCCCAGACCAGGAACAGCAGCACCAGCTTCACGAACCAGCCGGACGCCACCATCGCCATTCGCTCGAACGTGCTCTCGGAAATCAGGCTGAGGTCGAACATCCACAGCAGGAACGGAAGCGCCAGGAACAGCGCGGCGCCACTGATCCTGTGCATGATCGACACCAATGCCGGCATCGGCATGCGGTACTGAACGATCTGCGTGATGTGGATGTTGCGGAACTCGGGGCGGTTTTTTCTTGGCGCGGCAGCAGGAGTGCTCATCCGGTTGTGCTCTTCGATCGTGGCCCGTGGAGTGACTTTGTATTCTGAACGATTTGGCAACGCCGACAAAATCAGGTGAGCGTGTTGCGGTAGTGATGGTGCGCGGTGACGCTCAGGCCGCGCCGCACTTCGACCGCACGCTCGCCATAGGTATAGGACACGCGTTCGACCAGGAGCAGCGGGTCGCCGGCGACAACCTGCAGCAGCCTGGCCGCCTCGGCTTCGGCAGCAACCGCGCGAATGCGTTCCTCGGCGCGGATCATCCGTGTGCCGAACTCGGTCTCGAAGAGACCATAGAGCGGACCCTTGTATTCCGCGAGACGCTCCGCGGTCAGTCCCTTGAAGGTCGCCCCCGGCAGCCAGATGTCGTCCAGCACGACAGGCGTGCCATCGAAGGCAAGCACGCGGCGAACATAGGCGAGCGGGTCGCCGGCGCGCAGGTCGAGCAGGCGCGCGATGTCGGACGGCGCTCGCACGCGCTTGCACTCCAGGACCCGGCTGACGGCCGGAACCGGATCGCCCTCGTCCGGCACCACGCGCAGGAAGCGGAACTGGGCACGCGGTTCGTGGTGCGTGGCGACGAAGGTGCCTTTGCCCTGCCGGCGCACCACCAGGTGCTCGGCCGCGAGTTCGTCGACGGCCTTGCGCACGGTGCCCTGGCTCACCTGGAATCGCGCGGCGAGTTCGATTTCGCTGGGGATGAGTTCGCCGGGCTTCCACTCGCCCCGTTCGAGGCTCCGGACCAGCAAGTCCTTGATCTGCTGGTACAGCGGCGAAAAGACGGCGGGCCGTCCGGCCCGCGGGGCGTCGCCGGCGCGGTCATCGATCATGGCTCGGATTTCAGCACAAACTCATTGGGATGATCTGGATTAAATCATATGTCTTATATAAGATATACGCTTTAAATCAAGCAAAGCACGCCAGTGCCGCCCGGAACAGCCGTTTCCCGACGCGGCAAGGTGGTCTGGCTCAAGGAAATCGCAGATACCCGGCAGTACACTCGATCGGCTTGCGCTGCACAAGAATCGTGCCCTCTGCTCCCCGCCCTCGCCGTGCCTCATGCGGACACGCAGAAGCACCTTGCCGTCCTTCCTATGGAGACCAACACCATGAGTAAAGCGCCCGTCCGCGTCGCCGTCACCGGTGCCGCCGGCCAGATCGGTTATGCCATCCTGTTCCGGATTGCCTCGGGAGAGATGCTCGGCAAGGACCAGCCGGTCCACCTGCAACTGCTCGAGATCCCCGACGAGAAGGCGCAGAAGGGGCTCAAGGGCGTGATGATGGAGCTCGACGACTGCGCGTTCCCGCTGCTCGCCGGAATGGAAGCCCACAGCGATCCGGTGGCCGCGTTCAAGGACACCGAGATCGCGGTGCTCGTCGGCGCGCGTCCGCGCGGGCCGGGGATGGAGCGCAAGGACCTGCTTGCCGCCAACGCCCAGATCTTCACGGCGCAGGGCAAGGCCCTCGACAAGTCCGCGAGCCGCAACGTCAAGGTGCTGGTCGTCGGCAACCCGGCGAACACCAATGCCTACATCGCGATGAAGTCGGCGCCGTCGCTGCCGAAGGGCAACTTCACCGCGATGCTGCGGCTCGACCACAACCGCGCGCTGTCGCAACTCGCCGCGAAGACCGGCAAGCCGGTCTCCTCGATCGAGAAGATGATCGTCTGGGGTAACCACTCGCCGACCATGTATCCGGACCTCCGCTTCGCCACGATCGGCGGACAGCCGGCCGCGCCGATGGTCGACCAGGCCTGGTACCGGGATACGTACATGCCGACCGTCGGCAAGCGCGGAGCGGCGATCATCGAGGCGCGCGGCCTGTCGTCGGCCGCCTCGGCCTCCAACGCCGCGATCGATCACATCCGCGACTGGGTGCTGGGCACCAACGGCCGCTGGGTGACGATGGGCGTGCCGTCGGACGGCAGCTACGGCATCCCGGAAGAGATCATCTACGGCGTGCCGTGCACGTGCGCGGCCGGCAAGTACGAAGTCGTCAAGGGCCTCGCGGTCGACGAGTTCTCGCGCGGCAAGATGGACAACACGCTGAAGGAACTGCTCGAGGAGCGCGACGGCGTCAAGCACCTGCTCGGCTGAGCGCGCAACCGGGACAACGCGGAGCAACCGATGGCACACAACCTGTTCAACTCCCTCCAGGACTTCACGATCGGCGCCAGGAAAGGCAAGTACTACAGCCTGGCCGCGCTCGAGAAGGCCGGCATCGGCAAGATCTCGCGCTTGCCGGTTTCGATCCGCATCGTGCTCGAGTCGGTGCTGCGCAATTGCGACGGCATCAAGGTGACCGAGGCGCACGTGCGGCAGCTTGCCAACTGGAAGCCGACCGGCGACCGCGTCGACGAGATTCCGTTCGTCGTCGCGCGCGTCGTGCTGCAGGACTTCACCGGCGTTCCTCTGCTGGCGGACCTCGCGGCGATGCGCAACGTCGCCGACGCGATGGGCAAGGACCCGAAGACGATCGAGCCGCTGGTGCCGGTCGACCTCGTCGTCGACCACTCGGTGATGATCGATCACTACGGCAGCAAGGACGCACTCGACCTCAACATGAAGCTCGAGTTCCAGCGCAACCGCGAGCGCTACGAATTCATGAAGTGGGGAATGCAGGCGTTCGACACGTTCGGCGTCGTGCCGCCCGGCTTCGGCATCGTGCACCAGGTGAACCTGGAGTACCTGGCGCGCGGAGTGCACAGGAAGGACGGCGTCTACTACCCGGACACGCTGGTCGGAACCGAC
>CAYGXL010000210.1:0-4457 GCA_964353935.1 uncultured Burkholderiaceae bacterium | reverse complement strand
TGATCAGCGAGATCAGCGGCAGCCAGTTGAAGTCGCCCGTGGGATTCGCACCGAACGCCTTGCGCACGACCGCGATCGAGCGCTCCAGCGGCTGGTCGGCGGCGACCGCCGCGGCCATCGCCGCGCCGATGCTCGTCCCGCCCACGCAGTCGATCTCGATGCCCCGCTCCCGCAGCGCCTGCCAGGTGCCGAGGTGCGCGAACCCGCGCGCACCTCCGCCCGCGAACACGAGGCCGATGGCCTTGCGGCTCAGAAGGCGAGCAAGCCGCGCGAGGTCGCGGTCGAGGCCGCGGCGCAGGTGCACGTGGCCGGTCACCGGTCGCCGCGCAAGCCACTGGTGCGTGCCGCGCGGCACGCGCGCGTCGCCCGGATGCAGCAGCACGAGGATCTCCGCCGCCTCGATGCGCGCGGGGCGGCCCTCGAGGCAGGCCCGCTCCGCCTCGTGCACCGCGGCAGGTTGCGTGGCGTCGGCCAGCAGCAGGATCTCGTCGCTGTGTCGCACGCAGCGGCGGGTCCACGGGCCGGGCGCCGGGTCGGCGATCAGCAGCACGAAGTCGCTGGTTGCCTCGATCTCGTCGAGCGCGGTCGCGACGGCCTGGTCGCGGGCGTCGCCTTCGGACGCACTGGTGCCCTCCTGGCCGATGGCGCGATCCATCGCCCCCGAGTCGAGGATGCTGACGCGCCCGAAGCGCTCGAGGCAAGGCAGCAGTTCGTTCGCGAACGCGCTCGCGGACACGCCTTCGGAAACCGGCAGCACGCCGACGATGACCGGTGCGGGCAACGGACGGCGCTCGTGCTGCGTCTGCAGCCGACGGATGATCTGGCGCGTCAGCGTCAGCGAAACCTGCGGGCTCAGCGCGAGCAGCCCGTCGAACTGCGGCTTGTCGAGCTTCACGAGCACCGAGTCGCGCACCGCGACGACCGTCGCGGAGCGCGGCTCTCCGGTGAAGAGGCTCATCTCGCCGATCACCTCGCCGCGGCCGATCTCGCGGACCATCCGCTCGGCGCCGCGTTCGTCGCGCATGTAGATGCGCAGCCGGCCGCTCAGCATCAGGTAGCCGGAATCGCCCGGCTGCCCCTGCTCCATCAGCACGTCGCCGCCCGCGAGCTCTACCCACTGCACGTGCTCGCGCAGGTACTCGAGCGCCACCGGTGCGGCGTCGCCCATCAGCCGCTGCAGTTGCTCGGCGAGCAGCAGTTCACGGTGGGGTGCGGCAGTCGTCATCGTTCCGTCGGATCTTGCGAAAGGGCCGCATCGTAGCGACCCGCGGGCGTCAGTGCGCGGCCTTCGCCGCCTGCAGTTCGGCGGACAGCGCGCGGACGCGCGACGCGAGCAGCAGGCTGATGTTCAGCAGCAGCTTGCCGAGCAGCGCCGGATAGTCGGTCATCAGTCGGTTGTACTGCTCGCGCGGCAGCTCGAGGACGAACGCGTCGGCTTCCGCGATCGCGTCGGCGGAGCGTGCCATTCCCGCGAGCAGCGCCATCTCGCCGAACACGACGCCGGGCGCGTACGACACGAGGCGCCGGCCCTCGGTCAGCGTGTCGCCACCGTCCTTCGGCGGCAGCCAGATGCCGATCTGCCCGTGCATCAGGACGTACATCGAATCACCCGGGTCGCCGCTGTGGAACACGTATTCGCCCCGCGCGATGCGGTGTTCGATCAGCATGCCGGCGAGCACCGCGCGTTCCGAGGGCTCGAGACCGGAGCCCATCAGGGTCTCTTCGAGCGATAGCGCGATCGCGCTCGATCCCGCCGGCAGCAGGCTCTCGAGCAGGCGGTCCTCGGCGAACTCGAGGGCGAGGTCCGTGTCCGGGAAGAACACGGAGTCGTCGAGCAGGCCGTGCACGTCCATGTCGCGGATCGTGCGGGCCCGCGGGTCCCTCAGCGACAGCCCGGCGAACAGCAGCCCCTTGCCGGCGCGCCGCACGTGGTCGGCGGCGACCAGCATCACGCGCGCCCCGCTCGCGTCGACTTCACTGACGCGCTCGAAGTCGATGATGATGTGGTCGGCGTCGTGGATCAGGTGCTCGATCGCCTCGTCGGCTTCCTCGGCCGTGCCGAAGAACAGCGCGCCGTCGAGTTCGACGACGACGACGCGCTTGCCGTGCTTGCCCAGCAGGTCGGTTTCGACCGCGGGACGGACCTTGCGCGAGCGTCGGACATCGGCGTGCACGATCTGGCGCACCGGTCCCTTGGTGTTGCTGCGGATGAACATCAGGATGGCGACCAGCATGCCGATGCCGATGCCCATCGGCAGCGAGACGAAGACCACCACGCCGGCGACGATCGCCATCACCGCGTAGCTCTGCGCCATCGCGAGCGGCACGCGCCACCGCAGCGTCTGCCGGAACAGCACGCCGGTCGCGCGCCGCGTCCACTTGTCGACGAGCGAGAACGCGACGGCCGAGAACACGCCCGCGATCGCCGCCATCGGGACGATGCGCATCCAGGCCAGGCCGATGATCAGGGCGGAGATGAGGCCGAAGCCGAAGAACAGCCGGCTCGCGGCGCTGCTGCCGCCGGCGTCGATGTTGACCTTGCTGCGCATGATCGCGCCGGCCGCGGGCGGCCCGCCGATCGCGCCGACCGCCATGTTGGCGGCGCCCTGAGCGATCATCTCGCGCGTCAGGTTGCGGCGCTTGTGCGTCATCTCGTCCACGTGCGAGGCGCCGAGCGCGGTCTGCAGGCCGGCGATGAACGCCATCACGACCGCGAACTGCAGCACCGTCCAGATGTGCTCCTCGAAATACCCGTCCGGCAGGTACTTCACGGTGCCCTGCAGGACGTCGAGCTGCGGCCACTGGAACTCGGGCGGCGAAAACTGCGGGCCGAGCAGCGCACCCGCCCCCGTGAACGCCAGCACGTGGTGGAGCAGCGTGGCCGTCCCGATCGCCATCATGTAGGCGGGGATGCGCCGGCTCCAGGCCGGCGGACGAATCGCGATCAGGAACGCCACGAGCGCGATCAGGGGCGCGGCCGGCTTGAACTCATGCCAGGCCGCGATGCTGGCGCCGAGCGGCAGGCCGAGGATGTTCGGCAACATCGCGCCGATCATCAGGATGGCGGTGCCGTTCATGTAGCCTGCATGCACCGGATACGGGACGTACCGGATCAGGCCCGCCATGCGGAACACGCCGAGCAGCAGCTGCAGCAGGCCCGCGAGCACCACCGCGAGCGCGGCAAAGGCCAGGACCATCGGCGGGAACGGGAAGCCGTTCGGGCCGATCGAGCGCGTGTCGAGCGCGAGCGTCGCGATCAGCGTGGCGAACAGCAGCGACAGCGCCGAGCTCGAACCGCTCAGCATCGGCCCGCGCGCGCCCGCGAGCACGACGACGATGCTGGAAACAGCCGCGGCGAAAACGCCGAGCACGAATCCGAGCTTGGCCTGGTCGGGCCCGAGCCCGGAGAAGGCCACGAGGCCGTAGGCCCCTTCGACCGCCAGCAGCACGACCGCCGCCGTGATCCCGCCGGCGATGTCCCCGCGCGCCGTCCCATCGGGCTGCCACAAGGATCCCCACCAGCCGCCCCGGGCGCTGACCGCACTCACCGCACTTCCCCCGCTTTCTCCGCGCGCCCGGCGCCAGAGCCTTCGGCTCCGAGGCGTTCTTCGATCGTCAAATCAGCACCGTGTATGAGCGCCGCGCCAGCCGGGAAGCGGAGAAGGATACCAAGCGGACCCAGGTCTTCGCGGCTCAGTCCCGCGATCCCCAGGTGGGAAAGTCCTCGACGACCTGCGAGTGCGTGACGAGTTCGCTGCCGTTCCACAGATGCAGTTGGAAGCCCGACGGCTCGAACGTGAAACCGATGTCGGCGCCCGGCACCAGGTCGAGCAGCAATTGATGCGCCGAACTCGGGCACACCGATGCCGTCGTCCCCGCAAACCGTGCGTGGATCGTGCGGTGGTAGTGGCCGCTGATCACGCGCTCCACATGGCCATAGCGCGCCACGACGGCCGCCTGCTCCCACGGATTGGCCAGCGTCATCTGGTCCATGAACGAGAGGCCAGTGACGAACGGCGGATGGTGCTGCGCGACGATCGTCGGCCGATCCGAGGCCGCCAAAGTGCGGTCGAGCCACTCGAGCCGGCGCCCGCAGAGTTCTCCGCCGGGCGCGCGGGGAATCAGCGTATCGAGCATCACCAGCCGCACGTCGAAGTCGTCGACGACGTACTGGACGAATCCGTCGTCGCCGCGGAGATGGTGGTGTTTCGGGAAGGCCTGCCGCAGCACCTCGCGGTCGTCGTGGTTGCCGACGCCGAGATAAACCGGCATGTTCAGCGGGCTGAGGAGGTCGCAGAGCAGCCCGTACTCCTCCAGCGTCGCGTGGTCGGTCAGGTCGCCGGTGACGACGACCGCGTCGGGAGCACGGGGCAGCGACAGGATCTTGCGGACGCAGCGCTCCAGCATGCCCGGCGTGTCGACCCGCCCGTAGGCCAGCCGGCCCTCGGGAACGAGAT
>CAYGXL010000209.1:0-4461 GCA_964353935.1 uncultured Burkholderiaceae bacterium | reverse complement strand
CGCACTTGGTGCGCGCTCGGCGAGGCCTACCTGCTGCTCGGCCAGAGGCACTCGCTGCAGGCCGCGTCCGATGCGTTCCGCAACGCCGAGGCCCTGTCGTCGCTGGTCGAGGCGCAGGCGCACGAGCTGATGAACCTGAAACACGGCTACGGCTGCACGCTGCTGGAGCTGGCCGCCGGGCGCGACATGGACCTCGCGTCCGAGGCCGCCACGCGGCTGTCAGGCGCGCTGGCGCTGGCGCGCAAGCACATGCCGGTCGGCGTGGCGAACATCAAGTACGAGTTGTTCCGCGCCGAGCACACGCTGGCGCAGCTGCGCGCCGCGCCGGGCACGCCCGCGCGCGAGGCGCAGCGCGCGCGCGAGATCGTGGAAGCCGGCTGATTCTCCCCGGGGAGCGGGGTGGAAGCCGCCCCGCTCCTCAAAACCCGCGGCCGGACGCCGCGGGTTCCTTCTTCTCTGGAAAAGCCGGGGTCGCATCCCCGGTCTTTTCCGCGACGGGCGCACCGCGCTTCGTGGGATTCTTGGCGGGCCGTGAACCCTGACCTCCCGCCCCCGCATCCGCCATCGCCGCGCGCGCAACGCGCTGCTGCCGCATCGCGCGCGCCATCGGCATCGGCCGCTGCATCGAGTTCGGTCCCGGGCGAACCGGGTGCCGGCTACCTGCGGCTGCACTGGCACGGCCGGCTGCCGCTCGTGGTCGCCGTCACCGTCAGCACGGCACTCGTGTGGGGGCTGGTGCAGGCAGTGCGGTTCGCGGCCCACTTCTTCCCGAACAGCGAGGCGCCGTGGGCCGCCGCGCTGCTGTGGCTGGTGGAGGTCGTCGTGCTGGTGGTCGGCGTCGGCTGGTGGGGCATGGGCGTGCAGCGCTCGGCCATCCGCAGCGTCGACGACGGCGGCTCGACGTTCGTCGCGCTGCTGACCGGCGTGGTGGGGTTCGGCGCGTTCATCTGGGTCGGGCTCTTCTGGCTCAACTCGGCGCGCCACGTGTGGCCCGATGTGAAGGCGACGCTGTCGGGCGACCTGCGGCCGGCCGCGCTGACGCTGGAGCGCGCCGACGTGCTCGCGGTGCAGGGCGATCTCGAATTCGGGTCGATGCGGGCGGTGCGCGAGGCGCTCGCGGCCAACCCGGCGGTGCGCACGGTGCGGCTCGAGAGCCGTGGCGGCCGCGTCGCCGAGGGCCTCGCGCTCGGGCGGCTGATCGCGGACCGCAACCTCGACACGCTCGTCACCGGCGAGTGCAGCAGCGCCTGCGCAACGGCGTTCGCGGGCGGCAACCGGCGGCTGATCGGGCCGGCGGCGCACATCGGGCTGCACAGCGCCGGCGGCTCGGGGATCAGCGCGCAGCATGTCGACGAGGCCAACCGGCGCAGCGACGAGTTCATGGCCGCGCGCGGGGTCGATGCGCGGGTGCTGGCGAAGGGCGCCGCGACCGGCCACGACTCGATCTGGTTTCCGGCGCACGGGGTGCTGCTGGCGTCGGGGTTGGCGACCGATCGGGTCGGGCGGTGAGGCCGCGTGCCACGCGCGGCGCGCTCCCTCGGGGGATTGCGTGGCGGAATTGCGCTGCCTGTCACAGGCGCCCGCGCGCGCTTGCCTTTGATCAATGCCGTCCGGAGCGCGCGTAGCAGAGTGGGCCGGTAAGGCTCCGCAATGCGACTCAGGGGCCTGTCCACTCTTGAGGGGGATGCCATGTCCGCAGCACCGTTGACCTTCCTGATCGCCGCAGCGTTCGGCCTGTCGGTCGGTGCCGCGGGCGCACAGACCGCGAAGGCCCAGCTCGAAACCGGCAAGCAGGAGTACATGGCCAAGTGCGCGCCGTGCCACGGCCCCTCGGGCAAGGGCGACGGGCCGCAGGCCGCGTCGCTCAAGCAGAAGCCGTCCGATCTCACCACCTACGCCAAGCGCAACGGCGGCAAGCTGCCCGAGAAGCAGGCGTGGGCGATCATCGACGCCCGCCAGCTCGACGATCGCGTCCAGCAGGACCGCGCCATGCCGGTGTGGGGCCACATGTACACGACCCAGGCCCGCGCCGACGAGCGCAAGGACGTCGAGCCGTACGTGCGGGCGCGCATCGCCGCGGTGCTCGCGTACCTGAAGACGTTGCAGGTGAAGTAAAGAATCGGGGTCAGACCCCGATTTCTCCCCGACACCTGTCGGGGGTGCGCGAAAAACGGGGTCTGACCCCGATTTTCGGTGTCCCGGTTTTCACTTCCACGCGGCCTGCACTTCGGCGACGACTTCCGCGCTGCGGCCTTCGTAGCGCGGCGAGAAGTGGAAGGGCACCACCGCCTTCGCGCGCAGGCGGCGGGCGATCTCGCCGGCCTGGCGCGCGGTGAGGTGGTTCTTGCGTTCGGCGTGCGCGACGTCGGCGTGCAGGAACACGCTCTCGATGAAGAGCAGGTCGACGTCGGCCAGCAGGCCGTCGAGCGCGGCGAGGTTGGCGTCGGTGCAGCGCGTGTCGGTGACGTAGCCGATCCGCGTGCCGGGCACGCACTCGAACGCGGCGCGCAGTTCGCCGAGTGGGCGCACCTCGCCGTGCTTGCCGCGGTGGTCGTTCCAGCGGATGTCGATCGGCGTGTCGTCCGGCGCGCCGGCGAGGATCGCGCGACGCGCGTCGCGCAGCCACGGGCCGGTCGGCAGGTCCATCTCGGCCAGGCGGTTCTTCCAGACGTTGACGTGCATCGCCTCTTCGAGCGCGAACGCGAGCACGACGATGTCGTGGTCGAGGAAGCGCGCTCGGACGCGGAAGTTCTCCTCGGCGAGCAGCACGTCGCCGTGCCGCGGCCACGGCGCGTCGCGCGTGCGCTCGAAGCGCGCGAGGCTGCTGAACTCGGCGCGCCGACCGCCGCCGTCGGGCCGCGCTTCGCGCGCCTCGATCGTCAGCGGCACTTCGTAGCGGTGCACGACGTTCCACGTGTAGGCCGCGAGCTTGTGCCCGACGCGGTCGATGAAGCCGGGGCCGCCGGTCAGCACGATGCGCTCCTTGCGCCCGAGCACCACGCGCAGCCACTGGTCGAAGCCGGCGAAGTGGTCCATGTGCGTGTGGCTGACGAACACGTGCGACAGCCGCAGCAACTTGCGCGGCGGCAGGCGGCCCAGGTCGCCGAAATCGAACAGCAGCGCGCGGCGTTCGTCGCGGAAGTCGACGTACAGGCCGGGGTCGCCGAACGTGTCGTTCAGCAGGCTGGGTTCGAAGAGCGGGCGCATACCTCTTTAGAGCCGTTGCCCGGCCCCGGCGCGTTGCCTTTCATCAATACCGCGGAGGAATCCGAAGCCAAAGTGAAGGTAGCGATTCATGCGCAACGCGAGCCTGCCAGGGCGCCGGTACGCGGGGCGTTCACACAGAGCCGACTGGCAGGCATTCGATCACCGAAGGGAGTTCGTATGTCCACCAGAGCACTCGCCGTCCTCGTCGCCGGAATCTTCGGGTTCAGCGCCGCGGCACTCGCCGCCGATCCGCCGAAACAGGGCTGGAGTTTCGGCAAGGACCAGTTCAATGCCCGCTGCGCGCCCTGCCACGGCGCCAACGGCAAGGGCGCCGGCCCGGCCGCCAAGCAGGTCGGCGCCACCGTGCCCGACATCACCACTTATGCCAAGCGCAACGGCGGCAAATTCCCGGTTGACCTCGCGTGGCAGAAGATCGACGGCCGTCCGGCCAGCTTCGACGCCGAGCGCAGCATGCCGGTGTGGGGCCGCGACTTCCGGCACGAGGCGATGGCGAACGTGAACGCGACCGCCAAGCCCGAGTCGTACGTGGCCGCGGAGATCTTCGCGATCATCGAGTACATGAAGGGCCTGCAGGTGAAGTGAGGGAGCGCCGCGCACGCTGGCGCAGCAGGCACGACTGCGCGGGACGACGGCCTGGACGGGCGCGCCCCGCGGAACGCAGGAGGTCATATGTCCAACAGAACGCTCGCACTCGCCGCGATCGCCCTCTTCGGGCTGTCGTCGGCGGCGCTCGCGCAGGATCCGCGCAGTGAAGGCTGGAGCTTCGGCGCAGCCCAGTACCAGGCCCGGTGCGCCGCCTGCCACGGCGCCAACGGGAAGGGCGGCGGCGCGGCCGCCAAGCAGGCGAAGCTCACCGTGCCCGACCTGACGACCTTCGCCCGGCGCAATGGCGGCGCGTTCCCGGTCGAACTCGCGTGGAACAAGATCGACGGGCGTCCGGTGACATGGGACTCGAAGAGCCAGATGCCCGTGTGGGGCCACACCTTCCGCCACGAAGTGACGGGCGCGCCGTACTCGGCGAAGGATCCCGAGACGTACGTCGCCGCGGAGATCCGGGCCATCCTCGAGCACCTGAAGACGCTGCAGGTGAAGTGAGCGGCGAGAGGGAAATCGGGGTCTGACCCCGTTTTTCGCGCACTCCCGACGAGTGTCGGGGAGAAATCGGGGTCTGACCCCGATTTCCGAAGCGATTTCCGGGAGTCCGTCTCCGGGAGTGAACGCATGACGTACAAG
>CAYGXL010000208.1:0-4469 GCA_964353935.1 uncultured Burkholderiaceae bacterium | reverse complement strand
TGGCCACGATCATGCCGGACGAGTTCTTCAACATCTACGACAAGACCGGGCCGGGCATGACCAACTACAAGCCGTAGCGCCTTCGGTACTTTGCTCTCCGCAAGGGCAGCGCTTTCGGCGCTGCCCTTTAAGTTTCAAGAACAGTTTTCCAACCGTGTCCCCTGCGTGGCACTCGCCTATTGCGCAAATCGCCTTTCCGAACCGGCTTGCGGTTGGCCGAACGGAAGCACGGTGTCGGGCTAAGTAAGCCAGCCGCTTGCGCAACCTGCTCACTTCCGCTTTGGGTCGCGAAGCGTCCGTCGAGTGAAGGTCACTACGCGGCCAGGAGCAGATCATTCTCCGCCTTCGCTGACGAGCGAGGACCAGCCACCGCCGCTATTCTTCGCGCAGACCGCGCCCGCAACCGTTCCTCGAGCCTCGAGGAAGGGGCGACTGCGAGCGATCTGTTGAGGGGCGTCTCATGCACAAGACCCGGCTGGAGGCATTCAGCGATGGCGTGCTCGCGATCATCATCACGATCATGGTGCTTGAGCTGAAAGTGCCACACGGCGAAGAGCTCACTGCGCTGCGCCCGCTGGTGCCCGCGTTTCTGAGCTACGTTCTCAGCTTCGTGTACTTAGGGATCTACTGGAACAACCATCATCACCTGCTCCAGGCCGCCGGGCACGTCAACGGGAAGGTCCTTTGGGCCAACCTGCATTTGCTCTTTTGGCTGTCGCTCCTTCCTTTCGTGACGGGATGGATGGGCGAAAACCACCTTGCCCCCCTTCCGTCCGTGCTGTACGGAGGCGTTCTTCTGATGGCCGCCGTCGGTTACTGGGTCCTTGCGCGATTCCTTGTCGCGGCGGAGGGCGAGAAGTCCCTTCTGCATAAGGCGGTCGGCAAGGACTACAAGGGCGCGATTTCAATACTCGTGTACGCGGTCGCGATTCCGCTGGCCTTTGTCCGCCCTTGGATCTCGCAACTCATCTTTGTGGCGGTAGCTTTAGCCTGGCTAGTTCCGGATCGACGCATCGAGCGCTTGCTGGAGCACGAGTGATCGAACCGGGGCTCGGTTCCGCAGTTCGAAGTATGAAAGGGCGCTCAGCGGCCATGAGCAGGCCGTCACGACCGGCGCAGAGGGTTCCGGCTTTCGAGCGCATGGCAGGTGTGTCTGCGGTTGCATCTGCGCTGCTGACCCCCTTCGGACATCGCTCCGCGACCTGCGTTTCCTGAGTCAGCAGCGTGCCGGAGGTGCGCGTGCCTATACTTGCGTGATGCGCACGAAGGTATCCCTTTCAGCATCGGCATGGGTGCGACGGCTGTTGCTGTCGACGGTCATCGCTGCCCTGGTTTGCGCGCAGACCGTCGGCCTGATCCATCGGGTTGAGCACCGCACGGCCGACGGCTGGATCCTGGCGTCGATCGCGCATCAGGAACACGCATTCCACGGCCACGACGGTGCGGCGGGCCACGCCCCGCCCGAGACCCAGCACGACTGCGCGGCGACCGACGCGCTGGCCCTGGGCAGCGGTTTGCCGGCCGCGGCGTTGCTGTTGCCATCGATCGCGCCCGACGCGACGGCGCGTTTTTCCGCTGCACTTGCACTCGTCGCAAGCGCGAGCCGCGAGCCGTACCAGGCCCGCGCGCCTCCCTCCCGCTTCTCCTGATCGTTTTCGTCAGAGCCCGCTCCGCGGCCCTCCAGCTGCCGGACCGCGGTGTCTTTGCGTCGAATCGCTTACAGACGCGTGGCACTGGCCGCGCGCAGGAGAACATCATGCGGCTTCCACTCCGGCCCGTTGCGCTCGCAATCGCGGCCGCCATCGTTCAATCGCCGCCTGCACTGGCCCAGGGGCGAGCGCCGACAGACCAGGGCGACCTGGCGCAGAGGCTGGCGCCGGTCTTCATCACTGGTTCGCCGCTCGGGTCGGATCTCTTCGAGATGGTCGAGCCGGTCAATCTGCTTCAAGGCCGGAACCTTCTGCTGAAGCAGCAACCCACCCTCGGAGCAACGCTCGCGCAGGAACTCGGCGTCAGCGCGAGCAGTTTCGGACCGAATGCCAGCCGGCCCATCATTCGCGGACTTGGTGGCTTTGACGTTCGCTTGCTCAACAACGGCGTCGGACTGCTCGATGCCTCGTCGGCCAGTCCCGACCACGCGGTGGCCGTCTCCCCGTTCGCGGTCGATCGGATCGAAGTCATTCGCGGCCCGGCCACCGTGCTGTATGGCGGCGGCGCAATCGGCGGCGTGGTCAATACGATCGACAGCCGCATTGCCAGGGAGCCGGCCTCGCGCAACTTCAGTGGCGCGGCGAGCTATCGCTACGAGACGGCGAGCGAACTTGGCGCAGGCGGCGCGCGACTCGACGGCGGAAACGATCGGTTCCGGTTGCACGCGGACGCGTACGCAACACGGAACCGCGAACTCAAGATCCCGGACGCGGCCTGGACGGCCGACGTGCAGGCGCAACGCGGCGAGCCGGGGCCCCTGGGACGCCTGCCGAACAGCCAGGGGGACTCGCAGACCTATGGTCTGGGCGCCACGGCCTTTCTCGACCGCGGTGGCCATGCAGGGGGCTCGTACAGCCGCTACACGACCACCTACGGCACGGTTGCGGAGCCCGATGTCACGATCGATCTGAAGCAGGAGGCGTGGAACTTCGCCGGCGAGTTGCGCGATGCGTTGCCGGGATTCAGCGCGGTGCGGATGAAGTACGGCTACAACGACTATGAACACACCGAGTTCGAGGGTAGCGAGGCGGGCACGGTGTTCAAGTCGGACGGCTGGAACCTGCGGCTTGAAGGCCTGCACATCCCGATCGGCCCGTTCACTGGCGCGTTAGGCTTCGAGGCGGCCAGCGTCGATTTCTCGGCGCTCGGGGACGAGGCGTTCGTGCCGTCGACCAGGACGCAGAACCTGGCGGCCTTCGTCTACGAAGAAGCAAGCTACCAGGCCTGGAAGTTCTCGTTGGGAGCACGCATCGAGCGCTCGAAGGTCGATGCCGCCGAGTTCGTCGCGGCCGGCCTGCCGGCCGACTCGGTCAGCTTCACGCCGTGGAGCGGTGCTGTCGGCGCGTTCTACGCGTTAGACAAGGACTGGGGCCTTGGCGCAAACCTGCAGTACACGCAGCGCGCGCCGTCGTCACAGGAGTTGTTTGCCGACGGGCCGCACGTCGCCACCGATCAGTTCGAAGTGGGCAACCGCGCGCTCGACAAGATCCGGTCGTCCTCGATCGAAATCGCGCTGCGCAAGCGGGGCGAAGGGCTGACGGGAACCATCGGCGCGTTCCACTCGACCTTTTCGAACTTCGTCGGGTTGTTCCCGACCGGCATCTACCGCAACCCCGAGGATCGCAGTGTCGCACCAGGACCGGAGCCCTACCTCGACCCGGTCACCGGGGAGGAGGTCACGCCGATGCAGCAGTACGACTACCGGCAGGTTGGGGCCCGGTTCTACGGCCTGGAAGCCGAGGTTGGCCTTCCCGTGTGGCAGGAAGGCAGCCATCGCCTCACCCTGAAGCTGCGCGGGGACTACGTCCGGGCCAGCGACCGCGACAACGGACAGCCGCTGCCCTTCATCCCGCCGCTGCGGCTCGGCGCCTCGCTGAACTATCAGCGCGACGCACTGACGGCGACGCTCGGAGCGCTCCGGGCCTCAGCTCAGGACCGCGTGCCGAGCTTCCAGACCGAGACCCCCGGATACACCGACCTCTACCTGAACGCGGCGTACATGTGGACGCTCGCGCGCGACGTCTCGCTGGAAGTCTTCGTTCAGGCGACCAACTTGCTCGACGAGACGATCCGGTACAGCACGTCGAGCCTGAAGGACATCGCGCCCGAGGGCGGCCGGTCCGTGATGGCAGGCGTGAGGGGAACATTCTGAGGGACACGGAGATGACACGACGGAACCCTATACGGTGCCTTGCGGCCGGCGCAGCGCTGTTCGCATGGGCGATCGCCGCCCCGGCCGCTGACGATGCTCACCGCAACGACGACATCGCGAAGCATCGGCAGATCGCGCAGGCGCACGCCGACGCTGCACGGTGCCTGAAGTCTGTTTCCTCGTCAGGCGTGAACCCGGCGGACTGTGCTGCGAAGCTTCAGCAGGCCTGCAGGGGCATCGCCGTCGGCGAGCGCTGCGGGCTGCGGTCGCGCACAGCCGAGGACAAGGACATCACTCGCCGGCCGGCAGAGCACCAGGCGATGGCCGTCGCGCACATGAACGCAGCGCAGTGCCTCGAGTCTGGCAGGCCACATGACGACTGCAACATGGCGCTGAGCAAGGACTGCGGGAAGATCGGGGTCGGGAAGTACTGCGGAATGCGGCACTCGCATTGAAAGCAATGCGGCGGCCCTGCGGCAGCCTTGCCGCGGGGCCGCCGGGGTCAGTCTTGGGCCAGGCATCGCCCCGGGTCGGAAGGTGCTTTCGGCCAGGAGCCGTCTTCCGCGCTGGCGTGTCAGATAGCCGGTAAGCAGACATGGGAGATCTC
>CAYGXL010000207.1:0-4475 GCA_964353935.1 uncultured Burkholderiaceae bacterium | reverse complement strand
GAAGGCGCCGCCGGCCACCGACCGCGAGGCGCTGCTGAAGGAGGGCATCGCCTGCTACCAGAACTACCTGCGCGGACTGCTCGACCTCACCGACAACCGGGTCGGCGGCAAGGTCGTGCCGCCGCCGCACGTGGTCCGGCACGACGGCGATGATCCGTATCTCGTCGTCGCGGCGGACAAGGGAACGGCCACGTTCTCGGACCACGCCAACGCAATCAGCAAGGAGTACGGGCACTGGCTGGGCGACGCGTTCGCCTCCGGCGGCAGCGCGGGCTACGACCACAAGGGGATGGGCATCACCGCGCGCGGCGCGTGGGAAAGCGTCAGGCGGCACTTCCGCGAAGTCGGCGTCGACACGCAGACGACCGAGTTCACCGTGGTCGGCATCGGCGACATGTCCGGCGACGTGTTCGGCAACGGCATGCGGCTGTCGCGCCACATCCGGCTCGTGGCCGCGTTCGACCATCGCCACGTGTTCCTCGACCCGGATCCGGACGCCGCGGCGAGCTTCGCCGAGCGCGAGCGGATCTTCGCGTTGCCGCGTTCTTCCTGGGCGGACTACGAGGCGTCGCTGATTTCGGAAGGCGGTGGCGTCTGGGCCCGTTCCGAGAAGTCGATCCCCATCTCGCCGCAGGTGCAGGCGGTGATCGGCATCGCGGCGTCGCGGCTGACGCCCGCTGAACTGATCGGGGCCATCCTGAAGGCGCCGGTCGACCTGCTCTACAACGGCGGCATCGGCACCTATGTGAAGTCGTCGCACGAGACGCACGCCGACGTCGGCGACCGCGCGAACGACGCGGTGCGCATCAACGGTGCCGACCTGCGCTGCAAGGTCGTCAGCGAAGGCGGCAACCTCGGGCTCACGCAGCTCGGTCGCGTCGAGGCGGCGCTGGCCGGTGTGCGCCTCTACACGGACGCGATCGACAACTCGGCCGGCGTGGACACGTCGGATCACGAGGTCAACATCAAGATCCTGCTGGGACTGCCGATCGCCGACGGCGAGCTGACCGAGAAGCAGCGCAATGCGCTCCTCGTCGAGATGACCGACGAGGTCGAGCAACTCGTTCTGCGCGACAACTACTTCCAGACACAGGTGCTGTCGACGGCTGGCCGCACCGGCGCGCGCCTGCTCGACCACCAGCAGCGGTTCATCCGCTTCCTCGAGAAGGAAGGCCGGCTGAACCGGGCGCTCGAGTACCTGCCGTCCGACGAGGAGATCGCCGAGCGGCGCGCACAGGGTGTCGCTCTGACGGGTCCCGAGCGGGCCGTGCTGCTCGCGTACTCGAAGATGTGGCTGTTCGAGGCGCTGCTGGACTCCGACCTGCCGGAGGATCCGTGGATCGCGACGGCGTTGCAGCGTTACTTCCCGGTGGCGCTGCGCGGGCGCTTTGCAGGCTACATCGAGCGCCATCCGCTGCGGCGCGAGATCATCGCCACGCACGTGCTGAACAGCATGGTGAACCGGGTCGGCGCCACCTTCGTCCACCGGCTGATGGACGCGACCGGCGCCTCGCCGCCGCAGGTGGTCCGCGCCTACCTGCTCGCGCGCGAAGTGTTCGGGCTGGTTCCGACCTGGAAGTCGATCAAGGCGCTCGACAACGTCGTCGCCGACGAGATCCAGTCACAGATGCTGAATGAACTCGGGCGCCGCACCGCGCGTGCGACGACCTGGTTCCTGCGCTCCCGGAGACTGGCTGAGCCGATGGACACGACCATCGCCGGTTTCGCGCCGGCCGCGCGCCAGATGCTCGAGTTCATCGCGGGCGCCCCGCCGGGTGCCGCGTGGCGTGCTCCGATCGTCGAGCGCCAGAAGGCCCTCGAAGCCAAGCGCGTGCCATCCGACCTGGCGCTTGCCGTGGCCGCGTCCGAAACCTCGCTCGCGGCGCTCGACATCTGCGAGATCGCCGAAACCTCGCAGCGGCCGTTGCCTGAAGTGGCCGCCGGCCATTTCGCGGTCGGCGAAATGCTCGGGCTCGCGCGGCTGCGCGGGCAGGTCGCGGCCCTGCCGGCCGACAGCTATTGGCAGGGCCTGGCGAAGACGGCGCTGAACGACGACCTCGCCGGCCTGCAGCGCCAGATCACCGCCGACGCCTTGAAGGCCGGCGGTGCACCGGCGTGGGAGAAGGCGCAGAGCGCGGCCATCGGGCGCGCGCGCAAGATGCTCGCCGAACTGGCCGAGAGCCGCCACGCGGATCTCGCGATGCTGTCCGTGGCGCTGCGCGAACTGCGCTCGATTGCGTAGCGGCGGCTCGCGGCGGGTGGCCGGGCGGACCGGTCGCCCGGCGTGTTCGCAACATACGGGACCACGAACGATGCCGGCCGAACTCCGCGACCGCTTCACGCCGACTGCCGTCGGCCTCGTCTCGCGCGCGTGGGTCGTCGAGGAGGTCGAGAGCCGGGTGTCCGATCCGGCGCTCCGACCCGCATTGGTCGACGACCTCATCGGCTACGAACCGCCACGCAAGCACGCGCTGCGGAACATGTTCCTGTTCTGGTTGACCGCAATCGCCGCGTCGGCCCTGGCCGGCGCGCTGGACGTGCCGCGGTGGACGGGCTTCGTCGTCGCGGTGGCGCTGTTCGCCTGGCTTGCGCGCCTCCTCGCCGTGAAGGCGCTGCGTTGGCGACTGGATCAGCTGCTGGAAGAGCGGTAACGCTTCAGCAGCAGAGCGTTGCTGACCACCGAAACGCTGGAAAAGGCCATCGCCGCTCCGGCAAAGATGGGTGTCAGCAGTCCGAATGCGGCCAACGGAATGCCGATCACGTTGTAGAAGAAGGCCCAGAACAGGTTCTGGCGGATCTTGCGCACCGTCGCGCGCGAGATCGCGATGGCGTCGGCGACCAGCCGGGGATCGGAGCGCAGCAGCGTGATGCCCGCCGCGTGCATCGCGACGTCGGTGCCGGAGCCCATCGCGATGCCGACGTCCGCCGCGGCGAGCGCCGGCGCGTCGTTGATTCCGTCGCCGACCATCGCGACGACCCGGCCGTCCTTCCTCAGCGCCTCGACGCGCTTCGCCTTGTCGCGCGGCAGGACATTGGCTTCGTAGTCTTCCAGTCCGAGCTGCCGCGCGACGTGCGCGGCCGCTCCCGCACTGTCGCCGGAAATCATCGTCGTGTGGATGCCGAGCCGGCGCAGTTCGTCGATCGCCGCCTTCGCGCTCGGCCTGGGTTCGTCACCGAACGCCAGCCATCCGAGCACCTGCGTTCCCGCCGAGGTGCGCCGCGCGAGCCAGGACACCGTTCGTCCTTCCGCTTCCCGGGCTTCGGCGTCCACGAGAAGGGCCGACACGTCGGCCTTCCAGTCGACCATCAACCGGCGGCTGCCGAAGGCGAGCTCGACTGTGCTGCCATCCTCGCCGCTGAATTTCGCGCTGACGCCGCGTCCTGCCAGGTCGCGGTGGTCGCGTACGGCAAGTGGGACGAAATCCGGCGGTGGTTCCTGCGCGACCGCCGCCCGCACGGCCTCGGCGAGCGGGTGGTTGCTGCCGGCATTCACCGCCGCGGCGAGGGCCAGCACCTCGCTCCGGCTGGCCGCGGCGCGCTCGCCGACCGCCACCACGCTCGGCTTGCCGATGGTCAGGGTGCCGGTCTTGTCGAACGCGACGACCTCGATCCGCCGCGCGAGTTCGAGCGCCTCGGCGTCCTTGATCAGCACGCCGTGCCGCGCGGCCACGCCCGTCCCCGCGATGATCGCGGTCGGCGTGGCGAGGCCGAGCGCGCACGGACAGGCGATCACCAGCACGCTGACCGCGTTGATGAGGGCGTGCTCGAAGCTGGCGCCGGCGAGCAGCCAGCCGATCACCGTGGCGAACGCGATGACGAGCACGATCGGCACGAACACGGCTGCCACCTTGTCGACCATTCGCTGGATCGGCGCCTTGGCGGCCTGCGCGTCCTCGACGAGGCGGATGATCTTCGACAGAACCGTCTCTGCGCCGACGGCCGTCGTCTCGACTTCCAGGCGGCCCCCACCGTTGATCGATCCCGCCGTCACCTTGTCGGCGACTGCCTTCTCGACCGGCAGGCTTTCGCCGGTGAGCATAGATTCGTCGATGCTGCTCGTGCCTGCGCGGACCAGGCCGTCGACCGGGACGCGATCGCCGCCACGGATCACGACGACGTCGCCGAGACGGACGTCGTCGATCGGAACCTCCGCCGGCTGGCCGTCGCGCATCACCAGCGCCTTGTCGGGACGCAGCGCGGCAAGCAGCCGGATCGCCTCGGAGGTCTGACGCTTGGCGCGCGCCTCGAGCCACTTGCCGAGCAGCACGAGCGCGATGACGACCGCGGCCGCTTCGAAGTAAAGGTACTGCATGTGCCCGAGGCCGTGTGTCCGGACGCCGTCGATCCAGAGGTAGAGCGACAGGCCATAGGCGGCCAGCGTGCCGATCGACACCAGCAGGTCCATGTTGCCGGTCCGCGCCCGCACCGCCCTGGCCGCCGCCACGTAGAAGCGGCGCGCGCACCAGAACTGCACC
>CAYGXL010000206.1:0-4512 GCA_964353935.1 uncultured Burkholderiaceae bacterium | reverse complement strand
GCGCGCCGGCCGAGGCCTGCATGATCACCGGGGCGTTGACCTCCTTGGCCGCCTCCATGATGGCCTGCACCTGCTCGAGATTGTTGACGTTGAAGGCGGGAACGCCGTAGCCGTTTTCCGCCGCGTGATCGAGCAACTGCCGCATCGAGACCAATGCCATGTCGTATCTCCTGTGATTCCGCTGAAACCGATTTTCGAAGCCCGCCTGAACCCGGCATTTTAGGCGAGCGGCGGCCGGGGCCCGGTGAGGCCCCGCACCGAGGCGGGCTGGGGCGACGGACGTTCCAGCAGCGCGCGCTCCGCAGCCTCCAGCGCGAGGTCGCGCCCGGCGCGCAGTTCCGGAAGCCTGGGCGGCATGTAGATGGTGGGCGGCAGGGGCTGGCCCTCCATGCGCCGCCCGCGGGCGGACCGGAAGCCCGTTTCGGACACCCGCACGCCGCCGCCGCCGGGCAGGATGTACTCCCAGCTCACGCCCACCACGCAGCCGCAGGTCGACTCGCCCACGATGATCGCGTCGCGCTGTTCGAGCAGGGCGACCGCGGTGAGTTCGGACGCACTGCCCGACCGACGGTCGGTCAGGACCGCGATCGGCTTCAGGTAGGGCTGCTCCGCCGGAGAAAGCCGAACGGGGCGCTCGCGCACTTCGTCACCGAGGCGACTGAGCTGCGTCATCACGTGGCGCTGCTCGGGCAGGAACTGGCGGACCAGCCAGACGAACTGGCTGTAGTCGCCGCCGCCGTTGCCGCGCAGGTCGAGCACCAGCGCGCGCGACGTGCCGGCGGAACGCAGTGCGCGCTCGATGTCACCGCGGTTCTGCACGGAGAAGCGGTTCAGCTTCACCACCGCCACCCCCGAGGACAGCGTGGTCACCGTCACCGTCGGCGGGCGCACCAGCGGCTCGGGTCGCACGACGACTTCGAAGGCCGAGGCCCGGTCACGGCTGATCGTCACCCGCTGCGCGCGCGGCGGCTCGTCCGGCTTGCGTTGGAGGGCCCGGCGCACGGCGCGCAGCTGGGCGAAGCGCATCGCCTCGTCGGCCCGCGCCGGCTGTGCCTCGGGCGACGTGACGTCCTCGCCGGTCAGCGGCAGGTGGCGGGCGGCCGCGAGGAACATCGCGTCGAACCGATGCGAGTCGATCGCCAGCACGACATCGCCGCGCTTCAAGCCGGCACGCGCCGCCGGCGAGTCCTGGTCGACGTCGATGATGACGAGCTGGTCGTCGATGACGTTGAGGGCGGCGCCCGTCGCCAGGGCCGCGAAGCGGCGGTGATCCGCGCTCTCGCGCGGCGTGACGACACGCGTGTGCGAATCGTTGAGCTCGCGCACCATGGACTTGAGTGCGAGGTAGAACTGCGCATCGGTCCTCGCGCCGGCCACGCGCGGCCGGTACTTGTCGCGGATGGCCGGCCAGTCAACGCCGTTCAGCCGCGGGTCGTAGTAGCGCTCCGCGATCACCTTCCACGCACGCTGCTGCACGTCGATCCGTTGGACCTCGGTGGCGAAGTCGCTGCTCAGGCCATCCTGCGACACGAGCGGGACGTCCTCGGTGAGGTCCGCCACCATGCCCCCCGCCGGACGCGCCGGGAGGGACGCGCACGCGGCCAGCGTCGCCAGTGCGGCGGCGACGAGTAACGGGCGCAGGAGTTTCATCGCTGCTCGGACGGAGGAACGGAGGCGGCTGAGTGCGAGGCTATCGCGGAGCGCAATCGCCGGCACGCCGCCCCGGGGTCGTGCGGTCAGGCGCGCTCGCCGACACGCACGATGCCGGCTCCGGCCTCGCCGAAACCGTGCGACCGGGAGTTCGTCTCACGCATGTTCGCCGACGCGCACGATCTTCAGCGTGTTGGTTCCGCCGGCCTGCCCCATGGGTTCGCCGACGGTCAGCACGATCAGGTCGCCCCGCCGCACCACGCCCCGCTCGAGCAGGAGCCTCTCCGCCGCCGCGAGCGAGGCGTCACGGTCCGCGAGCGTCGGGAAGTGCAGCGGACGCACGTTCCGGTACAGCGCCAGGCGGCGCGCCGTGGCCACGCTCGCGGTCAGCGCGTAGATCGGGATGTCGACGTCGTGGCGGCTCATCCAGAGGGTGGTCGAACCCGACTCGGTCAGGGCGCAGATCGCGGCGCAGCGCAGGTGATACGCGGTGAAGAGCGCGCCGTAGGCGATCGACTGGTCGACCCGGTCGAACGTCCGGTTGACGAACTGCAGGTCGAGCTCGACCTGCTCGGAGCGGTCGGCCTCGGTGACGATCGACGCCATCGTCTCGACGACCTCGACCGGATACTTGCCTGCCGCGGTCTCCGCCGACAGCATCACCGCGTCGGTGCCGTCGAGCACGGCGTTCGCGACGTCGCTGACCTCGGCGCGCGTCGGCGACGCGTTGACGATCATCGACTCCATCATCTGCGTCGCGGTGATGGCGAGCTTGTTGCTCTCCTTCGCCATCTTGATCATGCGCTTCTGCAGCGCGGGCACGGCGGCATTGCCGACCTCGACCGCGAGGTCGCCGCGCGCGACCATGATGCCGTCGGCCGCGTCGAGGATCTCGCGCAGCAGCGGAATCGCCTCGGCGCGCTCGATCTTCGCGATGATCTGCGGCTTGATGCCGTGCTTCGCGCCGGCGATCGTCGCCAGCTGGCGCGCCATCTCGACGTCGGTGCGATTCTTCACGAACGACACGGCGACGAAGTCGGCCCCGCACAGCATTGCGGTGTCGATGTCGCGCACGTCCTTGCCGGTCAGGGCAGGCGCGGACAGGCCTCCGCCCTGCTTGTTGATGCCCTTGTTGTTCGACAGCTCGCCGCCGATGCGCACGATGGTGTGGATCTCGTCGAGCGTCACGCGCTCGACGTCGAGCACGATCAGCCCGTCGTTCAGCAGCAGCGTGTCGCCCTGCCTGACGTCCTTCGGCAGGTCCTTGTAGTCGAGGCCCGAGCGTTCGGAGTTGCCGAGTTCGTCCCTGGAGTCCAGGACGAACCGCGCGCCCGGCTTCAGGGTGACCCGGCCGCCTTCGAACTTGCCGACTCGGACTTTCGGACCCTGGAGGTCGGCCATGATCGCGACATCGATGCCGATCTTCGCGGACGTCTCTCGCACGAGCTGCGCGCGCGCGAGATGGTCCTCGGCGGTGCCGTGGGAAAAATTGAAGCGGACCACGTCGACGCCGGCGGTCAGCATGCGTTCGAGCACCAGCGGATCGCTGGAAGCGGGGCCGAGGGTCGCGACGATCTTGGTGCTGCGTGGCATGGGTCAGATCCGGTGTGAGCGCGCGCGGACGAGGTCGACTTCGTACGTCGTCAGTTCGATCGGGTTGCCGTCGCGGTCGTTGAAGTAGAGCGACAGCGACAGAGCGTGGTCCTGCAGGTGCGGCGGCGACGGGCGCCGGCGCTTGTCGAACAGCGGCAGCTGCGGGGCCCGCTTGTGGAAGTGGACGAACGCGGTGCCGTCGACGCGCAGGGCGACGGTCGTGGCCTTGCCCGCGCGCTTGGCGTCTTCGAACAGCGCAAGATGGGTCACGCCATCACCGGCGGTCAGCGTCAACGGGCCGCCGAGTTCCCGCGCCCAGCTGCCGAACCGGGCGTCCTTGCGGAACCCGAGCACGCTGCCGTACCACTTCGCCGCCTCGGCCCGGTCGCGCACATAGACGTGCACGTGGTCGAGCCCTTCGACGCGAAAGCGGGTCATGCCGACGCGCGCGCGCTGACTGGACTACCCTCGCGCGGGGCGCTCGGGATGAGCGCTTCGGAGCGGCCGTGCGCGCTCATGCCGCGCGCTGCTGCAGGATGTCGATGGCCGGCAGGCCCTTGCCTTCGAGGAACTCGAGGAAGGCGCCGCCGCCGGTCGAGATGTAGCTGACGCGATCGTTGATGTGGTACTTGGCGATCGCCGCCAGCGTATCTCCGCCGCCGGCGATCGAGAACGTGCCGTTCGCCGTGGCCTCCGCGACGGCAAGCGCGAGCTGGTGCGTGCCGTCGGCGAACGCATCGAATTCGAACACGCCCACCGGCCCGTTCCAGATGATCGTGCCCGCCGAGCGGACGATGTGGCCGAGCGCCAGCGCGCTCGACGGCCCGATGTCCAGGATCATCTCGTCGGGCTTCACGTCGTCGGCGCGCCGCACGTGGGCAGGCGCGGTCGCCGAGAACTCCTTCGCGACGACGACGTCGATCGGCAGCGGCAAGGTCGCGCCCTTGGCACCCAGCGTCGCCAGCACCTTCTTGCACTCCGGCACGAGGTCCGGCTCCGCCAGCGACTTTCCGATGGGGAAGCCCTCGGCGAGGAGGAAGGTGTTGGCGATGCCGCCGCCGACGATCAGCAGGTCGACCTTCTGCGCGAGGTTGTTCAGGATCGTCAGCTTGGTCGAGACCTTCGAGCCCGCGACGATCGCGACCAGCGGACGCTTCGGGTTGCTGAGCGCGCGGGACAGCGCGTCGATCTCGGCGGCCATCAGCGGGCCGGCGCAGGCGATGGGCGCGTACTTCGCGATGCCGTGCGTCGTGGCCTCGGCGCGATGCG
>CAYGXL010000205.1:0-4518 GCA_964353935.1 uncultured Burkholderiaceae bacterium | reverse complement strand
CCCCGCAGCGCGGTCGCCGCGCAGAAGGCGAACGCGCAGCGCCACTCACCTTCCAGTCACGCCTCCAGTACGGCCAGAAGACCTCGGCGACTCAGAAAGAGCTTTGACCTGAGACAAGTTAAATAGCAATCATTCTCATTACGTATCCACTCTGAAAGAAGAGGCTCGCCGCCAGCGCGCCACGGCGGCCGCGGCCAGCCCGATCATCAGGGCCAGGAGCACCGCCGGCCCATTGCCCCAGCGGATGAAAGGGGTCGTGCCCTGCATCCCTTGCACCTGCCCGGTCAGGGCGCCGGCCGTCAGGAACGGCAATGCGCCCGTGACCTGGCCGCGCGCATCGATGATGGCGGTCGCCCCGGTGTTGGTGGCGCGGAGCATCGGATGCTGCGTTTCCAGCGCGCGCATCCGCGAAATCTGCAGGTGCTGCGGCAGCGCCAGCGAGTCCTGGAACCACGCGAGGTTGGACATGTTCAGCATGATGGTCGGCGATGCATCGCCCTGCCATGCCTGGATGATCACCGCGCCGAACAGGTCCTCGTAGCAGATGTTGACGGCGATCCGCTGGCCCGCGAGTTCCATCGGCGGTTGAACGGCGGCGCCCCGCTGCTGGTCGCCGATCGGCATCTGCATCAGGTCGACGAACCAGCGGAACCCCGGCGGGATGAACTCGCCGAAGGGCACCAGGTGGCGTTTGCTGTAGTGCGCGGGCGGCAAGTCGCCCGGGGCGATGCCGACCGCGCTGTTGAAGTACGCGCCCGCCGGCTGCTCCAGGAACACGCCGAACACCAGGGCGCTGTTCTGGGCGCGGACGTGGTTGCCGAATGCCTCGAGGAACTGCGGCGGAACGAACTGCAGCGGCACCGGGAACACCGACTCCGGCAGCGCGACCAGGTCGACCCGCGGCCCCTGCATCAGAGCCCAATGCGCATCGAACGCGCGCTGCAGGCCCTCCGGACCGAACTTGGTGTCCTGCGGAATGTTGGCCTGCACCAGGCGCACCGAAATCGGGGCCCCGGCCGGTCGCGTCCAGGCCTGGCCGTTCAACGCCGCGCCACCGCCGATCAGCAGCACGAACGCCCCGGCGATCCACGCGTAGCCCGCCCGCCCCCGCACGTGCAGCGGCAGCGCGAGCAGCGCGAGCGCGCCGGCGAGCAGCGCGGCCGCCAGCGTCACGCCGTAGACGCCGGCGACCGGCGCGAATCCCGCCAGGACGCTGTCGGTGTGCGCGTAGCCGGACGCAAGCCATGGAAAACCGGTGAACAGCGTTCCTCGCAGCCACTCGCTCAGGGTCCAGGCGGCGGGCAGCAGCAACGGCAGCCGGATCCACGCGGCCGGAGCGAGGCGCTGCGACACGCCGAGCGCCAGCGCCGGGTACAGCGCGAGGAATGCACAGAACGCGAGCGTGGCGGCCGCGGCCAGCGGCGCGGGCATCAGCCCGTACACGTGCATGCTGACGTAGACCCACGAGACGCCGACGCCGAACCAGCCGAGCCCGAACGCGAACCCGAGCAGCGCGGCCAGGCGCCAGTTACCCGCCCGCGTCGTCAGCCCGAACAGCGCCGCCAGCGCGAGCACCTGCAGCCACGGCAGGTTGAAGGGCGCGAACGACAGCGCGTGCGCTGCGCCAGCGGCGAGGGCCACCGCGACCAGAACGAAGCGTCTCATGGAAAGCGAACGCTAGCAGCGTTCGACCGCGGACCCTTACGCCGGATGACGGTGCTCGTCGTCCTGGAAGAACTCGTTGATCACGGTCTTCGGCACCCGGTTCACCAGGAAGAGGTGGGCCTGGCGGGCATCGGCCCGCAGCACTTCGAAGCGCAGTCCGTCGATCTCGACGGCTTCACCGCGCTTGGGCACGCGGCCGAAGCGGTCGGTGACGATGCCGCCGATGGTGTCGAACTCGTCGACCGGGAACCGGGTGGCGAAGGCCTCGTTGAACTGGGCGACCTCGGTCAACGCCTTCACCCGGTACTTGCCGTCATCCTCGGCGATGATGGCGTCGTCGGCTTCGTCGAAGTCGTACTCGTCCTCGATGTCGCCGACGATCTGCTCCAGCACGTCCTCGATCGTGATGAGTCCCGACACGCCGCCGTACTCGTCGACCACGATCGCAATGTGGTTGTGATTCGCACGGAAGTCGCGCAGCAGCACGTTCAGCGGCTTGCTCTCCGGGATGAAGACCGCCGGTCGCAGCGTGCCGCGGACATCGAAACTGTCTTCGCGGTAGTACCGCAGCAGGTCCTTGGCGAGCAGGATGCCGATCACGTGGTCCCGGCTGCCTTCGATCACGGGGAAGCGCGAGTGCGCCGTCTCGATCACGTAGTCGATCCACTTCTCGGGCGGCTCGGCGATGTCGATGACGTCCATCTGGGAGCGCGGGATCATCAGGTCGCGCGCGCGCAGCTCGGATACCTGCAGGACGCCCTCGATCATCGACAACGCGTCGGCATCGAGCAGGTTGCGCTCGTGCGCGTCGTGCAGGGCTTCGAGGAGTTCTTCCCGGTTCTCCGGCTCGCGGAAGATGAACGCCGTCAGGCGTTCGAGCAGGCTCTTGTGCTTCTGCGAGGGGATGAAGCGGGCAGGCGGAGGTTCGGACATCAGTGACGGACCGGTGGCCGGCGGGCAGCGACGGATCCTGAGTGGAGACAAATCCAGAATACACGAGGGGAAATGGGCACGGCATACGCAGTTTTCCGGCGCGAACGAGGGGTCCACTTGCCGTAAGTACCCGCTAACTTCCCGATCCGATGCTAGGTTGAAGCGGCAGTTGGTGGATCTACGCCGCGGAGGGAGTGATGAAACGGCTTGGGCTGGTCGTGTCGGTGATCTTGTTGGCGGTCGGGCTGGCCGGCTGCGCGGGGATGGACAAGGGGTCGAGGCAACGGCAGGTCGCGTCGATGCTGGCCTACCTCTACCCGGGCACCGCGGAGCCCCCCACCCAGCCGGACGCGGTCGCGGTCATCAACGTTCCCTTCCGGATCGGAGTGGCCTTCGTGCCGGACAACGCGTCTCCCGAGTTCCGCCTGTCGGAGGCCGATCGGCTGCGTCTCGCCGGCCTGGTCCGCAATGCGTTCGCGAAGTACCCGTTCATCCGCGACATCGAAGCCGTCCCGTCGCTCTACCTGGAGCCGGGCGGCGGCTTCGCCAACATCGACCGAGTCGCCGCGCTGCTGCGCCTGGACGCGATCGCGCTGGTGTCCTACGACCAGGTGCAGCACGCGGACGCGACGGCCCTGTCGCTGCTGTACTGGACCGGAATCGGCGCCTACATCGTCCCGGGCGACCGCTACGACGTGCTGACGGTGGTCGAGACCGCCGTGTTCGACATCAAGAGCCGGCGCCTCCTGATGCGCGCGGCCGGCACGTCGAACGTGAAGGGCAGCGCCACGCTGGTCGGGTTTTCCGGGCAGTCGCGGGAGGCACGGCTGAAGAGCTTCGAGGAAGCGGTGACGCAGATGATCGGCACCCTGCACGGCGAGGTGAAGACCTTCCGCGAGCGGGCTCCGAGCGATCCGAAAGTGAAGCTGGTGCTGCCCTCCGGCTACAACCCGAGTGCCGAGCGGCCGGCTCAGCCGCCCGCGACCCCGCCATCGCGGTAGGGATCGTCGATCCCCAGTCCGGCGAGGACTCGAACCTCCAGCGCTTCCATCCTCCTCGCTCGGGAAGCGCGGTCGTGATCGTGGCCCTGTGCGTGCAGGACTCCGTGGACGACGAGATGCGCCAGGTGCTCGCGAAACCCCTTGCGCTGCTCGCGCGCTTCGCGCCGGATAACCGGCACGCACAGCACGATGTCGGCGAGCACGACCGGCGCGTGCTGGTAGTCGAACGTCAGCACGTTGGTCGCGTAGTCCCTGCCCCGGAACTCGCGGTTCAGCCGGCGCGCCTCGGCCGCGCCGACGAAGCGCAAGGTCAGTTCGGCGTCGCATTCCACAGCGGCCTTGATCCAGCGGACGAGCGTGCTTCGCGCCGGCAGGCCGTCGAACCGGCCCTGCCCCTGGATCGACACCGTCAGCGCCATCAGGCCGCGTCGTGCCTCGCGGGCCTCGCGGTCCGCGCCGGGCGGTTCGGGTCGGCCACGCCGGTGCGTTCGTCCGCGGCTTCGTAGGCCTCGACGATCCGGCCCACGAGCGGGTGCCGCACCACGTCGGCGGCCGTGAAGTAGGTGAAGGCGATGCCGCGCACCTCGGCCAGCACGTGCTGCGCTTCGATCAGCCCGCTGGCCACGCCCTTCGGCAGGTCCATCTGCGTCACGTCGCCGGTGACCACCGCCTTGGAGCCGAAACCGATCCGCGTCAGGAACATCTTCATCTGCTCGCGCGTGGTGTTCTGAGCCTCGTCGAGGATCACGAACGCGGCATTCAGCGTGCGGCCGCGCATGTACGCGAGCGGCGCGATCTCGATCGTGTGCCGTTCGAGCAGCTTCTGCGTCTTGTCGAAGCCGAGCAGGTCGAACAGCGCGTCGTACAGGGGGCGCAGGTACGGATCGACCTTTTGCGCGAGGTCGCCCGGCAGGAACCC